>NZ_JAOTNW010000006.1:0-310881 GCF_036346515.1 Pseudomonas sp. AM4(2022)
CCAGGCACAAAAAAGGCGCCCACGAGGGACGCCTTTTTCAACAGCAGGTAAAAGCCCATAAGGCTCTTGAACCTTACTCTGCTGGAGTAGCAGGCTTCTTGCCGAAAGCACCAAAGCGATCTGCGAAGCGCTGTACGCGGCCGCCGGTGTCCAGAGTTTTCTGCTTACCGGTGTAGAACGGGTGGCACTCGTTGCATACGTCAGTACCCAGTGGCTTGCACAGGTTCGAACGAGTTTCGAACTTGTTGCCGCAGCTGCAGGTGACTTGGATGGTTTCGTACGCTGGATGGATATCGGCTTTCATGGCACTTCCTCAGGCTAGCGTGCCGCCACTCGACACTATTGTCGAATACCGCACGTAATTAGGCCGCGGATTCTACCAGACCTTTTTAATCGCGCAAGCGGCGGTAATGGCCGAAAACTCCCTTTCATCAGAAATTCCTGGCATTGCGCCGTCGTGGGAGCCGGGCTTAGTCAGTTAAGCGGTCATCGCCTTCTGTAGGAGCGAGCTTGCTCGCGAAAGCGTCAACGAAAACGCGTGCTTGCTGAATGAACGCGGCGCCTGTGAGTTTATCGCGAGCAAGCTCGCTCCTACAAAAAAATCCTTAACTGCCTGGAATGAAGGCAAGCCAGCTCCCACAGAAGGCTGAGCCGTTCTGGAGATCCGATCCCAGTACTGGAGACGGGACACCCCTGGTCTGCTAGGCTCGCGCCCCTGCGCCACCGCTTGCCTTTATCGATGAGACTCCTCGCGTGCCCGACGCCATTTTGCGCCTAGCCCTGCCCTCGCCCCTGCGCCGCCTGTTCGATTACCGGGCCCCGCCCGGCGTGTCGCGTGCGCAGTTGCAGCCAGGCATGCGCGTGCGCGTGCCGTTCGGGCGCCGGGAAATGATCGGCATTCTGGTGGAAGTTACCGACCACAGCGAAGTGCCCGCCGAAAAGCTCAAGCCGGCAATTGCCCTGCTCGACGCCACGCCGCCGCTGCCGCCCGCGCTGTTCAAGCTGTGCCTGTGGACCGCGCAGTATTACCAACACAGCCTGGGCGATACCTTGAGCTGGGCGCTGCCGGTGCTGCTGCGCCAGGGCGAACTGGCCGAAGCTCGCCAGGAGCGTTTCTGGTCGATGGTGCCCGGCGCACGCCTTGACGACCCGCGCATCGCCCGCGCCCCACGTCAGCGTGAGGCCCTGGCCACCTTGGCACAGCACCCCCACGGCGTGGCCCATCAGCTATTAAGCAAACTGATGCTGAGCAAAGACAGCCTCGACCTGTTGCTGGCCAAGGGCCTGGTGCAGGTGGAAATCCGCAAGCACGCCCCGGACCCGCGCCACGAACACTGGCTGGCCCAGCCGGAGTTGCCGCTGAACCCCGAGCAACGCGCCGCGTATGAGGCGATTCGCGCCGGTTTCGACAGTTTCCACGCCTTCCTGCTGGCCGGCGTCACCGGCAGCGGCAAGACCGAAGTCTATTTGCAACTGATCCGCGAAACCCTGCAGGCCGGTAAGCAGGCACTGGTGCTGATTCCGGAGATCAACCTGGGCCCGCAGACTCTGGCGCGTTTCGAGCAGCGCTTCAACGCGCGCATCGCCCTGGTGCACTCCGCGGTCAATGACCGTGAGCGCCTGGAGTCGTGGCTCGCAGCGCGGGACGGCGAGGCCGACATCATTATCGGCACCCGTTCGGCGCTGTTCACCCCGATGAAAAACCCCGGGCTGATCATCATCGACGAGGAGCACGACGGCTCCTATAAACAGCAGGAAGGCCTGCGTTACCACGCCCGCGACCTGGCACTGGTGCGCGCACGCCAGGAAGACATCCCGATTGTGCTGGGCTCGGCCACGCCTTCCCTGGAAAGCCTGCACAACGCCTACACCGGCCGTTACGGGCTGCTGCGCCTGAACGAGCGTGCTGGCGGCGCCAAACAACCGCGCTTCCTGCGCCTGGACGTGAAAAGCCGCCCGTTGGACAGCGGCATTTCCGGTCCGATGCAACAGGCCATCGGCCAGACCCTCGCCGCGGGCCAGCAAGTATTGGTGTTCCTCAACCGCCGCGGCTTTGCGCCGACACTGCTGTGCCATGACTGCGGCTGGATGTCCGAATGCGAGCGCTGCGATGCGCGCATGACCGTGCACCAGCGCTACGGCGAATTGCGTTGCCATCACTGCGGCCATGTAGAGCGGGTGCCACGCCATTGCCCGCAGTGCGGCAAGGTGGACCTGCGGCCGGTGGGCGCCGGCACCGAGCGCGCCGAAGAGCGCCTGGGCATTCTGTTCCCGGATTACCCGGTGCTGCGGGTCGATCGCGACAGCACGTCGCGCAAAGATGCAATGAACCAGTTGTTTGCCACCATTCAGAAAGGCCAACCGTGCATTCTGATCGGCACGCAGATGCTCGCCAAAGGGCACCACTTCCCACGGGTGACCCTGGTGTCGATCCTGGACGCCGATGGCGGGCTGTTCTCCGGGGATTTTCGCGCCAGCGAACGCATGGCGCAGTTGATCGTGCAGGTGGCAGGACGCGCCGGGCGGGCCGAAGAGCCAGGTCGGGTGATTATCCAGACGCACCTGGCCGACCACCCGCTGCTGATTCAACTGACGGAGCAAGGCTACTTTGCTTTTGCCGAGCAAGCCTTGAGCGAACGCCGCGCCGCTGGCCTGCCGCCTTTTGCACACCTGGCGCTGTTGCGTGCCGAGGCCCACAAGCCCGGGCAGGCCGAAGGTTTTCTTGATGAAGCCTGCAGCACCGCCGAGCGTTTATTGGGCGAACTGGCCCTCAGTGGCATCGAGTTACTCGGCCCGGTGCCTGCGCCCATGGAGCGGCGCGCCGGGCGTTATCGGGCTCAGCTACTCTTGCAGGCAACTTCCCGCGCGCCACTGCATCGGCTATTAAGTCGCTGGATGCTTGAGCTGGAGCAACTGCCCAGCGGTCGGCAGGTGCGATGGTCGTTGGATGTAGACCCGGTAGATTTGTATTGATCCACCCACCACTGTAGGAGCGAGCTTGCTCGCGAAAAACTCAAGAACACCGCGTTAAATCAGGAAGCCCGCGTTATCGTTGACGATTTTCGCGAGCAAGCTCGCTCCTACAAAATGCTCCACAGGTCCGGAACGGTTGGCAAGCCCGCCCTCGCCACGGATAATGCCCAGTTTTTCCACCTGCGCATCGCGCGCCGCCGCTTGCGGTCGAAAGAGAACACCATGAAAGACACCATTCGCCAGCTGATCCAACAAGCCCTCACCCAACTCGTCAACGAAGGTGTGTTGCCTGAAGGCCTGTCGCCGGCGATCCAGGTGGAGAACACCCGCGACAAGACCCATGGCGACTTCGCCAGCAACATCGCGATGATGCTGTCCAAGCCAGCCGGCATGAAGCCACGTGACCTGGCAGAAAAAATCATCGCCGCGCTGCCGGCTGACGCCAGTGTCACCAAGGCCGAAATCGCCGGGCCAGGCTTTATCAACTTCTTCCAGAACACCCAGGCCCTGGCGTCGCGCCTGGATGCCGCCCTGGCCGATGCCCGCATCGGTGCACGCAAGGCCGGCGACAGCCAGCGCGTGGTCATTGACCTGTCGGCGCCGAACCTGGCCAAGGAAATGCACGTGGGCCACCTGCGCTCCACCATCATTGGCGACGGCGTGGCACGGGTGCTGGAATTCCTCGGCGACACCGTTATCCGCCAGAACCACGTGGGCGACTGGGGCACCCAGTTCGGCATGCTGATGGCCTATCTGCAGGAAAACCCGATCACCAGCAACGAGCTGGCCGACCTGGAAAACTTCTACCGCGCCGCCAAAAAGCGGTTTGACGAGTCTGAAGAGTTCGCCGACCGCGCACGGGGCCTGGTGGTCAAGCTGCAAGCCGGCGACCAAGAGTGCCTGGCGCTGTGGAACCGCTTCCGTGAAATTTCCCTGTCTCACTGCCAGGAAATCTACGAGCTGCTCAACGTGAAACTGACCATGGCCGACGTGATGGGCGAAAGCGCCTACAACGACGACCTGATCAACGTGGTCAACGACCTCAAGGCCAAGGGCCTGCTGGTCGAAAGCAACGGCGCCCAGTGCGTGTTCCTCGAAGAATTCAAGACCGCCGACGGCGAGCCGCTGCCGGTGATCATCGTCAAGGCCGATGGCGGCTACCTCTACGCCACCACTGACCTGGCCGCCGTGCGTTACCGCAGTGGCGTGCTCAAGGCTGACCGTGCGCTGTACTTCGTCGACCAGCGCCAGGCCCTGCACTTCCAGCAGGTGTTCGAAGTGGCGCGCCGCGCCGGTTTTGTCACCCACCCGATGCACATGGAACACATGGGCTTCGGCACCATGAACGGCGCCGATGGCCGCCCGTTCAAGACCCGTGACGGCGGCACCGTGAAGCTGATCGACCTGCTGACCGAAGCCCAGGAACGTGCCTACAACCTGGTGAAGGAAAAGAACCCGGAGCTGGCCGAGGCCGACCTGCGTAATATCGCCCGTGTGGTGGGCATTGGCGCGGTGAAATATGCCGACCTGTCCAAGCACCGCACCAGCGACTACAGCTTCAACTTCGACCTGATGCTCAACTTCGAAGGCAACACCGCGCCGTACCTGCTGTACGCCTACACCCGCGTGGCCGGGGTATTCCGCAAGCTGGGCAAGGACTTCAGCGAAGTCGAAGGCCAGATCGCGTTGGACGCCGCCCACGAACAGGAGCTGGCGGCCAAGCTCGCGCAATTTGGCGAAGTGCTCAACAGCGTTGGCGAAAAAGGCACACCGCACATCCTGTGCACCTATTTGTACGAAGTGGCCGGCCTGTTCTCCAGTTTCTACGAGAACTGCCCGATCCTGACCGCCGACGACGAAGCCCAGAAACAAAGTCGCCTGCGCCTTGCCGCATTGGCTGGACGCACCCTCAAGCAAGGCCTGGAACTCTTGGGCCTGGAAACTCTGGAGCGTATGTAAGTTGGCTGCCAAGAAAAAACCTGCACCCAAGCGCGGCGCCAGCCGCTACCAGGCCCCGGCGAAGCAACCGATTCCGGGTTGGTTGTGGATGGCCATCGGCCTTACGGTCGGCGCATTTATCGTGTTTCTGATGAAGCTGGAGCCCGGCCAGGGCGATGACGTCAAGCGCGTCAAACAGGAGCAGCAAAAGGCCACTAAAATCGCCGAAGCCAACAAGACCGCACCGAGCCCAACTGCACCGGTAAAGCCCAAGTACGACTTCTACACGCTGCTGCCGGAATCGGAAGTGATCGTGCCGCCTGACGCCGTGCCGGAAAAAACCTTGCCGACGCCTCAGGTGCCAACCACGCCGGTAACCCCAGCGGAAGCGGCGAAAATCGACACCGCGCGCGCCCAGGCCGCGCTGGCCGGCATCACGCCGCCGCCAGCACCGCCAGTGGCAGCCACCAAGGCCGCGCCGGTGACCAAGTTCTTCCTGCAAGCGGGCTCGTTCCCGAAACAGGCGGATGCGGACCGTGTACGCGCACAGATCATTCTGTTGGGCCAATCGGTATCGGTTGAGTCCGGCACGGTGAAGGACGCGACCTGGTATCGCGTATTGGTGGGGCCGTTCAGCAACCGCGAACAGCTGACCGTGGCGCAAAAGCAATTGGCCGGCGCCGGGTTTAGCAACCTGTTGTTACAACAACGCCAGAGCCGCTGACTCAGCAGCCAACACGGTATCAATGTGGGAGCTGGCTTGCCTGCGATAGCGGTGTAACAGTCCATGTTTCAGTGACTGACACACCGCTATCGCAGGCAAGCCGGCTCCCACTTTGGTTTACAGTGTGCTCAAGTGGGTGTTGAACCCATAGACACCACTCGTCCGCGCACCCGTCCTACGGTTGAAATCCCCCCCGCCACCCCCATATGAGTTCTCATCAGGGCATTTTCGCCCCGCTGCGTGGAGACTCTCCCCTTGACCACCATCGTTTCAGTACGTCGCCACGGCAAAGTTGTCATGGGCGGCGACGGCCAGGTTTCCCTGGGCAACACCGTGATGAAAGGCAACGCCAAGAAAGTGCGCCGCCTGTACCACGGCCAGGTGCTTGCCGGCTTCGCAGGCGCAACCGCCGACGCCTTTACCCTGTTCGAGCGTTTCGAAGGCCAGCTTGAGAAACACCAGGGCCACCTGGTGCGCGCCGCTGTCGAACTTGCCAAAGAATGGCGCACCGACCGCTCCCTCAGCCGCCTGGAGGCCATGCTCGCCGTTGCGAACAAAGACGCTTCGCTGATCATCACCGGCAACGGCGACGTGGTTGAGCCCGAGCATGGCCTGATCGCCATGGGTTCCGGTGGCGGCTACGCCCAGGCTGCGGCCAGCGCGCTGTTGAAGAAAACCGACCTGTCGGCCCGGGAAATCGTCGAGACCGCCCTGGGTATCGCTGGCGATATCTGCGTGTTCACCAACCATAACCAGACCATTGAGGAGCAGGACCTCGCCGAGTAAGCCCTGGGCTTATTCAGGCTTGAGGCCGCCAAACACTATGTCCATGACTCCCCGCGAAATCGTCCATGAACTCAACCGCCATATCATCGGCCAGGACGATGCCAAGCGCGCCGTTGCCATTGCGCTGCGTAACCGCTGGCGCCGGATGCAACTGCCGGAAGAACTGCGCGTTGAAGTAACGCCCAAGAACATCCTGATGATCGGCCCGACCGGTGTCGGTAAAACCGAGATCGCCCGGCGCCTGGCCAAATTGGCGAACGCACCGTTCATCAAAGTCGAAGCGACCAAGTTCACCGAAGTTGGCTATGTGGGCCGCGATGTCGAGTCGATCATTCGTGACCTGGCTGACGCCGCCTTGAAGATGCTGCGCGAACAGGAAGTAACCAAGGTCAGCCATCGCGCCGAAGACGCCGCTGAAGAGCGCATCCTCGACGCCCTGCTGCCACCGGCACGCATGGGTTTCAACGAAGACGCGGCTCCGGCTACTGATTCCAACACCCGCCAGCTGTTCCGCAAGCGCCTGCGTGAAGGCCAGTTGGATGACAAGGAAATCGAGATCGAAGTGGCCGAAGTGTCCGGCGTGGATATCTCTGCCCCGCCTGGCATGGAAGAAATGACCAGCCAGTTGCAGAACCTGTTCGCCAACATGGGCAAGGGCAAGAAGAAAAGCCGCAAGCTCAAGGTGAAAGAAGCCCTCAAGCTGGTGCGCGACGAAGAAGCCGGGCGCCTGGTCAATGAGGAAGAACTCAAGGCCAAGGCCCTGGAAGCGGTCGAGCAACATGGCATTGTGTTTATCGATGAGATCGACAAGGTCGCCAAGCGCGGTAATTCCGGCGGCGTGGATGTCTCCCGCGAAGGCGTGCAGCGCGATTTGCTGCCGCTGATCGAAGGTTGCACGGTCAACACCAAGCTGGGCATGGTCAAGACTGACCACATCCTGTTTATCACCTCCGGTGCCTTCCACCTGAGCAAGCCCAGCGACCTGGTGCCCGAGCTGCAAGGCCGCTTGCCGATCCGGGTGGAACTCAAGGCGCTGACGCCGGGCGACTTCGAGCGCATCCTCAGCGAGCCGCATGCCTCGCTCACCGAACAGTACCGCGAGCTGTTGAAAACCGAAGGGCTGGGTATCGAATTCCAGGCAGACGGAATCAAGCGCCTGGCGGAGATTGCCTGGCAGGTCAACGAGAAGACTGAAAATATCGGTGCCCGTCGCCTGCATACCTTGCTTGAGCGCCTGCTTGAGGAAGTATCCTTCAGCGCCGGCGACATGGCCGGTGCGCAGAATGGCGAAGCGATCAAGATCGATGCCGAGTATGTGAACAGCCACTTGGGCGAATTGGCACAGAACGAAGATCTGTCTCGTTATATCCTGTAAGCCTCACTCAATGTGAGAGTGGCTTGTGTGGGAGCTGGCTTGCCTGCGATAGCATCACCTCAGTGTTGCTGGAACATCGAGGTGCCTGCATCGCGGGCAAGCCCGGCTCCCACATTGGTCCCTCCCACAGTTTGGGCCGGCTCCTTCAGGGTTATCTCCAATGTCGAAATTTCCTACCGCAGTAAACCTGCACAAAACCTCCAACACCCTCGGCCTGACCTACGGGCCGGACGAAACCTACCAGTTGCCCGCCGAATTCCTGCGGGTGCACTCGCCTTCCGCCGAGGTCCAGGGCCACGGCAAACCCATCCTGCAATTCGGCAAGCTCAACGTCCGGTTGATCAAGCTGGAACCGGCCGGCCAGTACGCACTGAAATTGACCTTCGATGACGGCCATGACAGCGGACTGTTCACCTGGGACTACCTCTACCAGTTGGCCGTACGTCAGGACGCGCTATGGGCCGACTACCTGGCCGATCTCAAAGCGGCCGGAAAAACCCGCGACCCGAGTGAGTCGGTCGTGCGGCTGATGCTCTAGCACAGGCCTCTAGCTCTTTAGAGCGCATTTTCTAATTTCATCTGCTTGAATGCCCTGTCGCGCGGCCAATGATCGGCCCGCTTGCGAAAAAAAATAAACTCGGGTAACCAATGGAGCTGGCAAGTTCCCTGCATTTGACGATGCGGTATCAACGGTCACCCGGGTCGCAGTACCAGGCTGGTGTCGTGTATCGAAATTGGGTGCGCAGCAATCGCCGGTACTCGTCTTTCGGACAATGGAGCGTCGTAGATGAGTAACAAGAATAACGATGACTTGAAACGCCAGGCCTCGGAAAACACCCTGGGGCTGAACCCGATCATCGCGTTACGCAAAAAGGATTTACTGGCCTCGGCCAAGATGGTGCTGACCCAAGCCATCAAGCAACCGTTGCACAGCGTCAAGCACGTCGCCCACTTTGGCGTTGAGTTGAAGAACGTGATGTTCGGCAAATCCGCACTGGTGCCCGAGGGCGACGACCGTCGCTTCAACGACCCGGCCTGGAGCCAGAACCCGCTCTACAAACGTTATTTGCAGACTTACCTGGCGTGGCGCAAGGAACTTCACGACTGGATCGACGACAGCAACCTGTCGGCACAAGACATCAGCCGCGGCCACTTCGTGATCAACCTGATGACCGAAGCCATGGCCCCCACCAACAGCGCGGCCAACCCGGCGGCGGTCAAACGCTTCTTTGAAACCGGCGGTAAAAGCCTGCTCGACGGTTTGTCCCACCTGGCCAAGGACATGGTGCACAACGGCGGTATGCCGAGCCAGGTCAACATGGGCGCTTTTGAGGTCGGCAAGACCCTGGGCACCAGCGAAGGCGCGGTGGTGTTTCGCAACGATGTGCTGGAGCTGATCCAGTACAAGCCCATCACCGAGCAAGTGCACGAGCGCCCACTGCTGGTGGTGCCGCCGCAGATCAACAAATTCTACGTATTCGACCTGTGCCCGGAAAAGAGCCTGGCACGGTTCTGCCTGCGCAATGGCCAGCAGACGTTTATCGTCAGTTGGCGCAACCCCACCAAGGCCCAGCGCGAGTGGGGGCTGTCCACTTATATTGAGGCGCTGAAGGAAGCGGTCGATGTGGTCACGGCAATTACCGGCAGCAAGGACGTGAATATGCTCGGCGCCTGCTCCGGTGGCATCACCTGCACCGCACTGCTGGGCCACTACGCGGCGCTGGGCGAGAAGAAGGTCAACGCCCTGACCCTGCTGGTGAGCGTGCTGGACACCACCCTGGACACCCAGGTGGCGCTGTTTGTCGATGAGCAGACCCTGGAAGCAGCCAAGCGGCACTCCTATCAGGCCGGCGTGCTGGAAGGCCGCGACATGGCCAAGGTCTTTGCCTGGATGCGCCCCAACGACCTGATCTGGAACTATTGGGTCAACAACTACCTGCTGGGCAACGAACCGCCAGTGTTCGATATCCTGTTCTGGAACAACGACACCACACGCTTGCCGGCCGCGTTCCATGGCGACCTGATCGAACTGTTCAAGAACAACCCACTGGTACGCGCCAACGCCCTGGAAGTGTGCGGCACGCCCATCGACCTCAAGCAGGTCACCGCTGATATCTACTCCCTGGCCGGCACCAACGACCACATCACGCCGTGGCAGTCCTGCTACAAGTCAGCGCAGTTGTTCGGTGGCAAGGTCGAGTTTGTGCTGTCCAGCAGTGGGCATATCCAGAGCATCCTCAACCCGCCGGGCAACCCCAAGGCGCGCTACCAGACCAGCGAGGGCTTGGCCGGCAACGCGCTGGAATGGCAGGAAAATGCGACCAAGCACACCGACTCGTGGTGGCTGCATTGGCAGGTGTGGCAGGCGGAGCGGGCGGGGAAACTGAAAAAAGCCCCGACGACATTAGGTAATAAAACCTATGCCGCCGCCGAAGCGGCGCCGGGTACCTATGTACATGAACGCTAGGCATTTTTTGTAATTGAAATGAGTTCAGATGTGGGAGCGGGCTTGCTCGCGAATGCGGTGTATCAGTATCAGATGTGCCAACTGAAATACCGCATTCGCGAGCAAGCCCGCTCCCACATTTTTGATCGCATTCCGGCTGTAACACTTCACAGGGCTTGAGCATGGCGCAACCGTTCATCTTCCGTACCATCGACCTGGATGGCCAGGCCATCCGCACGGCGGTACGCCCGGGCAAGCCGCACTTGACCCCGCTGCTGATCTTCAACGGCATCGGCGCCAACCTTGAGCTGGTGTTTCCGTTCGTCCAGGCCCTGGACCCGGACCTGGAAGTGATCGCCTTCGACGTGCCCGGCGTGGGCGGTTCCTCGACGCCGAACCGGCCCTATCGTTTCCCCGGCCTGGCCAAGCTGACCGCCCGCATGCTCGATTACCTGGACTACGGCCAAGTGAACGCCGTGGGTGTGTCCTGGGGCGGAGCGCTGGCCCAGCAATTTGCCTATGACTACCCCGAGCGCTGCAAGAAATTGATCCTGGCGGCCACCGCAGCCGGGGCCTTCATGGTGCCGGGCAAACCGAAGGTCTTGTGGCTGATGGCAAGCCCCAGGCGTTATATCCAGCCGTCCCACGTGGTGCGCATTGCGCCCATGATTTATGGCGGCTCGTTCCGCCGTGATTCCAAACTGGCCGCCGAGCACGCCAGCAAAGTGCGCTCGGCCGGCAAGCTGGGCTACTACTGGCAGCTGTTCGCGGGGCTTGGCTGGACCAGCATTCATTGGCTGCACAAGATCCGCCAGCCCACCCTGGTGCTGGCCGGGGACGATGACCCGCTGATCCCGCTGGTCAACATGCGCATGCTCGCCTGGCGCATCCCCAATGCACAGTTGCACATCATCGATGACGGCCACCTGTTCCTGATCACCCGGGCCGAAGCCGTAGCGCCGATCATCATGAAGTTTCTGGAGGAGGAGCGCCTGCGCGCCGTGATACATCCGCGACCGGCGGTGTGAAGGACCACACCACCGCGCAACTTGCCAGGAACCGACTATGGTTCTGGATTGGCGTGCCTGCTTGATGACTTGACGAAGGAGTGTTGGCTCATGCGAGAAAGACCCGTGACGAACCCGGCGCCCACCCCCGCTGCGTTCATCAACGCGCAAAATGCGATCACCGGCCTGCGCGGCCGGGACTTGCTGTCGACCCTGCGTACCGTCGCCGCGCACGGCCTGCGCAACCCGGTGCACACCGCCCGCCACGCCCTGGCCCTGGGCGGCCAACTGGGCCGCGTGCTGCTGGGTGAGAGCGTGCACGAACCCAACCCCAGGGACCATCGCTTCAGCGACCCCACCTGGAAGCTCAACCCGCTGTACCGGCGCAGCTTGCAAGCCTATCTGAGCTGGCAAAAACAGACACGGCAGTGGATCGACGACAGCACCCTCAGTGATGATGATCGCGCCCGCGCGCAGTTCGCCTTCGCCCTGCTCAACGACGCCGTCTCCCCTTCCAACACCCTGCTCAACCCGCTGGCGATCAAGGAGTTGCTCAACTCCGGCGGCAACAGCGTGGTGCGCGGCGTGAGTAACCTGTTCGAAGACCTCCTGCACAACAACGGTTTGCCGCGCCAGGTCAGCAAGCACGCCTTCGAAGTCGGCAAGACGGTGGCGACCACGCCCGGTTCGGTAGTGTTTCGCAACGAACTGCTGGAGCTGATCCAGTACAAGCCCATGAGCGAAAAACAGTACGCCAAGCCGCTGCTGGTGGTGCCGCCGCAAATCAACAAGTACTACATCTTCGACCTCAGCCCGGCCAACAGCTTTGTGCAATATGCCCTTAAAAATGGCCTGCAAACCTTCATGATCAGTTGGCGCAACCCGGACGTGCGCCATCGGGAATGGGGCCTGTCCACCTACGTGGCGGCGTTGGAGGAGGCACTGAATGTCTGCCGGGCCATCACCGGCGCCCGCGAGGTCAACCTGATGGGCGCCTGCGCCGGTGGCCTGACCATCGCCGCCCTGCAAGGCCACCTGCAAGCCAAGCGCCAGCTGCGGCGCATCTCCAGCGCCAGTTACCTGGTGAGCCTGCTGGACAGCCAGATCGACAGCCCCGCGACGTTGTTCGCCGATGAACAAACCCTGGAAGCCGCCAAGCGCCGCTCCTACCAGCAAGGTGTGCTGGATGGCCGCGACATGGCCAAGGTGTTTGCCTGGATGCGCCCCAACGACCTGATCTGGAATTACTGGATCAACAATTACCTGCTAGGCAAGGAACCGCCGGCGTTCGACATCCTGTACTGGAACAACGACAACACGCGCCTGCCCGCCGCCTTGCACGGCGACCTGCTGGATTTCTTCAAGCACAACCCCCTGAGCCATCCCGGTGGGCTGGAGGTATGCGGCACGCCCATCGACTTGCGCAAGGTCTCGGTGGACAGCTTCAGCGTGGCCGGCATCAACGACCACATCACGCCGTGGGACGCGGTGTACCGCTCCACTCAACTGCTGGGTGGCGAGCGGCGCTTTGTGCTGTCCAACAGCGGGCATATCCAGAGCATCCTCAACCCGCCGGGCAACCCCAAGGCCAACTACGTCGAGAACCTCAAGCTGAGCAGTGACCCGCGTGCCTGGTACTACGACGCCCGGCATGTCGAAGGCAGCTGGTGGCCGCAGTGGCTGGAATGGGTACAACAACGCTCCGGGGTACAACGCGAAACACTTACCGCACTGGGCAACCAGAACTACCCACCGATGGAAGCAGCGCCAGGCACTTATGTGCGGGTGCGTTGAGCTCAACGATCACATTAAGAAGACTGGATGAAGACCCGCGACCGTATCCTTGAGTGTGCCTTGCAGTTGTTCAACCACAAGGGCGAACCGAACGTATCGACCATGGAGGTGGCCAATGAAATGGGGATCAGCCCCGGCAACCTCTACTACCACTTCCATGGCAAGGAGCCTTTGGTGCTGGGGCTGTTCGAGCGCTTTCAATGCGAGTTGGCGCCACTGCTCGATCCTCCCGCCGATGCGCAACTGGAGGCCGAGGATTACTGGCTGTTCCTGCACCTGATTGTCGAGCGCATGGCCCACTACCGGTTCCTGTTCCAGGACCTGTCGAACCTGGCCGGGCGCCTGCCGAAGCTGGCCAAGGGGATTCGCAACCTGCTCACGGCGCTCAAGCGCACCCTGGCCTCATTGTTAGCGCGGTTGAAAGCCGCGGGGCAACTGGTCAGTGACACCCAGGCACTGGGACAGTTGGTGGAACAGATCACCATGACTCTGCTGTTTTCCCTGGATTACCAGCGCGTACTGGACCGTGAAGGCGAAGTGCGAGTGGTGGTGTACCAAGTCATGATGCTGGTCGCGCCACATCTGGCGTCACCCGCACGCCAGGCCACCGAACGCTGGGCCTTGCGCTACCTGGATGATCCGCTTTAACCGGTGCTTACTCAGGCCCGCCGAACTGCTGAATGAATTTGAAAAGTTCACTGTCATTGCGCACGCCCAACTTCCGATAAGCCGATTGTTTCTGCGTACTGATAGTACTTGCACTGCGGGAAAACTTTGCCGCAATCGAATTGACCGACATGCCATCGAGAAAACAACGTAATACTTCCCGCTCTTTAGGTGTTAGGCCGGTATTCAGTGACAGCGCTGTTGAAACATCGATTGTCGACTTCAGGGTACCGATATCGAATGCCGACTGCCTACCCTGCAATGTCGCCACCATACAAGATTGCACATAAAGCCGTCCCTGAGCGACGGTTCGGATAGCCGTGACCAGCTCGGTCAGGTTCTGAGTCTTGCCCAGAATTCCCCAACACCCGGCCTTGAGCGCCAGCGAGACAGTGGCGGGCGAATAGTCCGAAGACACGATTAACGCCCGGCATTGCCGGAAACGCCTGACCAGCGACTGGAGCAGGCTGAGGCCATCGATGTCCGAGGGCGCCAGCACAAAGTCCATGACCACCACGTCTACCGGCCTCAGGGCCAGCGCCTCCAGTAGTTGCCGGCCCGTGCCATAGGAGCCGACGACTTCAATGTCGGCTTCGGCTTTCAAACTTAACTCGATACCTTGGCGAACCATTTCATGGTCATCGAGCAGCATGACGGTAAAGATCGCGGCTGATGAAATTGGCATAACGGCCCCCGCATGAATCAATGCAGTACTGCTCGCTATAACCCAGCCTGATGCAGGATTCAATAAGCGGACATAACAGGACTACATTAACTTACAGAAACTTCCGACAGAAACAGCTGAGGGATACTTCTCAAGAAAAATAAGCCTCTAAAAAAAATTAAATAAAACAATACGATTTCGAACAATCACGAACTTAGATTCGATCCTTCTCTATAGAGTCAATTCACTTTTAGATACAAATTATGCCTACCCGCCATGCCGAAGAAATTCGACTAGAACCACGGGCATTGCGCCTGAAGCTGCGGTGGGCAACTTCAATAATCCAAGATCGGGAACATAATGAACGCCAACTTTCTATCTTCCGTTGCAACCGCGCTGGCCTTGAGCGCCGCTGTGTCGCCCTCGGCGTACGCTGCCGATGGTGTGATCAATTTCAGTGGCCTGGTGACCGATGTGACCTGCACCGTCGAAGGCGCGGCACCGGGCACGGGCGCCGTGGTCAAGGACGTGAACCTGGGTGGCGTCTCCGCTGCACGCTTGGCTACGGCGGGCAGCCGCGCCAACCTGACCGGTTTCACCATTCGCATCGGCGCACCGGGTGAGGGCAGTTGCACCAACGGGCGTACCGCCATGGTTGCCTTCGACCCGACCAGCCCGGCTATCGACGTGGCCACAGGCCGCTTGAACATCGATGGCTATGACGATCCGTCCGACACCACCAATGCCAAGAACGTACAGGTAGAAGTCACTAGTCGTAGCGGCACGCCCATCAATGTGTACACGGAGAAATCCGAAGGCGTGGTGATCGCCGATAACCAGGCCACCATCCCATTGGCTGCACAGCTGTACGCCAGCGGCCCGGCTACCGAAGGCAAGGTCAATACCCGCGTCGGATTCATGATCGAGTACGCCGAGTAAAGCGCGAGCGGGCCTGCGCAAGCAGGCTTCTCCCTGAGAAGAAGAGACCAGACGATGAACATCAAGGCCCGTCTTACATTTGCCGCCTGTGTGTCTGGTGCGATGCTGCTGTGCACGCTGACCGCCGACGCAGGCGTCATTATCCACGGCACACGGGTGATCTACCCTGCCGAACGGCAGGAGGTGATCGTGCGCCTTGAAAACAAAGGGACCCGCCCGGCATTGGTACAAACCTGGCTGGACGATGGCGACCGGTACTCGACAGCTGCCACCGCAAAAGCGCCGCTGAGTACGTCCCCTCCGATCTTTCGTATTGAGCCGCACCAGCAACAGGCGCTACGTCTGCGCTACTCGCGTGAGCCTTTGCCTGCCGATCGCGAAAGCCTGTTCTGGCTGAATGTACTGGAAGTGCCGCCGAGTGCCACAAAAGGTGAAGAAAACAACCAGATCGAATTGGCGTTCCGCACCCGTTTGCGCGTATTCGTGCGCCCACAAGCGTTGCCCTATCCGGTGGCAAGCGCAGCATCCAAACTGCAATGGCAACTGGTCTCCCAGGACCACGGCTATGCCCTGCAAGCCACCAACCCGACGCCTTACCACATCTCGCTCGCTTCCATCGAATTGCTCAGCGCCGGCCAGCGCTTTGCCAAAGCGCCGAATCAGAACGCCAACGACAGCCTGTTGCTGCCGGCCGGTGACGTAAAACGCTTTGCGTTGCCACTACTGCGTGAGTGCCCGCGTGCGCCGGCCAAGGTTGAGTTCACCAGTGTCAGCGACTTCGGTGCCCGCGTGCGGCACTCGGCGGCGCTGCCCGCGTGCACGGGGTAAACCATCATGAATGCACTTTCGGTTGTGGCGCAGACCACGTTGCTGGCCTTCACGCTGCTGGGCGCAACGGCGCTACAGGCGAGCGTGGTCATCAACAGCACGCGTGTGGTTTATCCGCAAAACGACAAAGAGGTCACGGTCAGGCTGGAAAGCAAGAACCAGGCACCGGTACTGGTCCAGACCTGGCTGGACAATGGCGATGAACAGTCGACGCCGGACGTGAGCGGCATTCCTTTTGTGGTGACCCCGCCGATCTTTCGCATGGAACCAGGCAAGCAACAGGTGGTGCGCGTGGCCTATACCGGCGAACCCTTGCCAACGGCACAGGAAAGCCTGTTCTGGTTCAACCTGCTGGAGGTGCCCTCACAGTCCCCGGGCGCGCAACAGGGCAATCAACTGCAGTTGGCATTCCGCTCGCGGATCAAGCTGTTCTACCGCCCGCAAAACCTTGCGTACGGGGTCGAAGCCGCGCCCGGAAAACTGCAATGGCGACGCGTGTCGAGCGCCCAGGGCCAGGGCCTGGAAGTGTTCAACCCAACGCCCTATCACGTGACCTTCGAAGCCGTCGATGTGCTGGATTCCGGGCAACGGCACGCACGCAAACCCGCGTCTTCAGGCAGCGAGAACATGGTACTGCCCGGTGGCCGCATTCGCTTTGAGCTGCCCACGCTCAAGTCTGCGGCCAATGCCGCCGCCACCGTGGAGTTCCAGACGCTTGATGACTTTGGCGTGAAGGTCGCCCACAGCGCCAAGGTCCCGCCATGACCGCCAAGGTACCCGACCTTCCAGCGTAGCGCGCCCTGAGCGGCGCCTTCCACGCTCCCCTTTCTTTATGTCGATGCCCATGGATTCGGGTAGGGATTCCCTACGCCGAGAGTTGGCTGACACCTGCTTTTCGAGAACGCTGAACATGAGTTTCAACACGCCAGCCGGCGTAAAATATGGCCCCCCGGCACGTCATCGCTTCAAGCTGACCGTGCACAGCCTGCTGCTGATCTGCGGCACTCATACTCTCTGCGCCCACAGTGCCGAGCAAGTGGAGTTCAACCCGGCCTTTTTTCCCGGTGCCAAGACGGGCCTGCAGGTCGATATCACCAAGTTCAACCAGGGCAACATCATCCTGCCCGGCAGTTACCGCGCCGATGTACATCTGAACGGCCAGTGGATCGGCCGTGAAACCCTGTCCTTCTCCAAAATCGCAGGCCAGGACACCGCGCAATTGTGCCTGGAGCGCCAGGCATTGCTCAGGTTTGGCATCACCGTCGATAGCATCGAGGCCGCCACCCTTTCCAACTGTGCCGACATCGCCAGCTACCTGCCCGGCGCCAGCAGCCAGTTCGACTCGGGCGAAAGTCGCCTGGACCTGCAAATTCCGCAGATTTATCTGGCCCGCCAGCCACGCGGCTATGTTGACCCGCAACATTGGGATGGCGGCGTGACTGCCGCGTTTGTGCGTTACAACGCCAACACCTTCACCACGCGGACCAACGGGCGCACCCTGGGCTCCAGCTACCTGGGCCTCAATACCGGGCTCAACCTGGGCGACTGGCACTGGCGCCACAATGGCAGCTACAGCCGTACCCATACCGCGTCGGACTATCAAAGCAGCGCCACGTATGTGCAGCGGGATTTGAGCGCCTTGAAGTCCCAGTTGATGCTTGGCGAAATCTATACCCCCGGCGAACTGTTCGACAGCGTGCGCCTGCGCGGCGCCAGCCTGTCCAGCGATGACCGGATGTTGCCCGACTCGCTGACCGGCTTTGCTCCGGTGGTGCGCGGCGTTGCCGAGACCAACGCACGGGTCACTGTGCGCCAGCGCGGCGTGCTGCTGGATGAAGTTTCGGTGGCGCCCGGCCCGTTCGTGCTCAAGGACCTGTTCCCCACCGGTTACGGCGGCGACCTGAACGTCACTGTGACCGAAGCCGATGGCCGTACCCGCGAGTTCATCGTCCCCTTTGCCGCCAACGCCCACCTGCTGCGCCCCGGCTACAGCCGTTACTCGTTGAGTGCCGGGCTGCTCGATGAAATCGGCCTGCACCATCCGCCCAGAGTGATGCAGGCCACCTACCAACACGGCCTGAGCAATTTGCTGACCGGTTATACCGGCGCCGTGATAGGCGAGGACTACCGCTCGCAGTTACTGGGTGCTGCGTTCAACACGCCGTTCGGTGCACTGTCGCTGGACGTGACCCAGTCCAACGCCCATCTGCCTGGGCATGGCTCACGCGATGGGCAAAGCGCACAGCTGCGCTACAGCAAGAATTTCGCCACCACCGGTACTCATTTCGCCCTGGGCGCCTACCGCTATTCCACCGAAGGCTTCTTGAGCGTGAGCGATGCGGCGCACATCCGCGACCTCGCCCTGGACGGGCTCAAGCTTGACCGTGTGTCGCGCCTGCGCGACCGGATGGACATCAGCCTCAATCAAAGCGTGGGCGACGGCTCGGTATACCTCACCGGTTCCTCGCAAAACTATTGGAACCGCAACCATGGCAACCTGACATTCACCGCCGGCTACAGCGGTGCATGGAAGGGGCTGCACTACACCGTCAGTGCACAGCGCACCCGTGACTTGCTGAGTGAGCGCGTCGACAAGCAGTTGGATTTCACCGTGAGCTTGCCCCTGGGCAGCGGTGCACGTACGCCGACCTTGACCACCACTGCCTACCGAGGCGATCGGAGCGGCGGCGAGCGTATAAGCCTGGGCGGCACGCTCGGCGAGCGCAATGAGTTGAGTTACGGCGTCAGCAGCAGCCGCGCCCAAGGCAGCGGCTACGCCACCAGCGCCGATATGAAATACCAGACATCACAGGGCGTGCTATCGGCAAGCTACGGGCAGAGCAACGCCTACCAGTCGACCTCCGTGGGCATGACCGGCGGCGTGGTCGCCCATCGTGGCGGCGTCACCTTTGCGCCGGAACTGGGCGACACCATCGGCCTCGTCCAGGCACCCGACGCCTTGGGCGCACGGATCAACGGTAACCACAGCGCCCAGATCGGCAAAAGCGGTTATGCCGTGGTGCCCCATCTCACACCTTACCGCCAGAACGTGGTCGAGTTGGACCCCAAGGAACTGTCCGTCGATGTAGAGCTCAAGAGCGCCGCGCAGAACGTGGCCCCCCGGGCGGGCTCGGTGGTGCGGTTGCAGTTCGAGACTATCAGCGGCCAGGCCCTGTTGATCAGCGCAGAGCGTGAGGATGGTAGCCCACTGCCGTTCGGGGCGGATGTATTCGATGAGGACGGCGCGAGCGTCGGCATTGTCGGGCAGGGAGCAAAAGCGTTCGTGCGCGTGTCGCGCGCCAGCGGGCAACTGACCGTCAAGTGGGGGCCCAATGACGAGGCTTCATGCCGGCTCCACTACGACAGCGGCACGCAACCCGGTGCCCTCAGCACTCAGCGCTTGCGCCATCTGAATGCAGGTAAATGCCAGGACAACGTGCCCAGTACCGCACGCCCTGTCGATAAACGCTCGATGACTGTACGGAGTTCATGATGATGCCCTCGCTTAGCCCCTTCTGCGCACTGCTGATACTTGGCCTGCCGATCATTGCCCAAGCGGAGTGTGATAGCTACATGAACTCTGAACACGGCCTGTCCCTGCCGACCACCATTACAGTACCGGCCGACCTGCCCGTGGGGGGCGTCATTACCCAGCAGCCTTTCAGCGGCGTCGCTCCCGGGCGGTTCATGAATTGCACCAGCTTGACCCTGCTACAGGTCACCGGGCGCTACACACGAACGCAAGAAAGCTTCATCTATCCGACCGAAGCACCCGGTGTCGGCATCCGCATAAGTATTACCGACGCGCGCCCATGGACCAGCTTTTACGCCATAAGCAGCTTCGTTGGGCACCTTCCCAGCGGAAAACAACCCATTTTCACCAGCGCCGAGGCAACCTTCTACAAAATCGGGCCAATAAAAAATGGCTACATACCGGCGGGAAACATCTACAACTACCGAATGATGACGCGCATCGGGCAACGCCTGGGCAACTTTCAACTGCTGCTCAACAACTCGGTCACCTTTGTCAGCCCTGTCGCCACCTGCGACCTCGCAGCCGGTGACATAAACCGCACTATCACGCTCGACCCCGTGCCGGTCAGCGCATTCAACAATGCCCCTCTGGCCGGCGCACGTGACTTCGAGCTGACCGCCAATTGCAATGACGCCACCGCCGTCACGTTTCGCTTTTCAGGCTCGCCGGCGCCCGGCAACACCCTGCTTTTTGCCAATACCGGCACGGCACGCGGCGTCGCACTGTGGCTGGCTTCACGCATTGACGGCGTGACCCGCCCCCTCCCTGCCAATGGCAGCGACAACGAACGCACGCTGGTTGTTTCCGGTAACCGGGCGGTGCTGCCGCTCAGCGCTGCGTATCACAAAAACGGCACTGTCGGCCAAGGCACGCTAACCAGCACCGCCACGGTCAACATCACCTACAACTGAAACCCTGAGGACTCATGATGCGTCTACCTACACTGCCCCTGCTATTGGCAATCACCGCAAGCATGGGTGCCCCCGCCGCACTCGCTGCCGCTACGGGCACCCTGACATTCCAAGGCGTGGTCAATGCCGGCACCTGCAATCTCAACGCTGGCGATGTGAACCGCACGATTACCTTGCCACCGGTCAAAGTAGCGGACTTCGACAGTGCCGACTCAGCAGGAGAACACGATTTCGAGCTTGCCGCCGACTGCGACTCTGACGTCAAGAACGTGATCTTCCAATTCGCTGGCACACCCTCCGCAGGCAACGCAGAGCTCTTTGCCAATACGGGAACTTCGGGCGGCACCGCTCTTTGGCTGGCCAGCGCAGGCATCATCCCCGCCAACGGTACTGAGGCCCAGCGTAGCCGTACGGTTGCCACGAGCAGCAGCAAGGCGGTACTTCCACTCAAAGCGGCTTACCACAAAACCGGCGAGGCGATTTCCCACGGCACGCTGGCCAGTGCCGTCACCGTTTCGATCACTTATAACTGATGGGCTGGGTGTAGCGCCTCGCGACGCCTGATTGTTGCGGACCATAAAAAATGCCCGACCTTCATAGGCCGGGCATTTTTCTGTCCCGCAAAAATCAGGACTGACTGGATGGCGTCGGGGTTACCGGCGTTGCCGTGGGGGTAGCAGCGGTGGGCGGCGGCGCGGACACCGAATTGGCTGCAGAAGCAGTCGGAGCCGGCTTGGCCGCCACGGCAGGCTTTGGCGCTGCTGGCTTTTTCGCCGCCGCAGGCTTTTTGGCCACCGCAGGTTTTGCCGCAGGTTTCGCTGCTGCTGGTTTGGCGGCGGATTTTGCCGCAGCGGGTTTGGCGGCAGGTTTTGCGGCAGGTTTTGCAGCGGACTTGGCAGCAGCCGGTTTAGCCGCAGGTTTCGCTGCTACTTTCGCGGCTACTGGCTTGGCAGCAGGCTTGCTGGCCGGCTTGGCGGCAGCGGTTTTAGCCGCTGGCTTGGCCGCAGGTTTCGCAGCGGCTTTGGCTGGCGCTTTGGCAGCGGGTTTTGCAGCCGGCTTGGCGGCGGCTTTAACCAGAGGCTTGGCGGCAGTTTTCGCGGCGGGTTTTGCAGCGGCTGTTTTAGCCGCAGGCTTGGCCGCGGCGGTCTTGGCGGGAACCGCTTTGGCGCCGGTCAGTTTTTCAATTTGCCTGGTCAAGGTATCGACCTTGCTGTGCAGCGTCTTCAATTCAGCCTTGCTGGGTACGCCCAGTCGTGAAATAGCACTATTGAGGCGCTTGTCGAAGGTTTCTTCCAACTTGCTCCAGGTGTCAGAAATGCTCGACTTGGCGGAACCGGCAGTTGCCTTGGCCGCGTCCACTTTTTTACCGACTGTGCTCTTGGTCAACTTCTCGGCCTTCTCGCCGTCCTTGACCAGAGTCTCGAAGTATTTACCGCCGTCACTGCTAACCTTCGAGTACACGCCTAAACCAGCAAGCCAGATTTTGCGGGAATATTTTTCAACTTCCCCGACCCACGAGCTGCCTTCTTTCTGAGTAGTCTTTTTAACAGCCATCCCGATGTCTCCTTAGTGTTTACGCGCGACACGTTCGAGCAATGCCGTCAGCTCTTCGAGCTTAGCAGAGAGTGTCTCCACGTCATGTTTAGACGCAATGCCGATTCGATTCAAGGCACTTGCAACACGCGTGTCAAAAGCTTTTTCAACTTTATCCAGCTGAACTTCAACCAAGCCCCTGACGCCGGAGACGTTACTCTTTACTTGATCAATCTGACTGTTGGCGGCATCAAGTTGTTCAACTACAACTTTTTTACCTTTACTTTCAACACGTTGGCCGCTTCTAACGAGTTCCTTGAAGTACTCGCCGCCCTCGCTGCCGACCTTGGCGTAGGCGCCAAGACCCGCCAGCCAGATCTTGCGGGCATAGCTTTTAACCTCACTCAAGGGGGTGGTCTGAACGTCGATTTTTTTCTTCAAAATAACTTTGGCCATGGTGCACCTCACACAGAATTGGGTGGCGGACGGCCCGCAAGAGTTGAGGGCTGGGGCACAAAGTAGGGTTTAAAATTAGAATCGGCACCCTAAGCCAGCCGTATCAGGCAAGGGCCTTATCCAGGGCTTTTTCGATTTCGGACTTGATCGTGCCACTCATGGCCGACATCAACAGGCCAAGTTCCACATCAATGCGCAGCGAATCATCGGCCACCAACACCGTGCCTTTAACCCCGGAGCGCTTGAGCTTCAGGGTGTCGCCAGCCCATGAAGACTCCACGCCATATTTATCCTCGAGTTTGCGCGCCAATTGCTCAGCCTTGGCCCGCGCCTGTTCTTTTCCCAGGGTATGTTCACGCTCAACGGTAATACGGGCCATTGCAATGACTCCTCTTTATAACGACTCAGAACACCCGCCATGCGGCAAAAGGTCTCGATGAGCGCCTATCTTACCTGCAGCCTTGCCAAGACAAAGTAGGCCTTGGGGATTATCATGTCCCGCATTCTCTTTTGGTGACAGCGATATGACTGATCAGCGCAAAGGCAGCGATGCCGAACCCACCACTCACTTCGGCTTCAAGAACGTCCCGGAAAGCCAGAAAGCGGAAAAAGTCGCTGAGGTGTTCCACTCCGTGGCGGCCAAGTACGACCTGATGAACGACGTGCTCTCCGGCGGCATGCACCGCCTGTGGAAGCGCTTCACCATCGAGTTGTCGGGCGTACGCACCGGCAACCGGGTGCTGGACATCGCCGGGGGCACGGGCGACCTGGCCGCCAAGTTCTCCAAACTGGTCGGCCCCACCGGTCAGGTGGTTTTGGCCGATATCAACGGTTCGATGCTCAAGGTCGGCCGCGATCGCCTGCTCGACAAAGGTGTGGCCGGCAATATCGAGTTCGTCCAGGCCGACGCCGAGAAGCTGCCGTTCCCCGACAACCATTTCGACTGCGTGACCATCGCCTTCGGTCTGCGCAACGTCACTCACAAGGAGGACGCGATCCGCTCGATGCTGCGCGTCCTCAAGCCGGGGGGCCGTCTGCTGGTGCTGGAATTCTCCAAGCCGACCAACGCGCTGATGTCCAAGGTCTACGACACTTACTCGTTCGCCTTCATGCCTCTGATGGGCAAGCTGATCACCAATGACGCCGAAAGCTACCGCTACCTGGCCGAATCGATCCGCATGCACCCGGACCAGGAAACCCTGAAGTCGATGATGGTGGAGGCCGGTTTCGACCGCGTGACCTACCACAACATGACGTCCGGCATCGTCGCCCTGCACCGCGGCATCAAGCCCTGATGCTGCTGCAAGGTCTTCTCGCCAGCGTCGAGCACGGCCTCAACCGTGTACTGCGCCTGGACAGCACCGCCCTAGCGCGGCTCGCGCACCTGACCGGCAAAGTCATTGCCGTCGACTGCCGCAGCCCCGCCGTGCAGCTGTTTATCCTGCCCAGCGATGAAGGCCTGCTGCTCGCCACTCAATGGGCCGCTGAGGCCGATTGCACCCTGCGTGCACCAGCCTCAAGCCTGCTGCACCTGGCACTGAGCCGCAACAAAACCGCCATCCTCCACAGCCCCGAGGTGGAGCTGGAAGGCGACAGCGCGGTGCTGATGGACCTGGCCGCCGTGCTGCAAGACCTGGAGCTGGACTGGGAATACGAACTGTCGCGCTGGATTGGCCCCGTCGCCACCCAGTTGATCAGCGGGCACCTGCGCAGCCGCTCGCGCTGGTACCAGCAAGGGTTCGCCAGCCTCAACCAGAACCTTGCCGAATACCTGAGCGAAGAATCGCGCACCCTGGTCGGGCAACGGGAAGCGCAAGCGCGCTTTCGCGAGCTCGACAAGGCCAAAATCGACCTGGAACGCCTCGAGGCCCGCTTCGAGCGCTTGAGCCGTTCCCTTGATCCAAGCGATAACGCATGAAGCTGCTCGCCGTCCGCCGTTTGTTTCGTATCCAGCGCGTCGTAATCCGCTACCGTCTCGATGACCTGCTGTTTGCCCTGCCTTTACCATGGTTCCTGCTGGCAGTGCGTTACGTGCTGCCGTGGCGCTGGTTGCCGCGCAAACCGTCGCCGTTGAGCCGTGGCGCCAGCCTGCGCCTGGCGTTGCAGGATTTGGGGCCTATCTTCATCAAGTTCGGGCAAATCCTCTCCACCCGCCGCGACCTGTTGCCCGAAGACATCGCCGACGAACTGATGCTACTGCAAGACCGCGTGCCGCCGTTCGATTCACAGCAGTCGATGGCGCTGATCGAAGAACAGCTGGGCCAGAAGATCAGCGAGGTGTTCAGCCGCTTCGACGTCGAGCCCCTGGCCTCGGCGTCAGTGGCGCAAGTGCACGCCGCGCAACTCAAGACCGGCGAAGAAGTGGTGGTGAAAGTCATTCGCCCAGGCCTCAAGCCGATCATCGGCCAAGACCTGGCGTGGCTGTTCATCCTGGCCCGCGCGGCCGAACGCTTTTCCGCCGACGCGCGCCTGCTGCACCCGGTGGATGTGGTCGCCGACTACGAAAAAACCATCTACGACGAACTCGACCTGCTGCGCGAAGCGGCCAATGCCAGCCAATTGCGACGCAACTTCGAAGGCTCGCAACTGCTGTACGTGCCGCAGGTGTATTGGGACTGGTGCCGGCCCAAAGTGCTGGTGATGGAGCGCATCTACGGCGTGCAGGTCACCGACCTTGCGACCCTGGCCGACCAGCGCACCGACATGAAGATGCTGGCCGAGCGCGGTGTGGAAATCTTCTTCACCCAAGTGTTCCGCGACAGTTTCTTCCACGCCGACATGCACCCGGGCAACATCTTCGTCAGCACCGTCAACCCGTGGAGCCCGCAGTACATCGCCATCGACTGCGGCATCGTCGGCAGCCTCACGCCCGAAGACCAGGATTACCTGGCGCGCAACCTGTTTGCCTTCTTCAAGCGCGACTATCGTCGAGTGGCGCAGTTGCACATTGATTCGGGTTGGGTGCCGGCGGAAACCAAGCTCAACGAATTCGAGGCGGCTATCCGTACCGTCTGCGAGCCGATCTTTGAAAAACCGTTAAAAGATATTTCCTTCGGTCAGGTACTGATGCGTCTGTTCCAGACCGCGCGGCGCTTCAATATGGAAGTACAACCGCAGTTGGTGTTGTTGCAGAAGACCCTGCTGAACATCGAAGGCCTGGGCCGCCAGCTGTACCCGGACCTCGACTTGTGGAACACCGCGCAACCCTTCCTGGAACGCTGGATGCGCGAGCGCATGAGCCCCAAAACCATGCTGGGCAACCTGCACAGCCAGTTCGAACAGCTGCCGCACCTGGCTAACATGACCCGCGACCTGCTGGAGCGCATGTCCCAGCCCCACGCCAAGGACCCTGAGCCACCGTGGCGCAAGCGCAAGGACGACTGGTTCCTGCGCCTGCTCGGCGCGGCGCACCTGGTGGGCGGCGTGATGCTGGCGATTGGTGGGCCATTGAACCAGCTGGGCCATTGGCCAGCGGGCATCATGGTCGCCGTGGGTGTTTATCTGATCGTGCGTCGATAGCCCATCCGGTTATACACTGTCGCAAATTGCCGGAGCCGAACATGAAAGACTGGCTGGATGAGATCAAGTGGGACAGTGACGGCCTGGTGCCGGCCATTGCCCAGGACTACAAGACCGGGCGCGTGCTGATGATGGCCTGGATGAACCGCGAGGCCCTGAGCCTCACCGCCGCTGAGCAGCGCGCCATCTACTGGTCACGTTCGCGTGGCAAACTGTGGCGCAAGGGCGAAGAATCGGGGCACGTGCAGATCCTGCATGAGCTGCGCCTGGACTGCGATGCCGACGTGGTGATCCTCAAGGTCGAACAGATCGGCGGCATTGCCTGCCACACTGGCCGCCACAGTTGCTTCTATCGCGTGTTCGAGAATGGCGAGTGGAAGGTTGTGGAGCCGGTGCTCAAAGACCCGCACGCTATCTACCCAGCAGGACACTGAACATGAGCGATACCCTGAACCGTGTGGCCCAGGTGCTGGAAGACCGCAAAGGCGCGGATGCCGACAGCTCCTACGTCGCCAGCCTGTACCACAAAGGTCTGAACAAGATTCTGGAAAAACTCGGCGAAGAATCCGTCGAGACCATCATTGCGGCCAAGGACGCGCAAATCAGCGGTGATTACAGCGATGTAATCTATGAGACCGCAGACTTGTGGTTCCATAGCCTGGTGATGCTCGCCCAACTGGGGCAGCACCCACAGGCCGTGCTGGATGAACTGGACCGTCGCTTCGGCTTGTCCGGACACGCCGAGAAGGCGTCGCGCCCGTCCGCCTGAATAACTAAGACTTGAGGATTTGAAGCATGGGCATTTTTGACTGGAAACACTGGATCGTCATTCTGGTGGTGGTGGTATTGGTGTTCGGCACCAAGAAACTCAAGAACCTGGGCACCGATGTGGGCGAGTCCATCAAGGGCTTTCGCAAAGCCATGAACGATGATGAAAAGCCAGCCGAGCCAAGCGCCAACCCGGTGCCACCGGCCCAGCCTGTTCACCCGCAGGCCACCCAGCCGATCACCGAGCGCCGTACCTTCGATGTGCAGGCTGAAAAGGTCCAAGAGCCGACCCGCAAAGACTCGTGAGCACTGACTAATGTTTGGTATCAGCTTCTCTGAACTGCTCCTCGTCGGCCTGGTGGCCCTGCTGGTACTGGGGCCGGAACGCCTACCCGGTGCCGCACGCACCGCCGGCTTGTGGATCGGGCGCCTCAAGCGCAGTTTTAACGCGATCAAACAGGAAGTTGAACGGGAAATCGGTGCCGACGAAATCCGCCGGCAATTGCACAACGAGCACATCCTCTCGTTGGAGCAGGAAGCCCGCAAGATTCTTTCCCCGGTGCAAGAGCCGGCCAAGCCGGTAACGCCGGTGGCCGAGCACAGCATCGCGCCAGCCCCTGTGGCCGACGCCGCACCGGCAGCGCCCGCCCCAACGACGCCCGCGCCGACGCCCGTTGCGTCGCCCGCACCCCATGACCCTACATTGCCGCCGCGAGCCCCATGAGCGCTGATAAACCGGAAAACGACCAGCACATGCCGCTGGTCTCGCACCTCACCGAGCTGCGTACCCGCCTGCTGCGTTGCGTGGCGGCGATCTTCATCATCTTTGCCGGGCTGTTCGCCTTTACCCAGCAGATCTACACCTTCGTCTCGACGCCCCTGCGCCAGTACCTGCCGGCGGGCGCGACGATGATCGCCACCGATGTGTCGTCGCCGTTCCTGACGCCCTTGAAGCTGACCATGATGGTCTCGCTGTTCCTGGCGATCCCGGTGATCCTGCATCAGATCTGGGGTTTTATCGCGCCGGGCCTGTACAAGCACGAGAAGCGCATCGCCGTGCCGTTGCTGGTGTCGAGCATCCTGCTGTTCTACACCGGCATGGCCTTCGCCTACTTCCTGGTGTTCCCGCTGATCTTCAAGTTCTTCGCCGCCGCTACTCCGGCGGGCGTGGAAATGATGACCGATATCACCAGCTACCTCGATTTCGTGATGACGCTGTTCTTCGCCTTCGGCGTGGCGTTCGAAATTCCGGTGGCGGTGGTGTTGCTGGTGTGGATCGGCGTGGTCGACGTCAAGTACCTGAAGAAGATCCGCCCGTACGTGATCATCGGCTGCTTCGTGGTCGGCATGATCCTCACGCCGCCGGACATCTTCTCCCAGACCTTGCTGGCGGTGCCGATGTGGATGCTGTTCGAAGTGGGCATCCTGTTCAGCGGCTTGATCAGCAAGCGCGGCGAACACCCGGATGACGCACCTGCCGACGACGACCAGCCGCCAGCGACCCAGTCGTGAACCTGTTGTTGCTCGAAGAGGCCGACTTTATCGCGGCCGACCGCGTAGTGCTGCGTGATCGGCGCCTGGTGCATATGCAGGAAGTTCACCGCGTCGCCGTCGGTGACACCCTGCGCGTGGGCCGCATTGGCGGGCTGATGGGCAATGCCCAACTGCTGCGCCTGGAGGCCGCTGAAGCCGAATTGCAAGTGAGCTTCGACCAACCGCCACCGAGCAAACTACCCCTGACCTTGCTGCTGGCCCTGCCCCGCCCGAAGATGCTGCGCCGGGTGCTGCAAACGGTGGCGGCCATGGGCGTGCCCAAGGTAGTGCTGGTCAACAGCTACCGGGTGGAAAAAAGCTTCTGGCAAACCCCGTTCCTGGAGCCTGAAGCGGTGCGCGAGCAACTGATCCTCGGCCTGGAACAAGCGCGGGACACGGTGCTGCCCGAGATCATGATTGAGAAACGCTTCAAACCGTTTGTAGAAGATCGTCTGCCGGCCATGGCGGCTGGCACCTTGGGCCTGATCGGCCATCCGGGCGATTACCCGGCCTGCCCTCGAGCCCTCGAGGAACCGGTGACCCTGGCGATCGGCCCGGAAGGCGGCTGGATTCCCTATGAAGTGGACTTGCTGGCCAAGGCTGGTTTGCAGCCGGTGCAGTTGGGTGCACGCATCCTGCGCGTCGAAACCGCCGTAACGGCCCTGCTCGCCCGCCTGTTCTAACCCCCCGCAGATCAAGCGATCATCTCGCCTTCTGTAGGAGCGAGCTTGCTCGCGAAAAACTCACAGGCGCCGCGTTTACTCAGGAAGCACGCGTTATCGTGGGCGTTTTTCGCGAGCAAGCTCGCTCCTACAGCATCGGCGTTTAGATGTGCATAGCTACAGAATCCCGCGCCCGTGCCGATAGCCTTTGAATAAGTCCAAGCCTTGTTCCAGGGGAGTTCGCAGCATGTATCGTTGGTTAGCCGAGAAGTTGGGGAATGTAAGCGTCAACCGCAAGCTGAGCGTCGGCTTTGGCCTGGTGTTGCTCCTGACGCTGTTGATCACCTTTACCGGCTGGACCGGCCTGGGGGATGTGATCAGTCGCGGCGACAAGCTGGGCTTCATTTCCAGCCTCAATGGCCTGACCAAAGACCTGCGCCTGGCCCGCCTGGACTTCGATATGCGCCGTGGCGAGCAAGGCACCGACGCAGTCACCAGCCTGATCACTCAGCTGGACGACGGCCTTAAAACTGCCGCGCAGTTAATCGAACAACCCAATGACAAGGCTCTCGTCGAACAGCAACAGGAAGCGTTGAGCCAATACAAAAAAGCCTTTGCTGCCATGGTCCAGGCGGGCCTCAAGCGTGAGGGGGCTCGCAGCAAGCTCGGCGACACCGCCGACAATGCCGTGGCCAAAACCAACGAGATTGAAAAAAGCCTGCTGCAAGGCGACAGCGTCACCCAGTTCAACAGCGTGGTTGACCTGAGCAAGCTGATCCAGCAAGCACGCTTCCAGGTACGCGGTTACACCTACAGCGGCAAGGTCGAAGCCGAGCAACCCGCCCTCGACGCTATCGACAATGGCCTGAAGAAAATCACCGAACTGCAAGGCCAACTGCCGGCGCAATACCAGGCCAACCTGCAAGAGGCCGGTGTCTCACTGCAAGCCTATCGCGCCGCCGTCAGTCAATACCGAGACTCTCAGGTGGCCAGTGCCGCAGCCCTCAAAATCATAAGTGCCCAGGGCGATATCCTGTTGGGCCATAGCGAGAAGCTCACCACCTCGCAAACCGCAGTGCGCGACCATGATGTGGCCCAGGCCAAGTACTTATTGCTACTTGCCACTGTACTGGCGGTGGCGTTCGGCCTGTTCGCAGCCTGGGCCATCACCCGCCAGATCGTCATCCCCCTGAACCAGACCCTCAAAGTCGCCGAGCGCGTGGCCTCCGGCGACCTGAGCCACAACCTGGAATCGGGCCGCCAGGACGAACTGGGCCAATTGCAGCGTGCCATGCAAAGCATGACCGTAGGTCTGCGCGAGTTGATCGGCGGGATCAGCGACGGCGTCACCCAGATCGCCAGCGCCGCCGAGCAGTTGTCGGCCGTGACCGAACAAACCAGCGCCGGGGTCAACAGCCAGAAGGTCGAGACCGACCAGGTCGCCACCGCCATGAACGAGATGGCGGCCACGGTGCAAGAAGTGGCGCGCAATGCCGAAGAGGCCTCGGAAGCCGCCGTGGCTGCCGACCAGCAAGCCCGTGAAGGCGACCAGGTGGTGGGTGAAGCCATCGCCCAGATCGAGCGCCTGGCCACCGAGGTGGGTAATTCCACGGTGGCCATGGGTGAACTCAAGCGCGAAAGCGACAAGATCGGCAGTGTGCTCGACGTGATCAAATCCGTGGCCCAGCAAACCAACCTGCTGGCCCTTAACGCCGCCATCGAGGCGGCGCGTGCTGGTGAGGCAGGGCGCGGCTTTGCCGTGGTGGCCGACGAGGTGCGCAGCCTGGCCCAACGCACACAGAAGTCCACTGAAGAGATCGAAGAACTGATCGTCGGCCTGCAAAGTGGTACCCAGCAGGTGGCAACCATCATGGACAACAGCCGCGGGCTGACCGAGAGCAGTGTTGAGCTGACGCGCCGCGCCGGCCACGCGCTGGGCAATATCACCCGCACCGTCTCGACCATCCAGGCGATGAACTCGCAGATCGCCACCGCCGCCGAGCAACAAAGCGCCGTGGCTGAAGAGATCAACCGCAGCGTGTTGAATGTGCGCGACATCTCTGAACAAACCTCGTCGGCCAGCGAAGAAACCGCATCATCCAGTGCCGAACTGGCGCGCCTGGGGATCTACTTGCAGACCCTGGTGGGGCGCTTCCGGGTCTGAATTACCCTACGCGGCGGCTTACCAAAGCCGCCGCAACTTGTGAAATTTCCTACGCAGTTATCAGCCCTCCACGGCCCCGAATCGAATTAGCGTTTCAGGTGTTGCGAAATGCTTTCTCTGATTCGGAGGTTCACCATGTTTTCTCGGCTGACCCGCGTGCTGGTCAATGCCAGCGTCCGCCTCAAGCTCGCCCTGGGTTTTGGCCAAGTGCTGATCCTCAGTTTCCTGATCGCCGCTACGGGCTGGCAAGCCTTGAACGCCGTGCTTTACCGATCCAATAGCCTGACGACCCTGGGTCAATTGGCCGTCGACGCCGAGACCATGCGCGCCAACCGCATCGTGTACCGCACCCTGACAGACAACGGTAGCCTAGGCAAAATGGCCGCGAACATTGAGCGGATCGACCAGCACCTGGCCGACCTTTCAAACCGCCTGAAAGACCCGGCTGACCTGCAGCGACTTGAAGAAGCCAAACGTCTTGCAAGCAACTTCAAAGCCGCGCTGGCGCAACTTCCACCCTTGATCGAACAGCGCGAGCGCATCCGCTCGGTGCTGAAAAAAATCGCCCTGCAAGCCAGCGATACCCTCGCCCAATTTTCCAGTGACCTGCCTGACCAGAACGACGAAAAGGCCCTCGATGCCATCGAGCAACTGCGTCAGGCCATGGAGTTGGCCGAAGATCGCGCCCAGAGCCCCGCCTGGGCCGCGCAATCGCTGGCAATGTATGCAGAGGCCATCGGCAAGGCGCTTGACGCTCTGGAGATCGCGCAAGGCGCTGTCACAGCGCTGCCAGTGGATTCAGCCCTGCTCAAGGCCGACCTGGCCACCTATCGCGAGCAGTTGATCAAGCTCAAGGAAGCCCAGCTCAACGTGGAGACTGTGCAAAACCGCTTCGAACAAGAACTCAATGACCTGCGCGAGAACAGTAACCTGCTGAGCCACAGCCAGAACACTAAGCGAAACAGCGAGGCGGACCACACCCGTACGTTGCTGATCAGCGTGACGGTGGCAGCCCTGGCATTGGGCGCGCTGGCCGCCTGGTGGATCGCCCGACAGATTGCGGTGCCACTGCGGGAAATCCTTGGCGCCGCCCATCGCGTTGCCGAGGGCGACCTCAGCCATGACATGCCGGTAGACCGTCGCGACGAACTCGGCCAATTGCAGCAAAGCATCGGGCAAATGACTCGCAGCCTGCGTAGCCTGATCAGCAGTATCGGTGACAGCGCCCGGCAGATCGCCGGAGCGGCCACGCAGTTATCCACCGTCACCGAGCAGACCCGCAGCGGGCTCAACGAGCAGAAAGATGAAACCGACCAGGTGGCGACGGCAATGAATGAAATGCTCGCCACTGCCCAGGAAGTGGCGCGCCACGCCGAACGCGCCTCGGTAGCGGCCAATGAGGCCGACCAGCAGGCCGGCGCCGGTGAGCAGGTGGTCACCCAGGCGGTGGAGCAGATTGGCAACCTGGCCAGTGAAATGGCGCTGTCGGGCCGTGCGATGCTCGCGCTGCAACAGGAGAGCCAGAAGATCGCCAGTGTGCTGGACGTGATCAAGTCTGTTTCTCAGCAGACCAACCTGCTGGCCCTGAACGCCGCCATCGAAGCGGCACGTGCGGGCACTGCCGGCCAAGGCTTTGCGGTGGTCGCCGACGAAGTGCGCAGCCTGGCCCAACGCACTCAGGAATCGGCCGAGGAGATCGAAGGGCTGATCCTCGGCCTGCATAACGGCACCCAACAGGTGGCGGACATCATGGACAGCAGCCGTAACCTGACCGACAACAGCGTCGCCCTGACCCGCGACGCCGGCGACGCCCTGATCGCCATTGCCCGCACGGTGTCGATCATCCAGGAAATGAACCCGCAGATCGCCGCCGCAGCGGAACAGCAAAGCGCTGTGGCCGAGGAGATCAATCGCAGTGTGTTGAAGGTGCGGGACGTGTCGGAACAGACCGCCGCCGCCAGTGAAGAAACGGCAGCGGCGAGTGTTCAGTTGACGCGGTTGAGCCTGGATTTGCAGACGCTGGTCGACAAGTTCAAGCTCTGAAACACCACCACTGTAGGAGCGAGCTTGCTCGCGAAAGACCCAAGGCCGCCGCGTTCATTCAGGGTGCGCGGCGTTATCGTTGACGTTTTTCGCGAGCAAGCTCGCTCCTACAGTCATAGCACCTGGCGCAGGAAGGCCTGGGCACGCGGGTCTTTTGGCGCATTGAAGAACTCGGCCGGGGCGGCGTCTTCCAGCAGTTTGCCGTGATCGAAAAACAACACCCGGTCTGCCACTTCCCGCGCAAAGCCCATCTCGTGGGTGACGCAAACCATGGTCATGCCTTCCAGGGCCAGGGTCTTCATCACGTCGAGCACTTCACCGACCATTTCCGGGTCGAGGGCCGAGGTGGGCTCGTCAAACAGCATCACCTTGGGCTCCATGGCCAGGGCTCGGGCAATGGCGACCCGCTGCTGCTGGCCGCCAGACAGGCGCGATGGAAACTCGTGGGCCTTCTGCGCAATACCGACCTTTTCCAGCAGCGCCAGGGCCTTGGCCTCGCGCTCTTGCTTGCCACGCTTGCGCACGACCTTTTGCGCCAGGCACAGGTTTTCCAGCACGGTCATGTGGGGGAACAGGTTGAAGTGCTGGAACACCATGCCGACTTCACGGCGGTAGGCATTCACATCGGTTTTAGGGTCGGCCAGTTGCAGGCCGTCGATGCTCACCGAACCCGAGTCGAACTCCTCCAAGCCGTTAAGGCAGCGCAGGAAGGTGGACTTGCCGGAACCCGAGGGGCCGATCACCACCAGCACCTCGCCCTTGGCCACTTGGGTGGTGACATGATCCACCGCGCGCACCAGCTGCCCACGGGTATCGAAGACTTTTACCAGATCGCGCACTTCAATCACTTTGGGCGAGCCTCCGCTCAAGCCGGCTGGCCATCTTCGACAGCGGCAGGTTGATCAGCAGGTACAAGCCCGCCACACAAAACAGAATTTCAAACGGCGAGAACGAGGTGGTGATCACTTCGCGGCCGCTCTTGAGCAACTCGGTAATCGCAATCACCGACACCAGTGAGGTGTCCTTGACCAGGCTGATAAATTGCCCGGCCAGGGGCGGCAGCACGCGCTTGAAGGCCTGAGGCAGTACCACGTGACGCATCGACTGGCTGGCACTCAAGCCCAGGGAGCGCGCCGCTTCGTCCTGGCCGCGGGTGATGGACTGCACGCCGGCGCGCACGATTTCTGCCACGTAGGCACCCGTGAACAACGACAGCGCGGCAATCCCGGCAAACTCCCGGGACAGGTTGAGCACCGTGCCGATGAAGAAATAGAAAATGAAGATCTGCACCAGCAGCGGCGTGCCCCGCACCAGCTCGACGTAGATTGTCGACAGATCGCGCAAGGTGGGGTTTTTCGACAGCCGGCACAGCCCGGTCGCCAAGCCAATCGCCAAACCCAGGATGCCGGACACCACCGACAGCCACAGCGTGGTCCACAAGCCCCACATCAACGGCCCCAATGCCCATTGCCGGGTCACGCCGACCACATCGCCTTCAGCCACATCGTCGCCGCGCGCCACTTGCAGGCTGTTATCGGCGACGGTGAGCTTTTGCTCCACTCCGGCGTCGTTGCGCAGGGTGACTTCGGCCGTATCGCCTTTGCGCACCAACTCGACCACGGTGGAAATATCCGCGGCGCGCTGGGAGGTCTCGGCTTGATAGGCGAAGTATTGGGGGACGCGGTTCCAGCGCCATTCGTAAGACATCAACGACGTGGCGTAATACAAGGCACCCGCCAGGCCGACCAGCACGACCACCGTCAGCAGGTGCCAGGGCCATTGGGCTTTTTTCTGTTTCATTTCACTTTCCAGTTTTTTGTCGCCTGTCATGCCGCCTTCGCGAGCAAGCCCGCTCCCACACTTGACCGAGTTGTAACATGAAAATGCGGTCAAAATGTGGGAGCGGGCTTGCTCGCGAAGGGCGCGACGCGGTGCCCAGTCAGGCCTTATTCCATGTCCTTGAGCCACTCGGAGCTCTTGAACCACTTGTCATGGATGCGATCGTAGGTGCCGTCGTTACGGATCTGGTGCAGGAAGTTGTTGATGAAGTTGATGCTGTCGTAATCGCCTTTCTTCAAACCGAACGCCAGGGGTTCAAAGGTGAAGGGTTCTTCCAGGAACACCAGCTTGCCGTTCCCGACTTTCTTCTCGGCCACCACGTTGTACGGTGCGTCGTAGACGAACGCGTCAGCCTTGCCGTTGACTACGTCGAGCACGCCTTCCTGCTCGTTGTCGTAGCCGTGGTACTTGGCCTTGGAGATCAGCTTCTTGGCAACCATCTCACCGGTGGTGCCGAGCTTGGAGGTCAGGCGGTACTTCTCGTCGTTCAGGTCTTTGTAGGACTTGATGGTGCCTTCCAGATCCTTGCGGATCAACAGCGTCTGGCCGACCACGATGAAGGGTTCGCTGAAGTTCAGGCGCAGGTTGCGTTCCTGGGTCAGGGTCATGCCGCTGCCAATCATGTCGAACTTGCCGGTCAGGAAGGCCGGGATGATGCCGTCGTACCCGGTGGACACCAGTTCCAGCTTGACGCCCATGGACTTGGCCATAGCCTTGAGGATGTCCACTTCGAAACCGATGATTTCACCGCGCTTGTCGGTCATTTCGAACGGCATGTAGGTGGGGTCCATGCCGACCTTCAACGTGCCACGCTTGACTGCCTCATCAATGGCGCCGGCCTGGGCCGCGGTGGCGGCGACCAGCGCGGTGACGCCGAGCATCAGCATCGAAAGATACTTTTTCATCATCAAGACCCCTGAACGATTCTTATAAGGTGGGCGCACAAGAGGGCTGCGCCATTTCGGGGTGCGATCCTAACCCACTCGTTGTCCGCCACAAAGGTTTCACCGGTAAATGTTATCGGCGTGTGTCGGAAAACACTGACAGCGACCCTGCCAAGCACAGGCGCAGACGCTTGCGCGCGGCCTCTCGATTAGGGATTGATGTGTAAGCAGTTATGACGATCAGTCGATCTCGGCTATCCACGCCGTATCCCTGAACCACTTGTCATGCAGACGATCGTAGGTGCCGTCCTGGGCGATCTGGTTGAGAAAATGGTTGATCCAATTGAGGCTGTCGTAATCGCCTTTTTTCAGGCCGAACGCCAAAGGCTCAAAGGTGAAGGGTTGCTCCAGTACCAACAATGCACTGTTCTGCGGCCGACTCATCGCGATCAGGTTGTAGGGCGCATCATGGATAAAAGCATCGGCCTTGCCTTCAACGACCTGCCGCACGCCTTCTTCCGGGTTGGCCACACTGTTGAGCCGCGCTGATAGGAGAAAGCGCTGTGCCGCGGCTTCGCCGGTGGTGCCTTGGGTTGCAACGACGCGGTAACTGGGATCGTCCAGTTCTTCAATACTGGACACTCTCCCGCCCAGGCGCGGATGCAGCAGCACCGTCTGGCCCACCACGATAAACGAGTCACTGAAGTTGAGCTTGAGGTTGCGCTCCTGAGTGACCGTCATGCCGCTGCCAATCAGATCAAACTTGTTCGCCATCAGCCCCGGCAGCAACTCCGTGTAGGGCACCGCCACCAATTCAAGTTCTACACCCAGTGCGCGGCTCATGGCGTGGAGCAAGTCAATTTCAAAGCCGACGATGCGCCCCTGCTTATCGAGCATTTCGAAGGGCACGTTATTGGGGGTGGTGCCGACCTTAAGCACGCCACGGCGCGCAGCATTGTCCAGCGCGCCGGCGTAAAGCAGGCCTGCCTGTCCCCCCAGGAAAAAGCCCATCAGCAATGCCAAACAATACCTTTTGATCATGAATGCCCCCGTAGCGAGTCCAATTTGGGGGGCGATCCTAACCCAGCCGCAGGCACGGCAATACGCTTCGAACAAAGGTCTTTTGTTTCGAAATAACAAGGAGTTAGCGATAAAAGGAAGGTGCTAAAAACGCTGTAGGACCAACGTTTGAAACACCCCCGAAGTGAGCCTTCGGGGGTGCCTGAATCAGGCCGGCTGGGCCTGGGGCGACTGTGGTTGCAGAGGCAGCAATGGCGCGTGCGGATCTGCCTTGATCGAGGCACGCCAAGCGCCGAGCCACTCGGCATGACCTTCGCTCCACACCTGCTCATGCAGACGAGCCAGGGCCACCGGGTCGCTGAGCAAGGCCAGGCGTTCGCTGTTATTGAGGCCGGCCGGGCCGACTTTCAACGCGTGGCGAACACGCTCCATGCGCAGGTACTCGATGGGCTCGGCCTCACGGTGCCGCGAGGTCGCCAAGGCGCAGGCCAGGGCGTTCTGCTGCGGGTCGACCACCGAACGCACAAAGCCGTCGTTGAGGGCGTGCCAACGGTTTTCGTGGGTGTACTTCTCAGTCGACAGCAGGGCTTGCGGCGGGTTGTATTCCTCAGGGATCAGGAACAGGCTCTCGTCGCGAGACTTGAGGCCCAGCTTGACCCGGCTGGAAATCACCGACACCGGGATCGACAGCATCAGCGAGCCGACAATCGGCACCAGCCACCACAGGAAGCTTGGGTTCAGCCACACCACCAGCAGCGCCCACAGGAAGCCCAGCACGGTTTGCGGACCGTGGCGCTTGACCGCTTCGCTCCATGGTGTGGAGTCGTCGTCACGTTGCGGCGAGTTCCAGGTAGCGGCCCAGCCAAGGAACGCGGCGAGCACGAAGCGGGTGTGGAAGATCATCCGCACCGGCGCCAACAGCATGGAGAACAACATCTCCAACAGCATCGACAGGGTGACCTTGAACTTGCCACCGAACTCTTTGGCGCCCTTGGCCCAGATCAAGATGATGCTGAGCAGTTTAGGCAGGAACAGCAGCACGATGGTGGTGGAGAACAGCGCCACCGCCTTGTCCGGGTGCCATTGTGGCCACAGCGGGTACAACTGGCGCGGGGCCATGAAGTACTGCGGCTCCATCAGCGTGTTCACCGCCAGCAACGCCGTGGACAGCACCAGGAAGAAGAACCACAACGGCGCCGACAGGTAGGACATCACGCCGGTGAGGAACACCGCACGGTGCACCGGGTGCATGCCTTTAACCAGGAACAGGCGGAAGTTCATCAGGTTACCGTGGCACCAGCGTCGGTCACGCTTGAGTTCATCCAGCAGGTTGGGCGGCAGTTCTTCGTAGCTGCCCGGCAGGTCGTAGGCAATCCACACGCCCCAGCCGGCACGGCGCATCAGCGCGGCTTCAACGAAGTCGTGGGAAAGAATCGCACCGGCAAACGCGCCTTTACCTGGCAACGGCGCCAGGGCGCAGTGCTCGATAAACGGCTTCATACGGATAATGGCGTTGTGGCCCCAGTAGTGGGATTCACCCAACTGCCAGAAGTGCAGGCCGGCGGTAAACAGTGGGCCGTAGACGCGGGTGGCGAACTGCTGCATGCGCGCATACAGGGTGTCCATGCCCGACGCACGTGGCGCGGTCTGGATAATCCCGGCATCCGGCGTGGCCTCCATCAGGCGCACAAGGCTGGTCAGGCACTCGCCGCTCATCACACTGTCGGCGTCGAGAACGACCATGTACTTGTAGTCACCCCCCCAACGACGGCAGAAGTCGTCGAGGTTGCCGCTCTTGCGCTTCACGCGACGGCGACGACGGCGATAGAAGATCTTGCCGAAGCCACCGGCTTCGCGGCATACGTCGAGCCAGGCTTGCTGTTCGGCGATGCAGATGTCGGCGTCGTTACTGTCGCTGAGCACGAAGAAATCGAAGCGATCCAGGTCGCCGGTCGCGGCCACCGATTCGAACGTCGCACGCAAACCGGCGAATACACGCGGCACGTCTTCGTTACAGATCGGCATCACCAGGGCGGTGCGCGCATCTTTCGGAATCGGCTCGTCACCGGCACTTTTGCCGGAGATACGGTATTTATCGTGACCGGTCAGCAGCTCCAGGAAGCCCATGAGCGCAGTCCAGAAACCGGCCGACACCCAGCAGAACAGAATCCCGAACATAATCAGGATGCTGGTTTGCAGCGCATAAGGCAGTACCTGGGTAGCGGTTTGCAGCAGGGTCTGGTTGCGGATCTCGTCGAAGTCCACCAGCGACCAGCCCTGGTACGGCATGATGCCTTTCATGTACCAGCCGGCCACGATGGTCTGGCCCAGCATCAGCACCAGCAGGATGTAACGACGGATCGAGCCCACGGTACGCCAGCGCGCAGCCGGCAGTACCCGCTCGTCTTTCGGTGGCTTGGGCGGGTTGGTGCGACCGGTCATCCGGCGCCAGCCGCGCACCAGGATGTTGGTACGCCAAGGCTCGGGCACCACTTTGGTCCGGCGGATCGGCGGCGTGGCCTTGAGGCACACACGACCGCTGGCATCGAGCGCAAGCATCTCGGCGTCTTGCAGCTCTTCGGCGCTGTTGAGAGTCAAGCGGCGGCCAACCGACGCTTGGGCAGCGTCGGTCGGTGCGTCGAAGGTCTTGGACGACAGACGTTCGTGCAACTCGCTGAAAGACTTGCAGCCCGCCAGCTCGGCGCGCTGCTCAGCCGTCATGGGTAGATGCGCCAGGTACTCGGACAGAGTCTCTGGCTTGACTTGAGAATTACTCATCGGCAGGCAACTGATAGCTCCAGGTTTCGGTCAGGACTTGCTCGGTCTTGATCGGCTCCGGTGTGGCTGGGGCAGCCTCAGGCTGTTTGGCTTCCTTGTCCTTGGCGTCTTTCTTGGCCTGCTTCTCATGCTGCTTGGCCAAGACTTTATCGGCCTTGAGCACATGGTTGGAAACCGACTCAGGCTCAGGCTGCACGATATCCTGCACCAGCGCCGCACGCATTTCGGTCGGCTTGCTTGCGTCCTTGATCTTCATACGCAGGGTCAGGCGCCAGCCTTTGGTGTGTTCGTTGTAGCGCACGCTGTTTTCAACCAGTTCAGCATTATCACCCACGCTCACCTGGCTACGTACCGGAGCGTCCGGCAGCAGTTTCTTCAGGGACGGGCCCTCGAAGTCCACTAGATAGGCCACGCTGCCATCCGGCTGACGGATCAGGTTCGATTGCTTCACGTCACCAGTGGAGCGCAGGGTCTGCTTGACCCAGGCACTGTCCGGCGAATGGAAGGCCGCGTCGTCCAATGTCCAGTGCAGACGGTAGGCCACGTCCAGCGGCTTGCCGACTTCCGGCAGCTCGGCCGGGCTCCAGAAGGCCACGATGTTGTCGTTGGTCTCATCGGCGGTCGGGATCTCGACCAGGTCGACAGAGCCTTTGCCCCAATCGCCCTCAGGTTCGATCCAGGCGCTTGGGCGCTTGTCGTAGTTGTCGTCCAGGTCTTCGTAGTGGCTGAAGTTGCGACCACGCTGCAGCAGGCCGAACCCACGCGGGTTCTCGACGCTGAAGTTGCTGACCGACAGGTGTTTAGGGTTGTTCAGCGGACGCCAGATCCACTCCCCATTGCCGGCGTGAATCGACAGGCCGCTGGAATCGTGGAGCTCGCGACGGTAGTTGAGGACCTTGGACGGCTGGTTGGCGCCGAACAGGAACATCGAGGTCAACGGCGCAACGCCCAGCTTGCTGACCTTGTCACGCAGGAACATCTGGGATTTGACGTCCACTACGGTGTCGGTGCCAGGACGCAGGATCAGGCGGTAGGCGCCGGTCGCGCGCGGCGAATCCAGCAGCGCAAAAATCACCAGGTGCTTGTCACCCGGCTTTGGTCGCTCGATCCAGAACTCGGTGAAACGCGGGAATTCTTCGCCAGACGGCAACGCGGTGTCGATCGCCATGCCACGGGCAGACAAGCCATACACCTGGTCCTTGCCCACGACGCGGAAATAGCTGGCGCCGAGCATGGTCATGATTTCGTCTTGCTTGTCGGCTTTGTTGATCGGGAAAAGTACACGGAAACCGGCGTAACCCAGCTGTTCGGTGGCTTTAGGATCAAATTTCACGTCGCCGAAATCGAAACGCGTCGGGTCGTACTTGATTTCGTGCACGCTGTCGGCGGTGACTTCGTTGATTTTCACCGGGGTGTCGAAATGCATCCCCTGATGATAGAAGGACAGCTTGAACGGGGTGTTCTGATCGGCCCACTCGGCTTTTTCATTGCGGAAACGAATCTTCTGGTAGTCAGCGAATTTCATTTCGCGGAATTCGTTCGGCAAATTGCTGCGCGGAGCTTCGTATTTCTGCCCGGCCAGCTCTTTCGCCTTGGCCGACACATCATCCAGACTGAACGCCCACAGTTGACCCGCGCCGAACAAGCAAAACAGGGCAGAGCCCGTCACCAGTGCGTTTCGCAACCGTTTGGCAGACAATTTTGGTGCATTACAGGGACTAACAATCACGAGCAACCCTCGCCGAAAACAGATCAAAAAACCAACGGCCAGCTATCTATATGCCAGGTTGGCGAGCAATGTTCCGACTCCTCTGGGGCAAAATGATTCCCCACGTGGTTGTCGGACAAGGCTCTACCTAAGTCAAAAATGGACCAAACAACGCTGATCCCCGTAGCGCGCGATTATCTAGTAGCCCGCGAGACAACGCATCAGGGACAGTGAAGTATTTGTAGCGAAACCCTGCGTTTTTAGGCATTAACGTCGCTTTTCATACATTCATGTCTGTAAGAGGAAGGTCACAGGGCCATCATTGACCAAGTGCACCTGCATATCGGCGCCAAAACGCCCTGACGCCACCTTGCCATGCAATTGTTGCGCTTGTAACAACAAGTGCTCAAAAAGCGCCGCTCCCAGAGCCGGAGGAGCCGCCGTGGAGAAACTGGGCCGCAGCCCGCTTTTGGTATCCGCGGCCAGGGTGAACTGCGACACCAGCAGCAAACCGCCGCCGATGTCCTTGAGGGACAGGTTCATCTTGCCCTCCTCGTCACTGAACACCCGATAGTTAAGCAGCTTGTGCAACAGTTTGTCGGCGCTCTCGGGCGTATCTGAAGGCTCGACGGCGACCAGCACCAGCAAACCCTGGTCAATCGAGCCTACCACCTCCCCTGCTACCTCAACCCGGGCGCCACGCACCCGCTGCAACAGGCCCTTCATGCTTCTTCAGGCGGCAGGTCGAGCAGGCGCCGGGCCATTTCGCCGGTCGCACGCACCAGCGCGTCGGTGATACCGGGTTCAGATGCCGCATGCCCTGCTTCGCGGATCACCTGCAATTCACTGTTGGGCCAGGCCTGGTGCAGCTCCCAGGCGTTATCCAGCGTGCAGATCATATCGTAGCGCCCATGGATGATGACGCCAGGCAGATGGGCGATCTTGTGCATATCGCGAATCAGCTGGTTGGGTTCCAGGAAAGAGTTGTTGGTGAAGTAATGGCACTCGATACGTGCGATAGACAATGCGCGCTGCGGCTCGGAAAAACGCTCCACATGCTGCGGGCTCGGGCACAGGCCCAACATACGGCCTTCCCAGCCCGACCAGGCTTTGGCCGCGTGCATCTGGGCGATCTGGTCGTTGCCGGTCAGGCGCTTGTGGTAGGCGGCGATCATGTCGTGGCGCTCTTCCACCGGGATCGGTGCCACGTAGTCCTGCCAGTAATCCGGGAACAGGCGGCTCGCGCCCTCCTGGTAGAACCAGCGAATATCCTGGGGGCGTGCGAGGAAGATGCCGCGCACGATCAGGCCATGCACGCGCTCGGGGTGGGTTTGCGCGTAGGCCAGGGCCAGGGTCGAGCCCCAGGAGCCGCCGAACAGCACCCACTTGTCGATGCCCAGGTGCTCGCGGATGCGCTCAAGGTCTGCGACCAGATCCCAGGTGGTGTTGTTCTCAAGGCTCGCCCTTGGCGTGGAGCGGCCGCAGCCACGCTGGTCGAAGGTGACAATATGGTAGAGGTTCGGGTCGAAGTAGCAGCGGCTCTGGGCGTCGCAACCGGAGCCGGGGCCTCCATGGATGAACACGACAGGCAAGCCTTCGGGGGAGCCACTTTCATCGACATACAGGGTGTGGGTGTCATCGACAGCCAGATCGTGCCGGGCGTAGGGTTTGATCTGCGGGTACCAAGTCTGCATTGCGTGCTCCGTAGGGTGTCGGGTTCATCCCTGGGGGGACGTCTATTATTTTGCCGTCTGGCATCATAAACCCGAATTGTGCAATGAGCATGTCCTTGAGCACTTAGACCTGTGTCAGCAGTTCGCGCCTCAGGTAACCGAGCAGATAGTCATACAGCCGATCCACCTCCGGCACCTGGCCGCGTGCACGCAAACAACCGTGGACCAGCCCTTTGCCGGGATACAGCACGGTTTCCACGCCTGCAGCTTGCAGGCGCTCGGCGTACAGCCGGCCGTCATCGCGCAGCGGGTCGAACTGGGCTACGGCGATCAGCGCCTTGGGTAGCCCGTCGAACGCCTCGGCCAGCAATGGCATGGCGTAGGGCGAGGGTATGCGCGTGTCACCCAGGTACAACGCCAAGTAATCCTCAGTGTCGGCACGGCTGAGCAACGGTGCATCCCAGCAATCAGCCCGCGAGGGCAAGTCGGCGGGGCCACCCAAGCCTGGGTAAACCAGCACCTGGGCGCGGGGCATTGCTTGCCGGTCATCGCGCAGCCCCAGGCACAACGCCGCCGCCAGGTTGCCACCGGCGCTGTCGCCCATCACCACCAGCCGTTCGAGGTTGATGGCAGGCAGCCCCTCGCCTGCCTGGATCGCCTGCCATACCGCCCGGCAATCGTTGTAGGCCGCGGGGTAAGGATGCTCAGGGGCCAAGCGGTAGTCGATGGCGATCACCAACACTTGCAGCGTGGCGGCCAGTTCAAAGCAGATGAAATCGTGGGAGTCCAGCCCGCCGACGACCCAACCGCCACCGTGCATATAGAGGAGGCAAGGCCAGCCTTCTGCTGGATCAGGCGCCTCGGGCCGATAGCTGCGCACGCTGACACTTCCTACAGAAAAATCTGCGATGTGCAGCCCTGCGGGTACGGGCGGGGTAAATGCCTGGCACATGCGGTTGTAGGTTTGGCGCAGGCCAGCCAGCGATGAGTCATCGCTGGTAAAAGCTTCGGTCTTGGCAACAAAGGCGCGCATCTGCGAAGAAATAGGGTACATGTGCACACCTTATTCACACTGGTCCGATGGTGTCTCTAGGGTTTAAGGCTGGCCTGGACGGCAGCAACACCATCGCTGCCATCAAAGGCTGCCACCCCGGCCAACCAGCGCTGTAGATCCTCGGGATGCTCGCGCAGCCATTTTTTCGCCACTTCCTGGGGCGACTGGCGCGCCATGATCGGCACCATCCACTGGCTTTCCTGGGCGGCGGTGAAGGTCAGGTTGGTGAGCAGCCGGTTGGCGTTCGGGCAGCGCTCGGCAAAATCCGGCGCTGTCACCGTAGACACCGTGGCGCGACCTTCGTTGGGGCCGAACACATCTTCACTGCCGGTGAGGTAGGCCATTTGCATGTTCAGGTTCATCGGGTGCGGAGTCCAGCCGACGAACACCACGAACTCTTTGCGATTCACCGCACGTTGCACCGCAGCGAGCATCCCCGCTTCACCGGACGCGACCAGCTTGAAGCCGTCCAGGCCAAAGCGGTGGGTGTCGATCATCTTCTGGATATCGGTATTGGCACCGCTGCCCGGCTCGATGCCGTAGATCTTGCCGCCGAGTTTGTCCTTGAAGCGGGCAATGTCGGCAAAGGTCTTCAAGCCGGCATCGGCCACGTATTGCGGCACCGCCAGGGTGGCCTGGGCATCGGCCAGGCTCGGCGTGTCGAGCACCTTGACCTGCCCGGCCGCCAGGAACGGGGCGATGTTGTTGTCCATCGCCGGTTTCCAGTAACCGAGGAAGATATCCAGGCGCTTGTCACGGATACCGGCAAAGATGATCTGCTGCACGGCGCTGGTCTGTTTGCTGTCGTAGCCCAGGCCACTGAGCAGCACGTCCGCCATGCCAGAGGTGGCAACCACATCGGTCCAACTGACCACGCCCATGCGGATGGTTTTGCAGGAGGCCGGTTCGGCGGCCATGGCATGGCTGCTCACATAGCCACTGAGCATGAGGGTCAACAACAGTCGTTTCATGGAAGTGGTCTCACTCGGCAGTTTTTTATTGTGGGGATGGCGTCTGATGCGCCCTACTCACAACCTTACCCAGCAAAACCCTGATGAACTCGACCTGTGGCGACCGGCAGTTGCACAGGGGCGACTGTTGGGCCGTCATCGCAGGCAAGCCAGCTCCCACATGTTGATCTGTGAACCCATTCAAGTGTGGGAGCTGGCTTGCCTGCGATAGCGACTTCAGCCGTAGCGCTTTTGTCCCCAGGCCAACAGCCCGTCCAGCAACTGCCTCAACACCACCCGAGTCGGCTCGGCCAAATCCTGGCGATAACGGAACGGTTCGAACTCCTCCATATAGGTGCTCTGGCACAACTCCAGCTGCACCGCGTGGATATCCTGCGCCGGGTTGCCATAGTGACGGGTGATATGGCCGCCTTTGAAGCGCCCATTCAACACATGGGTGTACTGCGGGTGCTGGGCGCAAATCGCTTCCAGTTGGCTGGCCAGCTGCGGGTCGCATGCAGCGCCGTTGAAAGTACCCAGGTTGAAGTCCGGCAATTTGCCGTCGAACAGGTGCGCGATTACCGAGCGGATCGAGTGCGCATCGAACAGCAACGCATAGCCGAACTCGGCCTTGAGGCGTGCCAGTTCTTCTTGCAATTGGCGGTGGTACGGCCCCCAGATTTTTTGCAGGTAGTTGGCCCGCTCCTCCTCGGAGGGCGTTTGCCCTTCACGGAACAACGGCACGCCATCGAACAGCGTCTCGGGGTACAGGCCAGTGGTAGCTCCGGCATACAGCGGCGTGTTGTCGGAGGGCCGGTTGAGGTCGATGACAAACCGCGAGTACTCCGCAGCCAGGGTGCTGGCGCCCAGTTCTTCAGCAAAGTCATACAACAGGGGGATATGCCAGTCGGTATCCGGCAGGCTTTGCGCCTCGGGGATCAACCCAGCCTCCACCGCAGGGGTGAGGCGCAGGCCGGCGTGGGGCATGCTGATCAGCAGCGGTACGCGGCCTTGTTTGAATGTCAGAACCTTATCCACAACTGCATCCTCTCAAACAGTGACGTCGACGCCGTGGCGCACGACGCGTTTATCCAGTTCGCCACCCAGCCAGTAGGCCAGGTCGGCGGGGCGGTCGATCTGCCAGGCGACAAAATCCGCGACCTTGCCCACTTCCAGGGAACCATGGGTATCGCCCAGGCCCAACGCGGTGGCCGCGTGTTGCGTGGCGCCGGCCAGGGCTTCTTCCGGGGTCATGCGGAACAGGGTGCAGGCCATGTTCAGCATCAGCCGCACCGACAGCGCCGGTGAGGTGCCGGGGTTGAGATCGCTGGCGATGGCAATCTTCACGCCGTGCTTGCGCAGGGCCTCCATCGGCGGCAACTGGGTTTCACGCAGGAAGTAAAAAGCGCCCGGCAGCAATACGGAGACGGTGCCGGCAGCGGCCATGGCAATGGCGTCTTCTTCGGTCATGAATTCCAGGTGGTCGGCCGACAACGCGTGGTAGCGCGCCGCCAAGCTTGAGCCATGCAACGACGAGAGTTGCTCGGCGTGCAGCTTCACCGGCAAGCCAAGTTGCTGGGCGACCTTGAATACCCGCTCAACCTGCTCCGGGGAAAACGCCAGGTATTCACAGAAGGCGTCGACCGCATCCACCAACCCCTCGGCGGCCAGGGCCGGCAGCATCTGGCTGCAGATGTGCTCGATGTAGTCGTCGGCACGGTCCTTGTACTCTGGCGGCAACGCGTGGGCGGCCAGGCAGGTGGCGCGCACGCTGACCGGCAGCGCTTCACCCAAGCGCCGGGCCACGCGCAACATCTTGCGTTCGTTGGCCAGGTCCAAGCCGTAGCCGGACTTGATCTCCACCGTGGTCACGCCGTCACGCAGCAAACTGCGCAGGCGCTTTTTGGCGCTCAAGAACAGCTCATCTTCGCTCGCCGCACGGGTTGCGCGCACAGTGCTGGCAATGCCGCCGCCCTTGGCCGCGATCTCGGCGTAGCTGACACCTTCGAGGCGCTGCTCGAACTCGCCGCTGCGGTTGCCGCCAAATACCGTATGGGTGTGGCAATCGATCAGCCCGGGGGTGACCCACGCGCCTTGCAGGTCATGCACCTGGGCGTAATCCGCCGTCGGCGCCTGGCTGCGGGGGCCGACCCACTCGATGAGCGAGCCGGCAGTCACCATGGCGGCATCCTCGATGATCGAGTACTTGCCATTGGCCATGGTTGCGACGTGGCAGTGTTGCCAAAGCGTTTTCATCAACGCCTCCCTAAGTTATCGATGAGACAAAACCGGGTCGTAATCGACCTTGGCCGTTTGCCCGGCGGCAGGCTTGACCCACAGCCAGTAGGCGATGATCAGCAGCACGATCCACACCGCGCCCACCATCAACGCCGCCTGGGTATCCGGGAAGTAACCGAGCACACCAAACACAAACAGCATGAACACAATGGCCGCTGCCGGCGCATAGGGCCAGAACGGCACCGGGAATTTCAGTTCGGCGACCTGCGCCTTGGTCATCGAGCGGCGCATGGCGACCTGGGTAAACAGGATCATCAGCCATACCCACACGGTGGCGAAGGTGGCAATCGAGGCGATCAGCAGGAACACGTTTTCCGGGATCAGGTAGTTGAGTACCACACCGCCGAGCAAGGCGGCGCCCATGACCACCACGGTCATCCATGGCACGCCTTGTTTGGACAATTGCGCGAAGCCCTTGGGCGCCTGCCCTTGTTGAGCCAGGCCGTACATCATGCGCCCGGCGCCGAAGATGTCGCTGTTGATCGCCGACACCGCCGCGGAGATCACCACGATGTTGAGGATGGTCGCCGCCGAGCCAATCCCCAGGTTGCTGAAGATCTGCACGAACGGACTGCCCTGGCTGCCGATCTGCGGCCAAGGGTAGATCGCCATCAACACGAACAGGGTCAGCACGTAGAACAGCAGTATACGCAGCGGCACCGCGTTGATCGCCTTGGGGATCACCCGCTGCGGGTCCTTGGCTTCACCGGCGGTGATGCCGATGATTTCGATGCCGCCAAAGGCGAACATCACCACTGCAAACGAGGCGATCAGCCCACCGATGCCGTTGGGCATGAAGCCGCCGTGGGCCCACAGGTTGCTCAGGCCGCTGGCCTGGGTTTCGCCCGCCGAGTGAATGCCGAACAACATGATGCCAAAACCGCCGAGGATCATCGCCACAATGGCACCGACCTTGAGCAACGACAGCCAGAACTCCATCTCGCCAAAGACTTTGACGTTGCACAGGTTCAGGCCGCCGATCAGGAACACGATACCCAGCACCCAGACCCAACGGGCCACTTCGGGAAACCAGAAGCCCATGTAGATGCCGAATGCGGTGACGTCGGCGAGGCAGACGATGATCATTTCAAAGGCGTAGGTCCAGCCGAGGATAAACCCGGCCATGGGCCCCAGGTAGGTGCTGGCATAGTGGCCGAAGGAGCCGGACACTGGGTTGTGCACGGCCATCTCACCGAGCGCGCGCATCACCATGAACACCGCGGCGCCGCCGATCAGGTAAGCCAGCAGCACGGCGGGGCCAGCCATTTGGATGGCGGAGGCAGAGCCATAAAACAGCCCGGTGCCTATCGCGGAACCGAGTGCCATGAAGCGAATATGTCGGGCGTTGAGCCCGCGTTTCAAACCCTTCTCTTGCTGGTGCATTTCTCTTCCCTATTATTCTTATCCTGAGAAAAACGCGACCTCACCTGTAGGAGCGAGCTTGCTCGCGAAAAACCTGAGAGCGCTGATGAATGTCAGGTTTACCGCGTAATCGTTGGCGATTTTCGCGAGCAAGCTCGCTCCTACAGTGAAGGCGGCGGTATGTTAGAGACTTGGCAGCAACTTGGCCGGCACCAGCTCATTCAGGCAGCGGCTGGCGAGCAGTTCGCTGGCGGCGTTGATGTCCGGTGCGAAGAAGCGGTCCTTGTCATAGAACGCAACCTTGTCACGCAGGATGCCACGGGCTTTTTCCAGCTTGGGCGAGGTCTTCAGGCCGTCGCGCAAGTCCAGGCCTTGGCACGCCGCGAGCCATTCCACCGCGAGGATGCCCCGGGTGTTCTCGGCCATTTCCCACAAACGCTTGCCCGCAGCCGGGGCCATGGACACGTGGTCTTCCTGGTTGGCCGAGGTTGGCAAGCTGTCGACGCTATGGGGATGGGCCAGCGCCTTGTTCTCGCTGGCGAGCGCGGCAGCGGTCACCTGGGCGATCATGAAGCCGGAGTTCACCCCGCCATTGCCCACCAAAAACGGCGGCAGTTGCGACATGTGCTTGTCCATCATCAACGAAATCCGGCGCTCGCTCAGGGAGCCGATTTCGGCAATGGCCAGCGCCATGTTGTCGGCGGCCATGGCCACTGGCTCGGCGTGAAAGTTGCCACCGGAAATCACGTCGCCTTCGGCGGCAAATACCAATGGGTTATCCGACACCGCGTTGGCTTCGACCACCAGCACCTCGGCGGCCTGGCGGAACTGGGTCAGGCAGGCGCCCATGACTTGTGGTTGGCAACGCAGGGAGTATGGGTCTTGCACCTTGTCGCAGTTCTGGTGCGACTGCGAGACCTGGCTGCTTTCGCCCAGCAGGTCACGATAGGCCGCAGCCGCATCGATCTGCCCGCGCTGGCCACGCGCGGCATGAATACGCGCATCGAACGGCGAGCGCGAACCCAGTACGGCTTCTACGGTGAGGCCGCCGCACGTGAGCGCGCCAGCGAACAGATCTTCACCTTCGAACAGGCCGCGCAATGCGTAAGCGGTGGATACCTGGGTGCCGTTGAGCAGCGCCAAGCCTTCTTTGGCAGCCAGGGTCAGCGGCGTGAGGCCGGCGACTTTCAGCGCCGCGGTCGCGTCCAGCCATTCGCCTTTATAGCGCGCCTTGCCTTCGCCAAGCAGTACCAGGGACATATGCGCCAACGGCGCCAAGTCACCGGATGCACCCACCGAGCCCTTGAGCGGAATGTGTGGATACACCTGGGCGTTGATCAGCGCGATCAGCGCGTCGATCACCTGGCGACGAATCCCGGAGAAACCACGGCTCAGGCTGTTGACCTTGAGCACCATGACCAGTCGCACCAGCGCATCGCTGATCGGCTCACCGACGCCGGCAGCATGGGACAGCACCAGGGAGCGCTGGAGGTTTTCCAGGTCTTCGCTGGCGATGCGAGTCGAGGCCAACAGGCCAAAACCGGTGTTGATGCCATAGGCGGTGCGGTTCTCGGCGAGAATCTGCTCCACGCAGGCAACGCTGGCTTCGATCTGGGCCGAGGCGCTGTCATCCAGGCTGAGGGTTACTGGCTGCTGGTAGATGGCACGCAGTTGGGCGAGGCTCAGTTGGCCTGGAATCAGGTTTAGCGCAGTCACATTCATACTCCTTGTGAATTGTTCTTAGGTGTTCAGTGCAAATTCGGTAATGCAGTGTCTTTAAGCAGCTGGGCAGCGGTGGCAATATCCGGCGCCAGCCAACGGTCCTGCTCATAGGCGGGGACCACTTCGCGCAGCAAACGCCAGGCGCGGTCGGTACCGGCGCCGAAACGCTGGTCCTTCAGAAACTCGAAAGCCTGGGCCGCCAGCAGGTACTCGATAGCAAGAATCTGGGTAACGTTGGCGAGCACCTGGTGCAGCTTGAGCGCGGCGTTGGTGCCCATGCTCAAGTGGTCTTCCTGCAGGCCCGAGGTGACGAAATTGTCGAGCACCGCGGGTTGCGCCAACTGGCGGTTCTGCCCGCACAAGGACGCGGCGACGTACTGCACGATCATCATCCCGGAGTTGACACCCGGGTTGCTCACCAGGAAGGCTGGCAGGCCGCTGACATGCGGGTTGACCAGACGGTCCAGGCGACGCTCGGCCACCGAACCGATCTCGGCCATGGCGATGGCGAGCATGTCGGCCGCCATCGCGACGGACTGCCCGTGGGGGTTGGCCTGGGACACCACGCGGTAGCTGTCTGGGGTGCCCAGCACCAGCGGGTTGTCGGTGGCGCTGTTGAGTTCGGTCTCGATCTGGCGCGTGGCGTGTTCCACCTGATCGCGGGCCGCGCCGTGAATCTGCGGGATCGAGCGAATGCTCAAGGCGTCCTGGGTGCGAATACCTTTGCTGCTGGCAATCACCTCGCTGCCGTCGAGCAAGGCACGCAGGTTGATACCCACTTGCTGCATGCCAGGATGCGGCTTGAGAGCAATGATTTCTTCGTCAAAGGCGTCGATCTGGCCGCGCTGGGCTTCAAAGCTCATGGCACCGATCACGTCGGCCCATTGCAGCAAGTGATGCGCATCGGCCAGGGCCAGGCAGCTCAGGCCGGTCATGCACGGCGTGCCATTGACCAGGCACAGGCCGTCCTTGGCGCCGAGCACCACCGGCTGCAAGCCTTCTTCGCTGAAGGCTTGTTGCGCCGGGACGATACGGCCACGGTAGCTCACATTGCCAACACCCAGCAGGGCCACGCCGATATGGGCCATGTGAGTCAGGTACCCCACCGAGCCTTGGGACGGCACCTGCGGAGTGATGCCGTGGTTGAGCAGCGCCAGCAGCGCGTGTACCACCTGCGGATGCAGGCCGGACTTGCCATGGCTGTAGTTGATGATCGCCGCGCAGATAATCGCGCGGGTTTGCTCATCGCTGAGCACCGGGCCGACACCACAGGCGTGGCTCAGCAGTGTGTTGCGCGACAGTTGGCTCAGTTGCTCGGTCTTGAGCGAGACGTTGCACAGCGCGCCCAGGCCGGTGTTGACGCCATAGGCGCGCTCGCCGCTGGTGACGATGCGCTGCACGATGGCCTGGGCATTGTCGATGCGCGCCCAGGCGTGGCCCGACAGTTCGAGCATGGCGCCGTGGCGGGCGACGGCGGTGACGTCCTGCCAACGCAGTGGGGTGTCGGCGATGATGATTTTGGTTGCCTGGGACATCTTTATACCTTCTTCAATTCTTAGGCAGCATTGCCGGCCTCTTCGCGAGCAAGCCCGCTCCCACAGGGGGAAAGTATTCCAAATGTGGGAGCGGGCTTGCTCGCGAAAGCGCCAGCAGCCTCACCACACAGCCCGGATCAGACCACCGCCGCTCGCCGCTGAACAAACCGGTCCACATACTCGTCCGCCGGTGAATGCAAAATCTCCCTGGGCGTGCCGACCTGGATCAGCTTGCCGTCCTTGAGGATCGCAATGCGGTTACCGATGCGCACGGCCTCGTCGAGGTCGTGGGTGATGAACACGATGGTCTTGTGCAGGGTCTTTTGCAGCTCGAGCAATTGGTCTTGCATCTCGGCGCGGATCAACGGGTCGAGGGCGCTGAAGGCTTCGTCCATCAGGATGATGTCGGTGTCGGCCGCCAAGGCGCGGGCCAGGCCCACGCGCTGGCGCATGCCGCCAGAAAGCTGGTGCGGGTATTTGTTTTCGTAGCCTTTGAGACCCACGGTTTCGATCCAGTGCAACGCACGTTCGGCGCAGACCTGCTTGGTTTCGCCACGCACTTTCAGGCCGTAGGCAACGTTGTCGAGCACGCTCTTGTGCGGCAGCAGGCCGAAGCTCTGGAACACCATGCTGATCTTGTGCCGACGGAATTGGCGCAGGGCTTCCATGTCCAGTTGCAGGATGTCTTCACCGTCCACCAGGATCGCGCCGCTGGTGGGGTCGATCAGGCGGTTGAAGTGGCGCACCAGGGTAGATTTGCCCGAACCCGACAAGCCCATGATCACAAAGATCTCACCGGTGCCGATGCTCAGGGACAGGTCATTGACGCCGACCACGCAACCGGTCTCGGCCAGAACCTGGTCCTTGGTCTTGCCCTGGCCGACCATGGCCAGCGCATCCTTGGCGCGTGCGCCGAAAATCTTGAAGACGTTTTTGACTTCGATTTTGCTGACAGTCGTCATTTGCTCGCCTCATGCCGTGGGCGGCCATAAGCCTGGGTAATGCGGTCGATGACCACTGCAAGAATCACAATCGCCAGCCCGGCTTCAAGGCCACGGCCAACGTTGAGGGTCTGGATGCCGACGAGCACGTCTTCACCCAAGCCACGGGCACCGATCATCGAAGCGATCACCACCATCGACAGCGCCATCATGGTGGTCTGATTGATCCCGGCCATGATGCTCGGCAGCGCCAGCGGCAATTGCACGCCGAACAGTTGCTGCCAGCGGTTGGCGCCGAAGGCGTTGATGGCTTCCATGACTTCGCCATCGACCTGGCGAATGCCCAGGTCTGTCAGGCGAATCAGTGGCGGCGCGGCGTAGATCACCGTGGCGAAAATCGCCGGGACCTTGCCCAGGCCGAACAGCATCAGCACCGGGATCAGGTACACGAAGCTAGGCATGGTTTGCATGATGTCCAGCAGCGGCATCAGCACCGAACGCAGGCGATTACTGCGCGCCGACAGGATGCCTAGGGGGATGCCGATCAACACCGAGATCACCGTGGCCACCATCATCAATGCCAGGGTTTGCATCAGCTTGTCCCACAGGCCAACCGCGCCCACCAGGAACAGCAGACCGACAATCACCGCGGTGGTCACCACCTTGCGGGTGGCGTGCCAGGCAATACCGCCAACGATGGCCAGCATCAGCCACCAGGGCGCTGCGCGCAGCAGGCCTTCCAGGTTGACGATGGCCCACAGCAGCGTATCGGAGATGTGCCGGAACACATCGCCGTAGTTGGTGACCAGTGCGTCCACCCAACCGTTGACCCAGTCGGCGATGGAAAAGGTAAAACTCTCAGGGAACATATCGTGCTCTCGATCCAGTGGGTTGTGGCCAGCCGCCCGGCCACCCTTGAGGGTAGCCGTGCACACTTGACCTACAAGGCCGCGTCGATTTTCTTGGCTGCGTCGTCGCTCACCCAGGCGTGCCAGACTTCAGGATGTTCCTTGAGGAAAATTTTCGCCAGTTTCGGCGACTCGATCCGCTCCTTGGCCATGCGGCCCAGGTTCTGGTTCAGCAGGTCGATGGGCAGGTTGACCTTTTCCAGCACGGCCACCAGTTCCGGGGCTTGCTCGTGGAAGGTTTTGGACAGGCCGACCTTGATGCTCACGCTTTTATCCACGCCGGGCTTTTCTTCCAGCTTGACCAGGTCGACCTGGCCCATCAGCGGCGTCGGTGACCAGTAGTAGAACAGAATCGGCTCGCCACGCTTGTAGCTCGACAGCACCGCCGCATCCAGCGCCGGGCCGGTGCCCGGACGGAAGTTGGTGTAGGTGCTTTCCAGGCCGTAGCTCTTGAGCATTTCGCTGTTGTCCAGCTCGCAGGTCCAGCCGGCCGGGCAGTTGTAGAAACGGCCCTTGGAGGGCTCTTCCTGGTCCTTGAACACCGAGGCGTATTTGGCCAGGTCGGCGATGCTTTTCAGGTCCGGCGCCTTGGGTTCGAGTTTGCGCTTGGCGTCGCCTTCGATCACATAGCGCGGCACGTACCAGCCTTCAACCGCGCCGACTACCGGAGCCCCGACGCCCACGACTTTGCCGGCCTTCTCGGCCTTGTTCCAGACCTCGCTGCGACCTACCCACTCCTCGGCGAACACTTGGATGTCGTTACTGCCCAGGGCGTTTTCCATGGTGATGGAGTTACCCGGCAAGCTGTCGGTTTTGCAGTCGTAGCCTTTTTCCAAGACGGTTTGCAGGATGTCGGTGAGCAACATGCCGCTTTCCCAATTCAGTCCGGCGAATTTCACCGGTTTGCCGGATTCGCACCAACCGGCCGCCTGGGCGCCGGCGCTTGCCAGCAAGCCCGCTGAGAACAAGGTAGCCAGCAAGGTCTTATTCATAGTCATTGTTGTGACGCTCCCAATCATGAAATGGATTACGGCAGTCAGTAGGCGTCCTGCCCTGTCCACGTCCCATCAGGCTTGTGCAGCCAGCCCGTTTGTTGTGGGTAAAGCGCCCTGCTCTGTCGGCAGGATCAGGTGATCGGGTACCGTGCCGTGCCATTTTTTCGCACACACGTAATACAGGGCCGCCGGCAGTACCAGGCCGATGATCCAGGAGATATCCACATCCCCCAGCGCGGCCACCAGGGGGCCGGTGTAGAACTTGGTGGAGATGAACGGCAACTGCACCAGCACGCCAAACACATAGACGCTGATGCCCAGCAGGTTCCAGCGGCCGTAGCGACCGTTCGGATCGGCCAGCGCTGGCACGTCATAACGCTCGCGGGTGATGCAGTAGTAATCCACCAGGTTGATCGCACTCCAGGGCGTAAAGAACGCCAGCAGGAACAAGATGAACGACTTAAATGCACCGAGGAACGAATGCTGGCCGAGCAACGCGATCAGCGTGGCCGTGCCGACGATCATCAGCACGAACACCAGACGCTGCAGGCGCGTGACCTCCAGACGCCCACGAAAGCCGCTGACGATAGTGGCGATGCACATAAAGCTGCCGTAGGAATTGAGCGTCGAGATGGTGACCTTGCCGAACGCGATGCTGAAATACAGCAACGCAGCGGTGGCGCCCGTGCCGCTCAAGCCAACGATGTACGCCACCTCGTGGCCGGCAAACTGCCCGTTGGACATGGCCGCAGCAAACACGCCGAGGACCATCGCTACCTGGGCACCGATGACCGAACCTGCGCCAGCAGCGAGGAAGGTTTTTACCGATGAGGTCTTGCTCGGCAGGTAACGCGAGTAATCCGCCACGTAAGGGCCGAACGCAATCTGCCAGGAGGCCGCCAGCGACACGGCCAGCAGGAAGCTGCTCCAGCTGAAGTGGCGGATCTGCAAGAGCGCACCGACGTCGGTCTGGCTCATCAGACGGCTGAACAGATACACAAAGGCAACCACACCAATCAGGCTGGCAACCCGGCCGATGAAGTGGATCACCCGGTAACCCAGCACCGTGACCAGCACGATGACACTGGCGAAGATCAGGATGCCGACGCTGTCGCTGACCCCGAACAACTGGCCCAGCGCCTGGCCCGACAACACGGTACCGGTGGCGGTGAAACCCAGGTACATCAAGCACACCAGCACAATCGGAATGGCCGCGCCATACACGCCGAACTGCACCCGGCTGGAAATCATCTGCGGCAGGCCAAGCTTGGGCCCTTGCGCCGCATGCAGCGCCATGACGCCACCGCCGATCAGTTGACCGACCAGCAAACCGATCAACGACCAGAACACATCACCGCCCAGCACCACGGCCAACGCCCCGGTGACAATCGCAGTGATCTGCAGGTTGGCACCCATCCACAGGGTGAATTGACTGAATAGACGACCATGTCTTTCCGCTTCCGGGATGTAGTCGATCGAACGTTTCTCGATCAACGGGGTGGTGTCGTTTGCAGCCATGTTGTTCAACCTCTGATGGATTGTTTTGTATGCATCTTGCTCTTCTGTGGGAGCTGGCTTGCTGTGGCGAGGGAGCTTGCTCCCGTTCGACAGCGAAGCTGGAGCCGGCTTTTTTGGGGCTGCTTCGCACCCCAGCGCAAGCAAGCTTGCTCGCCACACAAGCCCGTCCACAGTGGGTTACTTGATCATCGGCAGGTTCAGGCCCTGCTCCTTGGCGCAGTCGATAGCAATCTGATAACCGGCATCGGCATGGCGCATCACCCCGGTCGCCGGGTCGTTGTGCAGCACGCGGGCAATCCGCTCGGCCGCTTCGTCAGTACCGTCGCAAACAATCACCATCCCCGAGTGCTGGGAGAAGCCCATGCCCACCCCACCACCGTGGTGCAGCGAGACCCAGGTCGCGCCGCTCGCGGTGTTGAGCAAGGCGTTGAGCAGTGGCCAATCGGACACAGCGTCGGAACCGTCCTGCATGGCTTCGGTTTCGCGGTTCGGGCTGGCGACCGAGCCGGAGTCCAGGTGGTCACGGCCGATCACGACCGGCGCGGACAGCTCGCCGCTGCGCACCATTTCGTTGAACGCCAGGCCCAACTTGGCACGCTGGCCCAGGCCGACCCAGCAGATACGTGCCGGTAGGCCCTGGAAGCTGATGCGCTCGCGGGCCATATCCAGCCAGTTGTGCAGGTGGGCGTCGTCTGGGATCAGCTCTTTGACTTTGGCGTCGGTCTTATAGATGTCCTGCGGGTCACCGGACAGCGCCGCCCAACGGAACGGGCCGATGCCACGGCAGAACAGTGGGCGGATGTAGGCCGGTACGAAACCCGGGAAGTCGAACGCGTTTTCCACGCCTTCTTCCTGGGCCATCTGGCGGATGTTGTTGCCGTAGTCGAAGGTCGGGATGCCTTGCTTCTGGAATTCGAGCATGGCTTTGACGTGTACGGCCATCGACTGCTTGGCGGCCTTGATCACGGCGGCCGGCTCGGTCTTGGCGCGAGCGCGGTATTCGTCCCAGGTCCAGCCGGCCGGGAGGTAACCGTTGAGTGGGTCGTGGGCGCTGGTCTGGTCGGTGACCATGTCCGGGCGCACGCCACGCTTGACCAGTTCCGGCAGGATCTCTGCGGCGTTGCCCAGCAGCGCGATGGAGATGGCCTTGCCTTCCTTGGTGTATTTGGCGATGCGCGCCAGGGCGTCGTCGAGGTCGGTGGCTTGCTCGTCGACGTAACGGCTGTTCAGGCGGAAATCGATGCTGACTTGCTGGCACTCGATGTTCAGCGAGCAGGCGCCGGCCAGGGTTGCGGCCAATGGCTGCGCGCCGCCCATGCCGCCGAGGCCGGCGGTGAGCACCCAACGACCGGTCAGGTCACTGTTGTAATGCTGGCGACCGGCTTCCACGAAGGTTTCGTAGGTGCCTTGGACAATGCCTTGGCTGCCGATGTAGATCCAGCTGCCGGCGGTCATCTGGCCGTACATGGCCAGGCCCTTGGCATCCAGTTCGTTGAAATGCTCCCAGCTGGCCCAGTGCGGCACCAGGTTGGAGTTGGCGATCAGCACGCGCGGGGCGTTGCTGTGGGTCTTGAACACGCCGACCGGTTTACCGGATTGCACCAGCAGGGTTTCGTCGTCGTTCAGATTGGTGAGGCTCTCGACGATCTGGTCGTAGCACTCCCAGTTGCGCGCCGCACGGCCGATACCGCCGTACACCACCAGTTCTTTGGGGTTCTCGGCCACTTGCGGGTCGAGGTTGTTCATCAGCATGCGCAGCGGCGCTTCGGTCAGCCAGCTTTTGGCGGTGAGCTTGTTACCGCGGGCGGCGCGGATTTCGACGTCACGGTATTTTGTAGGCTTGGTCACAGCTAGGACTCCTCGGCGAACGATGCGCGGACACTGATGGTGCGAAGTCTTACGCACACATCTTTACTTGTATGTACAAGCATATGCAATCGAGCGGCCAACTTTAGCCAGGAGGGGTTGGGATTTTTTTGCACGAGGCGTGTGAGCCTTGTAAATCAAGGCTTCAAAGCTTGATGAAATTTCTTACGGAAGTTTTTTGCAGCAAGGGGAATTTGTCACGGCAGCGAAGCTTTGCGTCACGCTGGGGCATTCGGTAACAAATTGGTGCGCGGAGTGGAAACAGATTTTGTGAACAATGCAAAAACAAGTGTGGGAGGTGGCTTACCAGCTCCCACAGTTTTTAACCGCGCGCGGTCAGTTCGATGATGCAGCAGCGGCCAGTGACAGAGATATCCAGCAGGCCCGTATTACCGTCCACTTGCAGGCAATCATGGTGGCCGAGCTTCTCGCCCAGCACCTTCACTTCATCCGCCACGCTGAACACCAGCACCGTCTGCGCGGAGCTGAAAAACTGCTGCACACCATCCACCCACTGCAAGCGTGCATGGTAACGCTGTGGCGAGTAGATCAGGTTGAAGTCGCGGATCGGCCCGGTGATCAAGCGGCACGAAACCTGGCTTTCACCCAGGAACGCGAACGGCTGCAATGGTAACAAGCCGCGCTGTTCCTCGCCGTCTACGGTCAACACCATGCCCGCGCCCTTGATCACCGTGATCACGCGCTGGTAACCGGCGAAGGTGGAAAACCCACCCGACTCGGCGATATCGGCAATCGACAAACGCCAGCCAAAGCCCTCCAGGCCGGTGCCCGCGTCGCGACTGATTTCTTCGGTACTGCCGCCGCCGTTCTTCCACGGCATGCGCACGTAGTCGGCGGCACGCCAGACGTTGATCTCACTCATTTACTGAAGCGTCCTTCGAGGCTGTGACGGGAACCGGGGTGGATCAACCGCGCCGCAGTCACCGGCTGGCGACCCGACCAGGTGCGTCGGCGAATCAACAGGCACGGCTCGCTCGGCTCGATCTGCAACAACTTGCACTCGGCGGCATCCGCGAGGATCGCCTCAACCACATGCTCGCCCTCAGTCAACGGCGCGACCTGGTTCAAATAGGCATACGGGGTTTGCTGGGTGAAGTCCTGTTGCAGGTATTCCGGCGCGACCAGGGCGTTGACGAATCGGTCTTCTATTTGCACAGGAATGTCGTTCTCGTAATGCACGATCAACGAGTGGAACACCCTCCCGCCTTCGCGCATTTCCAAGGCGACGGCGCGCTCGGAACCGGCGGCCTCTTCGCCCAGGGTGATCACCTGGCAGGTGTGCCGATGCCCGCGGGAGGCGATTTCATCGGCGATGTTGTGCACTTCAAACAGTGCCGACTGGCTCTTAGGCTCGGCCACGAAGGTCCCCACGCCTTGCATACGCACTAGCAGGCCTTCGGCGGTCAGCTCGCGCAGGGCGCGGTTGATGGTCATGCGGCTGAAGCCCAACTGACTGACCAGCTCGCTTTCCGACGGCACGCGGTAATGGGGCGGCCAGTTGCCGTTGAGGATCTGCTGGCTGATCATCTGTTTGACGCGGGCATACAAGGGCGCCGGACTTTCGTCCATGTGGGCAGCCAGCGAAGAGTTGGCGGGCGGAGTCGGCACAGGGAATCCTTGCTGGGGAAAAAGATGCATAGATTGCCGGAGTTTACCGAGCAGGCAAACGTCTGTATATGTATATACAAATAAACACACGACCGGGGTGCCTTGATCATGTCCGCTTTCTTTGCCGAACGCGCACTGCTGCCTAATGGATGGGCCAACGATGTACGTCTTGAAGTCAGCGCCGATGGCCTGCTGACAAAGGTTGAGCCCAATGCCAGTGCAGAAGGTGCTGAACGGCTCAGGGGCCCGGTGTTGGCGGGCATGCCGAACCTGCACTCCCATGCCTTCCAGCGCGCCATGGCGGGCTTGGCCGAAGTGGCCGGCAACCCCAATGACAGCTTCTGGACCTGGCGCGATTTGATGTACCGCATGGTCGGCAAGATCAACCCCGAGCAGTTACAGGTCATCGCCCGCCAGCTGTATATCGAAATGCTCAAGGCCGGCTACACCTCGGTGGCCGAGTTTCATTACGTGCACCACGATCTCAGCGGCCAGCCCTATGCCGACCGTACGGAACTGTCCCGCCAGATCAGCCAGGCAGCCGCCAGCAGCGGGATCGGCCTGACCTTGCTGCCGGTGCTCTACACCCACGCAGGCTTTGGTGGCCAAGCGCCGAATGAAGGCCAGCGACGGTTTATCAACAGCACGGAACACTACCTGGACCTGCAAGCACGCCTGCAGCCCATTCTGGCGGCACAACCGGCGCAGCAACTGGGCCTGTGCTTCCACTCCCTGCGCGCCGTAACCCCCGAACAAATCCATACCGTGCTGGCCGCCAGTGACAAGCGCTGCCCGGTGCATATCCACATCGCCGAACAGCAAAAGGAAGTCGACGACTGCCTGGCCTGGAGCGGTAAGCGCCCGTTGCAGTGGCTGTATGACAATGTCGAAGTGGATGAGCGCTGGTGCCTGGTGCATGCCACCCATGCCGATGCCGATGAAGTCACCCGCATGGCCAACAGCCGAGCAATTGCCGGTTTGTGCCTGACCACGGAGGCCAACCTGGGCGATGGGATTTTTCCGGCGGTGGACTTCCTCGCCCAGGGCGGCCGCATGGGCATTGGTTCCGACAGCCATGTGTCACTGAGCGTGGTGGAAGAACTGCGTTGGCTGGAATACGGCCAGCGCCTGCGCGATCAACGGCGTAATCGGTTGTATCGCAGTGACCAACCGATGGTGGGTCGCACGCTGTTCGATGCTGCGCTGGACGGCGGCGCACAAGCGCTGGGCCAGCCGATTGGTCGACTGCAAGTGGGCAAGCGCGCGGACTGGATAGTGCTGGACGGTAGCGACCCGTACTTGGCGACGGCCAGTGAGGATGGAATTCTCAACCGCTGGCTGTTTGCCGGTGGTGATCGGCAAGTGCGCGATGTACTGGTCAATGGCAAATGGGTGGTGCGAGATGGGCATCATGCTGGCGAAGAAGACAGCAGCCGGGCATTCACCCAGGTCCTGAAGGACTTGCTGAACTAAAGGCCAACCCATAACAAATGTGGGAGCTGGCTTGCTTGCGATACAGACACCTCGGTGCATCAGTTACACCGGGTTGATGCTATCGCAGGCAAGCCAGCTCCCACATTTGATTGATGGCGCTGCGAATTACTGGGACGTCTTCGCCATCTGCTTATCCGACGTACGCCAGATCAAGCGCGTGGTGTCATAGCCTTGCTGTCGCGCCCGGCTCAGCAGGTCTTCGCGGGTATCGGCACTCACCGTCGGCGTGCGCGACAGGATCCACATATAGCGACGGCTCGGGCTGCCGACGAGGGCGGTCTTGTAGTCATCGCTGACATACAGCACCCAGTAGTCGCCCTTGGCAACGCCCGGCAACAGTGATGTAAACCAGTTATTGAATTCCACCCACAGCTTGTCGGTCTTGCCTGGCACCTGCGGCGTAGCCGTGCCTTTGGCCTCTTGCCACTTCCACTCAGGCGTCAGGCAGCGGTTGAACACCGACATGTCACCATCAGGCAGCAAGGTATAGCGGGCTTCGGATTGCGCACAGTTGCGCTGGAAGTACATCGGCAAACGGGCCAACTCATACCAGGTGCCCTGGTAACGCTTGAGGTTGACGTTGCTCGCAGTCTTGGGTTGCAGATCATCGCCAGAATGGCTGGCGCAGCCCGCCAAAAACAGGCTGGCGCAAAGGAACAAAACAAAACGCATCATTCTTCTTCTCCCGCAGGCTCGCGCCCCGGTTTACTTCAGGCCTTGCCCGGAAAACATCAGAACTTTGTCACCGGCGTACTGCACGCTGATAAAGCTGTTTTTATCGCCCCAGGTGCAGCTGGACATGCCCAGTGCGCCGGAACAATCGGTTGGCTTACCCAGCAACGACTCCACCTCGGCCTTGGCCATGCCGGCTGAGAGCTTTTGGTAGTTTTCTTGGTTGACCTTGCTGCAAGCGGCTAAGAGCACGCAAAAAGCCAGCAGGGCGAGACGGCGTATAGACATGGAAAAGCTCCTGGAGAGACAAAGCAGCTGGGGTATCTGCCAGAAGCTTAGAAGGGAAAAGGGGTGTCTGGTTCCCGACGAGCGAAAACAAAAAAGCCCCGAAAACGCTGAAACGTTTCGGGGCTTGCTCACTTCAAAAACTTCACATCTTGAATGCATCTGTGGCGAGGGAGCTTGCTCCCGTTCGGGTACGCAGCGCCCGCATGCTTTTTCGGGCCGCTTCGCAGCCCAACGGGAGCAAGCTCCCTCGCCACACGGGCTTACTTCTTGTGATAGGCCGTCACGCGCTCAACTTCTTCCTTCGAACCCAGGAATACCGCCACCCGCTGGTGCAGGCCTTCAGGCTGAATGTCGAGGATGCGCTGGTGGCCGTCGGTGGACGCACCGCCTGCCTGTTCAACCAAAAACGACATCGGGTTGGCTTCGTACATCAGGCGCAGTTTGCCCGGCTTGGACGGCTCGCGGCTGTCGCGCGGGTACATGAACAGGCCACCACGGGTCAGGATGCGGTGCACGTCGGCAACCATCGCGGCCACCCAGCGCATGTTGAAGTTCTTCTTCAACGGGCCTTCTTCGCCTTCCATCAGTTCGTTGACGTAGCGCTTCACCGGTTCTTCCCAGTGGCGCTGATTGGACATGTTGATGGCAAATTCCTGGGTAGAAGCAGGAATCGAAATGTCTTCGTGGGTGAGTACGAAGCTGCCCATTTCACGGTCCAGGGTGAAGCCTTTGACGCCGTCGCCCAGGGTCAGCACCAGCATGGTCTGTGGGCCGTAGATCGCGTAACCGGCAGCAACCTGCTCGGTGCCTGGCTGCAGGAAGGCCTTTTCGTTCAGGGCTTCGTTCTGGCTCAGGTATTCGTTCGGGCAACGCAGTACCGAGAAGATGGTGCCGACCGGTGCGTTGATATCGATGTTGGACGAACCGTCCAGTGGGTCGAATACCAGCAGGTATGCGCCCTTCGGGTATTTGCCTGGGATCTGGTAGGCATTGTCCATTTCTTCGGACGCCATGCCGGCCAGGTGGCCGCCCCATTCGTTGGCTTCGAGCAGGATTTCGTTGGACAGCACGTCCAGTTTCTTCTGCACTTCGCCCTGCACGTTTTCAGTGCCCATGCTGCCCAGGACACCGCCCAGTGCACCTTTGGAAACGGCGTGGCTGATTTCCTTGCAAGCACGCGCCACCACTTCGATAAGGAAGCGCAGATCGGCAGGCGTGTTGTTGCTGCGGGTCTGCTCGATCAAATAGCGACTCAGGGTAACGCGGGACATGGAAGGCTCCGGAGAATGGGGGGCTGAAAACCCGCGCAGTTTAACGCGAGTCGGGGCTGATTTCCTCTAATCAGAGGATTTAACGCCAATAGAGTTCACGCAACGGAGCAACGACACCTCTGTAGGAGCGAGGGGGACGCCTAGTTCTTGCTCGCGAAAAACTCATAAGCGCCGCGCTCCTTCAGGAGGCAAGCGTTATCGTTGGCGTTCTTCGCGAGCAAGAACTAGGCGTCCCCCTCGCTCCTACAGTGGCATCAGGGGGCTAGTCGAGGGCTTTCCAGATCTCGGTGGCGTACTCCCTGATGGTCCGGTCCGAGCTGAACCAGCCCATGCGCGCGGTATTGAGCACCGCCGAACGCCACCATTCCTTGGAGTCGTGCCAATGCGCCTCGACCCGTGCCTGGGCGTCCCAGTAAGCGTCAAAGTCGGCACACACAAGGAAACGGTCGTAGTCGATCAGCCCATCGATCAGGCCCACATAGCGCCCCGGATCATCCGGCGAGAACACCCCGCCACGGATGGCTTGCAACACGTCGTTCAAGCGATGGGACGCGGCGATGTCCGGCCCGGCGTTGAACTCACCGGCGTGCTTGCGGGCTTCCACCTGCTGGGCACTGAGGCCGAAGATAAACATGTGCTCGGCGCCGACCCGCTCGTGCATCTCCACATTGGCGCCGTCCATGGTGCCGATGGTCAGCGCGCCGTTGAGGCCGAACTTCATGTTGCTGGTACCCGAGGCTTCAAAGCCGGCAGTGGAAATCTGCTCCGACAAGTCCGCCGCCGGAATGATGCTTTCCGCCAGGCTGACGTTGTAGTTGGGCAGGAACACCACTTTGAGCAACCCGCGCACAGTCGGGTCGTTGTTGACGGTACGGGCGATGTCGTTGGTCAGCTTGATGATCAGCTTGGCCTGGTGGTAGCTGGCTGCAGCCTTGCCGGCGAAGATCTTCACCCGCGGCACCCAGTCGGTGCCCGGCTCGGCGCGGATCGCCTGGTACAGCGCCACGGTGTGCAGCAGGTTGAGCAGTTGGCGCTTGTATTCGTGGATGCGCTTGACCTGCACATCGAACATCGCCGCCGGGTTGATTGCGATACCCAGGCGCTCATGGATGATCTGGGCCAGTGCACGCTTGCTGTGCAGGCGCTGTTCAGCGAAGGACTTGCGGAAAGCCTGCTTCTCGGCGAACGGCTCCAATTCGATCAAACGCTGCTCGGGCTGATCGAGAATATCCGGCCCCAGGGCTTCCACCAGCATATCGGTCAGCTTAGGGTTGGCCTGGTACAACCAGCGGCGAAAGGTGATGCCGTTGGTTTTGTTGTTGATGCGCTCGGGATACAGCTTATGCAGCTCGGAGAACACCGTGCTGCGCATCAACTGAGTATGCAGGCCCGATACACCGTTGACGCTATGGGAGCCCAGGAACGCGAGGTTGCCCATGCGCACGCGGCGGCCGTTGTCTTCTTCGATCAGCGAGACGGCGCGCAGTACGTCGAAGTCGTGGATGCCCTTGGCACGCAGCGAGTCGATGTGCTGGGCGTTGATCAGGTAGATGATCTGCATGTGCCGCGGCAGCATGCGTTCCATCAAACCTACCGGCCAGGTTTCCAGCGCCTCGGGAAGCAAGGTGTGGTTCGTGTAGGAAAGGGTCTCGACGGTGACATCCCACGCGGCTTCCCAGGGAATGTCATGCAGGTCGACCAGCTGGCGCATCAACTCGGCCACGGCGATGGACGGGTGGGTGTCGTTGAGCTGGATGGCGGCGTGTTCGCCCAGGCTCAGTACCGACCCGTGCATGTTCTTGTGGCGGCGCAGCAGATCCTGCAAGGACGCCGAAACGAAGAAGTACTCCTGGCGCAGGCGCAGTTCCTGCCCCGCTTCGGTGCTGTCGGCCGGGTAAAGCACGCGAGAGATGCTTTCGGCACGGGCCACTTCGGCGACGGCGCCCAAATGGTCACCGGCATTGAAGCGCTCCAGGTGCAGGTCTTCTACAGCCCGTGCACGCCAAAGGCGCAGGGTGTTGACGCTGGCGCCGCGCCAACCGACGACCGGCGTGTCATAGGCCACGGCACGTACGGTTTCGTTGGGCGACCACACCTGGATCATCTTGCCGGAGGCGTCCGCGACGGTTTCGACGCTGCCGCCAAAGCCGATCGGGTAAATCACTTCGGCGCGTTCGAATTCCCAAGGGTTGCCGAAATCCAGCCAGCGTTCGGTCTGTTCCTGCTGCCAACCGTCGACAATGGCCTGGCGGAACAAGCCGTGTTCATAACGAATGCCGTAACCGTGGCCGGCAACGCCCAGCGTCGACATGCTTTCCATAAAGCATGCCGCCAGACGGCCCAGGCCACCGTTGCCAAGCGCCGCGTCGGGCTCCAGCAGGCGAATGCGCTCCAGATCCACGCCCAGCTCCGACAGTGCTTCGCGAGCGATCTCCAGCACACCCAGGTTGCTCAGGCTGTCGTAGAGCAAGCGGCCGATGAGAAATTCCAGGGACAGGTAATAAACACGCTTCTGGCCTTTGCGATAAATACGCCGCGTGTGGTCCATCCAGTGATCGACCATCTGGTCGCGGGCGGCCAGGGCAATGGCTTCGAACCAGTCATGGTCGAAAGCGTGATCCGGGTCCTTGCCCACCGCGTAGGTGAGTTTGGTCAAGACAGCATCGCGGAATGCGGCTACCTCTGCTTCTCGTGCAAGCGGTTCCTGAGACATCGGTGCGACCTCGGGCGAGATTGAAGGAGTTGCTAGAGCCTAGTCGGTCTGACAGACGGTAGACGTGCTGGTTCGGCAGTTTTTTAACTCATTCACCATGGACTGAATTTGATGCAGGGGTCGTGCCCGATCAGGCCCTGGCCAAACCTTTGAGCTGAAACATGCAAAATATTGTTCAAAAAACCACCAATCCCGGTATGATCGCGCGCCCGGATAACGCCCCACCTTGGAACCTTGATGAAGCCTCAACTGATCGCCGCCGCGGAACTCGACCGTCTAGAGACCTGGCAGAAATACTCCGCCCATATGTGCGGCGGCTGCGTGTCCAGCTGCTGCACGCTGCCGGTGGAGGTGAAGATCAAGGACCTGATCCGCATTGGCATCGTCGATGAGTTCGAGCGCGGCGATCCGCCGAAGAACATCGCCAAGCGTTTGCAGAAAGAAGGCATCGTCGAGCGGTACAACAACAAGTCCGAAATTTTTACCCTGCAGCGCATGAGCAACAACGACTGCCTGTACCTGGATCGTAAGACGCGCTTTTGCACTATTTATGACAAGCGCCCGGATACGTGCCGCAACCACCCGAAAATCGGGCCGCGGCCGGGGTATTGCGCGTATAAGCCCAAGGAAGTGGTGCGCGAGACTAACTTCAAGACCCTCGACAAGTTCTAAGTTTTATTGTTCGGACCACCGCTTTCGCGAGCAAGCCCGCTCCCACACTTGACCGCATCCATCCTGAAAAAACGCGGTCGAATGTGGGAGCGGGCTTGCTCGCGAAGAGGCCGGCACAATCACTACACATTCTGCAGGCATAAAAAAACGCCCCCGGCCTTTCGACCGGGGGCGTTTTTCATTCAGCCTGAGTTAACTCAGTTCTTGGCTTTCTTGGCAGCGCGGGTACGCTCGCCTTCGTCCAGGATCTTCTTACGCAGGCGGATCGACTTAGGCGTGACTTCGCACAGCTCGTCGTCCTGGATGAATTCCAGGGCCTGTTCCAGGGTGAAGCGAACAGGTGGAACCAGAGCGATGGTTTCGTCTTTGCCCGAAGCACGCATGTTGTCGAGCTTCTTGCCTTTGGTTGGGTTGACGCCCATGTCGTTGTCACGGCTGTTCAGACCAACGATCTGGCCGTTGTAGATCTCTTGACCGTGTTCAACGAACAGCTTGCCACGCGCCTGGAGGGTTTCCAGGGAGTAGGTCAGCGCCTTGCCGGTTTCTACCGATACCAGAACACCGTTCTGACGGCCGGACATGTCGCCGGACTTCATGGTGTCGTAGCGATCGAAGATCGAGGTCAGGATGCCAGCACCGTTGGTCAGGGTCAGGAACTGGTTACGGAAACCGATCAGACCACGAGCAGGGATGTTGTATTCCAGACGCACACGGCCTTTGCCATCCGGCACCATGTTGGTCAGGTCGCCCTTACGCAGGCCCATCTCTTCCATGACCTTGCCCTGGGATTCTTCAGGGGTGTCGATGGTGACGTTTTCGAACGGTTCCTGCTTCACGCCGTCGACCTGACGGATGATCACTTCCGGACGACCAACACCCATTTCGAAGCCTTCGCGACGCATGGTTTCGATCAGTACCGAGAGGTGCAGCTCACCACGGCCGGAGACCTTGAACTTGTCAGCCGAGTCGCCTTCTTCAACGCGCAGCGCAACGTTGTACAGCAGCTCTTTGTCCAGACGCTCCTTGATGTTACGGGAGGTCACGAACTTGCCTTCTTTACCGCAGAAAGGCGAGTCGTTTACCTGGAAGGTCATGGAAACGGTTGGCTCGTCAACGGTCAGAGGCTTCATCGCCTCGACGTTGTCCGGCTGGCACAGGGTGTCGGAGATGAACAGCGAGTCCATACCACTTACGCAGACGATGTCGCCAGCGAAAGCTTCTTCAACGTCGATGCGGTGCAGGCCGTGGTGACCCATCAGCTTCAGGATACGACCGTTACGCTTCTTGCCATCGGCGCCGATAGCGACAACCGGGGTGTTCGGCTTGACGCTACCACGAGCGATACGGCCAACGCCGATAACACCCAGGAAGCTGTTGTAGTCCAGTGCCGAGATTTGCATCTGGAACGGGCCTTCACGGTCGACTTTCGGTGCCGGTACGTTGTCGACGATCGACTGGTACAGCGGGGTCATGTCTTCAGCCATGTCGGTGTGGTCAAGACCAGCAATACCGTTCAGGGCCGAGGCGTAGATGACTTGGAAGTCCAGCTGTTCTTCGGTAGCACCCAGGTTGTCGAACAGGTCGAAGATCTGGTCCAGAACCCAGTCCGGACGCGCGCCTGGACGGTCAACCTTGTTGATGCACACGATCGGACGCAGGCCGGCTTCGAAAGCCTTCTTGGTCACGAAACGGGTTTGCGGCATAGGGCCGTCTTGAGCGTCAACCAGCAGCAGAACGGAGTCAACCATCGACATTACGCGTTCTACTTCGCCGCCGAAGTCGGCGTGGCCCGGGGTATCCACGATGTTGATGTGGTAGCCGTTCCAGTTGATAGCGGTGTTTTTTGCCAGGATGGTAATACCGCGCTCTTTTTCCTGGTCGTTGGAGTCCATCACGCGCTCGTCGTTGAGCTCGTTGCGCTCCAGGGTGCCGGATTGACGCAGGAGTTTGTCTACCAGGGTGGTTTTACCATGGTCAACGTGAGCAATGATGGCGATGTTACGTAGATTTTCGATCACTTGTGTATCTCGATCAGAGGATTCGGTGTGCTGACAGGTCGTGGCAGCGATTAACAGTAGAGTCAGGCCTTGCCGTTACAGCTTGACGGCAGAGTCGGGGGGCCGGTGACGCAGGCCACAGGCAAACAGCCCCGGGCTCTTAGCTCGGTCGATAAACGCGCACATTGGCATGCCCCTCACTGAGCAAATGGTGGGCATGCAGGCGACTCATCACGCCTTTGTCGCAATACAACAGGTACTGACGGCTGTTATCCAGTTCCTTGAAACGCGCGTTCAGTGCGTAGAACGGCAGCGTTTGCACGTCGATGCCCGCGATTTCCAGCGGCTCATCTTCGGCGGCATCCGGGTGACGGATGTCGACGACGATCTGGCCGGCCAGGGCTTCGCTGACTTCTTCGATCTGCACATCCTGGCCCAATTCGTCGATCACTCGATCGATTGGCACCAGCTTGGCGTTCTCGAGCGCACGCTCCAGAATCGCCATGTCGAATTCTTTTTCTTCATGCTCCACGCGGTGACGCTTGGCGTGGGTCTTGGGGTTCACCGAAATGACCCCGCAGTATTCAGGCATATGCTTGGCAAAGTCGGCGGTGCCGATTTGCTCGGCCAGGTCGATGATGTCCTGCTTGTGGCTGGCGATCAGCGGGCGCAGCACCAGCTTCTCGGTCACGCAATCAATGATCGACAGGTTCGGCAGCGTCTGGCTGGAAACCTGGGAAATCGCTTCGCCGGTCACCAGGGCGTCGATCTGCAATTGATCGGCGATTCGGGACGCAGCGCGCAACATCATACGCTTCAATACTACGCCCATATGACTGTTATCGACTTTGCCGAGAATTTCGCCCAGCACTTCCTCGAACGGTACGCTAACAAATAGCACGCGTTGGGAGCTGCCGTATTTCTTCCAGATAAAGTGCGCGACTTCCATCACGCCTAATTCGTGTGCCCGCCCGCCCAGGTTGAAGAAGCAGAAGTGGCTCATCAGGCCGCGGCGCATGATCTGGTAGGCCGCCACCGTGGAATCGAAACCGCCGGACATCAATACCAGGGTCTGTTCCAGGGCACCCAGCGGGTAGCCGCCGATGCTGTTGTGCTGGCTGTGGATCACGAACAACCGTTGGTCGCGAATTTCCATGCGCACTTCAATTTGTGGCGCTTTCAGGGAAATTCCAGCGGCACCGCACTCGCGACGCAGCTTGCTGCCGACGTATTTCTCGACATCCATGGAGCTGAACGGGTGCTTGCCGGCACGCTTGCAACGCACCGAAAAAATCTTGCCTTCAAGCGCACTGCCGTAGTGCTGCTTGCACTTTTCGGTGATGTCGTCGAAGTCTCCCAGCGGGTACTCATCCACCTGCAGAAAATGCGCGATGCCCGGCATGCAGCTCAGGCGCTCGGTCATGTCCTTCAAGGCTTTGGCGTCGGTAATGCGGGTTTCCAGCTCGAGGTTGTCCCACACGCCGTTCACCACCACAGCCGGGTCCAGGTCACGGAGCACGGCACGGATGTTCTTGGCCAACTGACGGATGAAACGCGTCCGTACCGGTCGGCTTTTGATGGTGATCTCTGGGAAGACTTTAACGATTAATTTCATGGAAACAGCGCGCGCCGGGCCTGCTGAAAAAGGGGGGCGCGGATTATAGCGGAAATCGCTCAAGGTTTAACCAGTTAATATGCATTGCCTACGCAATGCACCAAAACGGGTCATTTACACAAATAAACGCTACATTGCAGTGCGCGATTTATGCCGTTTTTGCCGATTGCACCGTTATAGGGGCCATTTTGAGGCAAAACGGCCATGTTGGCGCACTGGCATGCAATTTGCTCTCTTGTGAGGCAGGTTGCCTTGGCGGAGTATCCGCGCCGGCATCACCCAAATTCTAAGGGCTAACTCCACTACCCAAGCCCGAAGCCACCCGGAGGACACCATGTCGAAGTCGGTTCAACTCATCAAAGATCATGACGTTAAATGGATTGATCTGCGCTTCACGGACACAAAAGGCACTCAGCACCACGTGACCATGCCGGCTCGCGATGCGCTGGAAGATGACTTCTTCGAAGTCGGCAAGATGTTCGACGGTTCCTCCATCGCCGGCTGGAAAGGCATCGAAGCCTCCGACATGATCCTGCTGCCAGACGACAGCACAGCCGTACTCGACCCGTTCACCGAAGAGCCAACCCTGATCCTGGTGTGCGACATCATCGAGCCTTCGACCATGCAAGGCTATGACCGCGACCCACGCGCCATCGCCCACCGTGCCGAGGAATACCTGAAGTCCACCGGTATCGGCGACACCGCATTCTTCGGCCCTGAGCCAGAGTTCTTCATCTTCGACTCGGTGAAGTTCAAATCCGACATCTCCGGCTCCATGTTCAAGATTTTCTCCGAGCAAGGCTCGTGGATGTCCGACCAGGACGTGGAAGGCGGCAACAAAGGCCACCGTCCAGGTGTGAAAGGCGGCTACTTCCCAGTACCACCGTTCGACTTCGACCATGAAATCCGTACCTCCATGTGCAACGCACTGGAAGAAATGGGCCAGACCGTTGAAGTTCACCACCACGAAGTGGCGACTGCCGGCCAGAACGAAATCGGCGTGAAATTCAACACGCTGGTGAAGAAGGCTGACGAAGTTCAAACCCTGAAATACTGCGTGCACAACGTTGCCGATGCCTATGGCCGCACCGCTACCTTCATGCCTAAGCCGCTGTACGGCGATAACGGCTCGGGCATGCACGTCCACGTATCGATTTCCAAAGACGGCAAGAACACCTTCGCTGGCGAAGGCTATGCCGGCCTGTCCGATACCGCCCTGTATTTCATCGGCGGCATCATCAAGCACGGCAAGGCCCTGAACGGCTTCACCAACCCGTCGACCAACTCCTACAAGCGTCTGGTCCCAGGTTTTGAAGCGCCGGTGATGCTGGCCTACTCGGCACGCAACCGCTCCGCCTCGATCCGTATTCCTTACGTCAACAGCCCTAAAGGCCGTCGTATCGAAGCGCGCTTCCCAGACCCGGCTGCCAACCCTTACCTGGCCTTCGCCGCCCTGATGATGGCCGGCCTGGACGGCATCCAGAACAAGATCCACCCTGGCGATGCCGCCGACAAAAACTTGTACGACCTGCCGCCTGAAGAGGCCAAAGAGATCCCACAAGTGTGCGGCAGTCTGAAAGAAGCCCTGGAAGAGCTGGACAAGGGCCGTGCGTTCCTGACCAAAGGCGGCGTTTTCAGCGACGACTTCATCGACGCTTACATCGCCCTGAAAAGCGAAGAAGAAATCAAAGTACGCACCTTCGTACACCCACTGGAATACGAGCTGTACTACAGCTGCTGATCCGGTAGCGCTGCTAAGGTAGCGTGATGAAAAAGACCTCCTTCGGGAGGTCTTTTTTTGCCTGAGATTATTTACGTCCCCCTCCTGTAGGAGCGAGCTTGCTCGCGAAAAACGCAAAGACACCGCATTTTTTCAACATTGGCGCGTTATCGTTAGCGACCTTCGCGAGCAAGCTCGCTCCTACAGAGGATCGCCCTTGAAACATCGACTTGTATTTGCCCTGCTGTTCATCAGTGCCAGTGCGAGCGCTGCGCCACCTACGCTCGAAGCCCTGCTCAACAGCATCGCCGAACGCCTGGAGATTGCCGACCAGGTAGCACTGAGCAAGTGGGACAGCCACAAGCCCGTGGAGGACAAGAAGCGCGAACAAGAGGTGATCGCCAGCGTCACTGCCCAGGCGCCGAGCTACAAGCTGGACCCGGCCGCTGCCGAGCAGTTCTTCGCCGCGCAGATCGAAGCCAACAAACTGGTGCAATACACCCACCTGTCCGATTGGCAGTTCCAGGGCAAAGCGCCCGACGACCCGCGCCCGGACTTGGTCCAGCAGATCCGCCCGCAATTGGACGAGCTGCAAAAAAGGCTACTGCAGCAGCTGGCCGACTTCACGCCCCTGCGCACAGACCCTAATTGCCCCCAATGGCTGGCCGAGGCCGTGCACGAACCACTGAATGATCCGCTGCGCCAACTGGCGATGATCCGCGCCACCGCCGAGCTTTGCATCTATAAAGGTTAAAAGGACTGCAAATCCAATTAAAAATGTGGGAGCTGGCTTGCCTGCGATAACAGTGTTGAATGCACCACAGCTATCGCAGGCAAGCCAACTCCCACACTGACTGCGATTCGCCTTTAATCTTCACTAGCTGAACAACCTTCACAAAACCGCACTATATTGGTGCGATAGCCTGCACCCTTCTCAATTGCCCAGCCCATTTTGGTTCGAAACTTCCCGTTCAAGCTGGCAGAACGCCACAGTTTCGCGCCTGAATCCCCTATTTCAGGGCATTAGCGCTTCTTTTCGGAGCCTTGGTTTGGTTTTTGCATTTTCCTTGTATCAGCGTGTGCCTCAAGCCCGCGCCTTGCTCCAAAAGAGGTCCCGATGACCATCAGCGATGCACTGCACCGTTTGTTACTCGACAACCTGACCACCGCGACCATCCTGCTCAATGCCGACCTGCGCCTTGAGTACATGAACCCGGCGGCGGAGATGCTCCTGGCGATCAGCGGCCAGCGTAGCCATGGGCAGTTCATCAGCGAATTGTTCACCGAGTCGGCCGAAGCCTTGAGCTCGTTGCGCCAGGCCGTGGAGCAGGCACACCCGTTCACCAAGCGCGAAGCGATGCTCACCGCGCTGACCGGGCAAACGTTGACCGTCGACTACGCCGTGACCCCGATCCTGAGCAATGGCGCGACCCTGCTGCTGCTCGAAGTCCACCCCCGCGACCGCCTGCTGCGCATCACCAAGGAGGAAGCGCAGTTGTCCAAGCAGGAAACCAGCAAGATGCTGGTGCGCGGCCTCGCCCACGAGATCAAGAACCCACTGGGCGGCATTCGCGGCGCGGCGCAGTTGTTGTCCCGCGAGCTGCCGGACGAGCACCTCAAGGACTACACCAACGTCATCATCGAAGAAGCCGACCGCCTGCGTAACCTGGTGGACCGCATGCTTGGCTCCAACAAGCTGCCGTCCCTGGCGATGACCAACGTGCATGAGGTGCTGGAGCGCGTCTGCCAACTGGTCGAGGCCGAAAGCCAGGGCTGCATCACCTTGGTGCGCGACTACGACCCAAGCATTCCCGACGTGTTGATCGACCGCGAACAGATGATCCAGGCGGTACTCAACATCGTGCGCAACGCCATGCAGGCCATCAGCAGCCAGAACGAGCTGCGCCTGGGCCGCATCAGCCTGCGCACCCGCGCCCTGCGCCAGTTCACCATCGGCCATGTGCGCCATCGCCTGGTGACCAAGGTCGAGATCATCGACAACGGCCCCGGCATTCCTGCGGAGCTGCAGGAAACCATCTTCTTTCCCATGGTCAGCGGCCGCCCGGACGGTACCGGGCTGGGCCTGGCCATTACCCAGAACATCATCAGCCAGCATCAGGGCCTGATCGAATGTGAGAGCCATCCTGGCCACACCACGTTCTCGATCTTCCTGCCATTGGAACAAGGAGCCCCCACGACATGAGCCGTAGTGAAACTGTCTGGATCGTCGACGACGACCGTTCTATCCGCTGGGTCCTCGAAAAAGCCTTACAACAGGAAGGCATGACTACCCAGAGCTTCGACAGCGCCGATGGGGTGATGAGCCGCCTGGCACGCCAGCAGCCAGACGTGATCATTTCCGATATTCGCATGCCTGGGGCCAGTGGCCTGGACTTGCTGGCGCGCATTCGCGAGCAGCACCCGCGCTTGCCGGTGATCATCATGACCGCCCACTCGGACCTGGACAGCGCTGTCGCGTCCTACCAGGGCGGTGCCTTTGAATACCTGCCCAAGCCATTCGATGTGGATGAAGCGGTGGCGCTGGTCAAGCGCGCCAACCAGCACGCCCAGGAACAACAGAACCAGGAAGCCCCGCCGACCCTGACCCGCACCCCGGAAATCATCGGGGAAGCGCCGGCGATGCAGGAAGTGTTTCGCGCCATCGGGCGCTTGAGCCATTCCAACATCACCGTGCTGATCAACGGCGAATCGGGGACCGGTAAAGAACTGGTGGCCCACGCCCTGCACCGCCACAGTCCGCGGGCGGCTTCGCCGTTCATCGCACTGAATATGGCGGCAATTCCCAAGGACCTGATGGAGTCCGAGTTGTTCGGCCATGAGAAAGGCGCATTCACCGGCGCGGCCAACCTGCGTCGCGGACGCTTTGAACAGGCGGACGGTGGCACGCTGTTCCTCGATGAAATCGGCGACATGCCGGCCGATACCCAGACTCGCTTGCTGCGCGTGCTGGCTGACGGCGAGTTCTACCGTGTGGGTGGGCATACGCCGGTCAAGGTGGATGTGCGCATCATCGCGGCCACCCACCAGAACCTGGAAACACTGGTGCATGCGGGTAAATTCCGTGAGGACTTGTTCCACCGCCTCAACGTGATCCGCATCCACATCCCGCGAATGTCGGACCGTCGCGAAGATATCCCTACCCTCGCCCGCCATTTCCTCAGCCGCGCCGCCCTGGAGCTGGCCGTCGAGCCCAAGCTGCTCAAAAGCGAGACCGAGGAATACCTCAAGAACCTGCCGTGGCCCGGCAACGTGCGCCAACTAGAGAACACCTGCCGCTGGATCACCGTGATGGCTTCCGGGCGCGAAGTGCACATCAGCGACCTGCCGCCGGAGCTGCTGAGCCTGCCGCAGGACTCGGCTCCCGTGACCAACTGGGAACAAGCGCTGCGCCAATGGGCGGACCAGGCCTTGGCACGCGGCCAGTCGAACCTGCTGGACAGTGCCGTGCCGGCGTTCGAGCGGATCATGATCGAGACCGCGCTCAAACACACCGCCGGCCGCCGCCGCGATGCCGCCGTGCTGCTGGGGTGGGGGCGCAATACCCTGACGCGCAAGATCAAGGAATTGGGGATGAAGGTAGATGGTGGGGATGATGATGAGGGTGATGAGGCCTGATCACATTCCCCAAACCCACTGAAGATCCAAGGTGGGAGCGGGCTTGCTCGCGAATGCAGTGTGTCAGTCGCCGGATGTATTGGCTGGCCCACCGCCTTCGCGAGCAAGCCCGCTCCCACATTTGGATTTTCATAAAGCTCGAGTTTGTGCACCGCTTCAATGCACTATGAACCGGCATTGAGCACAGACCCGAAACCTCACAGATCGCTTTCGCTACGAAGTTCTTAACCGTAGAAACAAGCAAAGCCCCGTATTCCGGGGCCTTGCGCTTTTTGGCATTTTTTTCAAGCAGCAATTGCAAGTTCTGGCACGCCCCCTGCAATACCCCTTGTACTACCCAGTTTCGGGGACCTTGGTACAGGCAGGCCGAGAATCCCCTCTTTAACACCGAAGTCTTAGGCTTCACCCCGTTTTGGGAGCCCTGGTACAGGCAGGCCGGGAACTCCCTCTTTTATTGCTCTTGGAGATGGATCTCCAGCCGCCAGCGGCCATCGACCTCTGCACCGCTCCACTCCCCACGTAACGGCCGGGCCGCTACCAGGTTCAGCAGCAAGCCAGCATCGGTCTTGCGTATGCGCCAATTCACGTCCTTACCGTTGACCTTGAGCTGCCCGCTGGCAGCCTTGCCCTGGGCGTCAAACAGCAGCGCCACAGTGCCGTCGATATGCTCGCCGTGCAGCTTGGGTTCGTTGTTGAACCACACCACCAAACCCTCCGCCGCAGGTTCTACCTGTTGCAGCTCAAGCGACTCGGGGGTGGTCAAGCGACCGATCATCAAGCCAATCATCAAGCCGACAATCACCAATGAGCCCAACACCCTCGGCAATAGCTTCGGTCTCGGGTCGTCTTCAGGGGTAGAATGCAGCGCATCTTTGCCTTCGGAGCCGTGCATGTTTCACGTCATCCTTTTTCAACCAGAAATTCCGCCGAATACCGGCAACGTTATCAGGCTGTGCGCCAACAGTGGCTGCCACCTGCATTTGATCGAGCCGTTGGGCTTTGACATGGACGACAAGCGCCTGCGCCGGGCCGGGCTGGACTACCACGAGTACGCCACCCTCAAGCGCCATGCCGACCTCGCCAGCTGCCTGGAGAGCCTGGGCCACCCACGGCTGTTCGCGTTCACCACCAAGGGCTCGCGGCCGTTTCATGATGCCAGCTTTGCCGAGGGCGACGCGTTCCTGTTCGGCCCGGAGAGCCGAGGCCTGCCGGCCGAGGTGCTTGACGCATTGCCCGATGGCCATCGCCTGCGCTTGCCGATGCGTGAAGGCTGCCGCAGCCTGAACCTGTCCAACACCGTGGCCGTCGCCGTCTATGAAGGCTGGCGCCAGCTGGGCTTCAAGTAACACGCAAAACAAATGTGGGAGGGGACTTGTGTGGGAGCCGGGCTTGCCCGCGATGCAGGCACCTCGGTATGTCTGTCACACCGCAGTGATGCTATCGCAGGCAAGCCAGCTCCCACACAAGCCCGCTCCCACATTTTTGATCGGCGCCGTTCAATAAATCATTGAACGGTTGGCGCGCCTTCTTGTTGCATGCGCTGCAGCTCTTGGGCGTACAGGGCATCGAAGTTCACCGGAGCCAGCATCAGGGCCGGGAACGAGCCACGGGTAACCAGGCTGTCCAGGGTCTCACGGGCATACGGGAACAGGATGTTCGGGCAGAACGCGCCCAGGGTGTGGCTCATGGACGCTTCGTCCAGGCCCTGGATCAGGAAGATACCGGCCTGTTGCACTTCAGCGATAAAAGCGACTTCTTCACCATTTTTGACGGTGACCGACAAGGTCAGCACGACTTCGTGGAAGTCACCTTCCAGGGATTTCTGACGGGTGTTCAGGTCCAGCGCAACGCTTGGGGTCCATTCCTGACGGAAGATTGCCGGGCTTTTTGGCGCTTCGAACGACAGGTCACGCACGTAGATCCGCTGCAGCGAGAACTGTGGGCCTTGGTCTTGCGCTGCTTCGGTGTTCTGTTGATCAGTCATCGCAGATCCTTCTTTATCTTGGGGTTCTTAAGGGTTTAGGAGTCAGACGGACAGCAGCGCATCAAGTTTACCGGCGCGCTCCAGGGCAAACAGGTCGTCGCAACCACCGATGTGCCGGGTGCCGATCCAGATCTGCGGGACCGACGTGCGGCCAGCCTTCTGGGCCATTTCGGCGCGCACCTGAGGCTTGCCATCGACCTTGATCTCTTCGAAGGCAACGCCCTTTTTCTCAAGCAAAGCCTTGGCCCGCATGCAGTAAGGGCACCAATCGCTGGAATACACGACAACCTGGCTCATATCACTTCACCAACGGCAGGTTATCGCCACGCCAGCTGCTGATACCACCCGACAGCTTGGCGGCGGTGAAGCCGGTCTTGAGCATCTCGCGGGCGTGGGTGCCCGAGTGCTGGCCTTGGGCGTCGACCAGGATAATGGTCTTGGCCTTGTATTTTTCCAGCTCGGCCAAGCGCGCGATCAGCTTGTCCTGAGGAATGTTCAGGGCGCCAACGATATGGCCGGCGGCATAATCCTTGGCCGGGCGAATATCGACGACGACGGCCTCATCCTTGTTGACCAGCGCGGTCAGCTCCGACGTGCTCAGGCTGCGACCACCGCGGCTCAGTTCATGAGCGATCAGCAGCGCCAGCAGGATGACGAAGGCACCCACGAGCAGGTAGTGGGCAGTGGCAAATGCAATCAGGTGATCAACCATCAAGGAGGTTCCAGGGCGTTAAAATGGCGGTAAGTATACACAGCCGCCAGGGGGGGCCAACCCCCGTAAAGCGGTGACGTGGTTGGAACTTCGCTTTAAACTGCCACTCCCTTTTCAATTGTCTTCCTTTATTAGCGCCGCGAGAGGATCTATGACTACCACGCCTAAACCTTTGGTCCTGATAATTCTCGATGGCTTCGGACACAGTGAAAGCCACCACGACAACGCGGTGTACTCGGCCAACAAGCCAGTACTGGACCGCCTGACCGCCACCGTGCCCAACGGCTTGATCTCAGGTTCCGGCATGGACGTGGGCCTGCCGGACGGCCAGATGGGCAACTCGGAAGTCGGCCACATGAACCTTGGCGCCGGACGAGTGGTGTACCAGGACTTCACCCGTGTCACCAAGGCGATCCGCGACGGCGAGTTCTTCGAGAACCCGACCATCTGCGCTGCGGTCGATAAAGCCGTTGCCGCCGGCAAAGCCGTGCACTTCATGGGCCTGTTGTCGGACGGCGGCGTACACAGCCATCAGGATCACTTGGTCGCCATGGCCGAACTGGCGTTCAAGCGCGGCGCTGACAAAATCTATCTGCACGCCTTCCTCGACGGCCGCGACACACCGCCCAAAAGCGCGCAATCCTCCATCGAGCTGCTGGACACCACCTTCGCCGCCCTGGGCAAGGGCCGCATCGCCAGCCTGGTGGGCCGCTACTTTGCCATGGACCGTGACAACCGTTGGGACCGTGTCGCCCAGGCCTACAACCTGATCGTCGATGGCCAGGCCGAATTCAACGCCGCCACCGCCCAGGAAGGCCTGGAAGCGGCCTACGCCCGTGGCGAAAGCGATGAATTCGTCAAAGCCACCACCATCGGCGAGCCGGTGAAGGTCGAAGACGGCGACGCCATGGTGTTCATGAACTTCCGCGCCGACCGTGCCCGTGAGCTGAGCCATGTGTTTGTCGATGAAGGTTTCAAGGACTTCGAGCGCGCACGCCAGCCAAAGGTCGAGTTCGTCATGCTTACCCAATACGCCGCCAACATCCCGGCACCGTCGGCATTCGCCCCGGGCAGCCTGGAGAACGTGCTGGGCGACTACCTGGCCAAGAACGGCAAGACCCAGCTGCGCATCGCCGAAACCGAGAAATACGCCCACGTGACGTTCTTCTTCTCCGGTGGCCGCGAAGAGCCGTTCCCCGGCGAAGAGCGCATTCTGATCCCGTCACCAAAAGTCGCCACCTACGACCTGCAGCCGGAAATGAGCGCGCCGGAAGTCACCGACAAGATCGTCGATGCCATTGATAACCAGCGTTATGACGTGATCGTGGTCAACTACGCCAACGGCGACATGGTTGGCCATAGTGGCAACCTGGAAGCGGCGGTCAAGGCCGTGGAATGCCTGGATAAATGTGTTGGCCGCATCGTCGACGCGCTGGACAAAGTCGGTGGCGAAGCACTGATCACCGCCGACCATGGCAATTGCGAGCAGATGTCCGACGAATCCACTGGTCAGGCTCACACAGCCCACACCACCGAGCCGGTGCCGTTCATCTACGTTGGCAAGCGCGACTTCAAAGTGCGTAATGGCGGCGTACTGGCGGATGTGGCGCCGACCATGCTGATGCTGATGGGGCTGGAAAAGCCTGAAGAGATGACCGGGACCTCGATCCTGGTCTGACACCCTCATCACTGCAAAACCCTGTGGGAGCGGGCTTGCTCGCGAATGCGGTAGTTCAGTCAATATCTTCAGCGACTGACACACCGTATTCGCGAGCAAGCCCGCTCCCACATTGGTTTTGTGGTGTTTAGTAGATGTCTTTTCGCCATACCATCGCCACTCGGCACCTATCTTGCCCGCCAGCCCCAATTGGGCGTTTTTTTTGCAGCGCTTGGCGGGCATACTAGGCCGTCCTTTTCCCCTGGTGTCGCCCGCCTCTATGCTTCGCGCCTTGATCACCCTTGCTCTTGTCTGCCTGCTCCAACCGGCGTTTGCCGATGAGCGCGCACAAACCCAACAACAGTTGGACGCTACGCGTCAGGACATTACCGAGCTGAAAAAACTGCTCGGCAAGCTCCAGGAAGAAAAATCCGGGGTGCAGAAAGACCTGCGCGGCACGGAAACCGAGATGGGCAAGCTGGAGAAGCAGGTCCAGGAGCTGCAAAAAGAACTAAAGAAGAGCGAGTCGGAACTGGAGCGACTCGACGCTGAGAAAAAAAAACTCCAGAGCGCACGCGTTGAACAGCAACGCCTGATCGCGATCCAGGCCCGTGCCGCGTACCAGAGCGGCCGTCAGGAGTACCTCAAGCTGCTGCTCAACCAGCAGAACCCGGAAAAATTCGCCCGTACCCTCACCTATTACGATTACCTGAGCCAGGCGCGCCTGGCGCAATTGAAGGGGTTTAACGAAACCCTGCGCCAATTGGCCAATGTCGAACAGGAAATCGCCGACCAGCAATCGCAGCTGCTCGACCAGAAAACCGCCCTCGACACCCAGCGCGACCAGCTCGATAAAGTACGCAAAGAACGCCAGCAGGCCCTGGCCAAGCTCAACAGCGACGTAAAAGCCCGCGACGCCAAGCTGCAGGCCCGCGAGCAAGACCAGGCCGACCTGGCCAAAGTCCTCAAGACCATCGAAGAAACTCTGGCCCGCCAGGCACGCGAGGCCGAAGAAGCGCGGCAAAAAGCGCTGATCGCCCAGCAGGAAGCCGAAAAAAAGCGTCAGCGTGAGGCCGAACTGGCTGCCACCACCGACGCTCCGGCCCCGCGCAAACCCGCACGCGCAGCCCCTGGCCCGCTGGTTTCCAGCAGCGGCGAGTCCTTCGGTGGCCCTTTTGCTTCAGCGCGCGGCAAACTTCCATGGCCGGTTGATGGTCGATTACTGGCACGCTTTGGGGAAACCCGTGGCGATGACACCCGCGCCAAGTGGGATGGCGTGATGATCAGCGCCTCTGCCGGCAGCCAGGTCCACGCCGTGCATGGTGGGCGCGTGGTGTTCGCCGATTGGTTGCGGGGCGCCGGCTTGCTGGTGATTCTTGACCACGGTAATGGCTATTTGAGCCTTTACGGCCACAATCAGACATTACTCAAGTCGGCAGGTGATGTTGTAAAAGCCGGTGAATCCATCTCCACTGTCGGTAACAGTGGTGGCCAGGACACCCCGGCGCTGTACTTCGCTATTCGTCAGCAGGGCCGCCCGAGCGACCCTGCACAATGGTGCCGGTCCCAAGGATAGGGTCGCATCTACACTAGGAGTTCGTTCGACATGTTGCATTTGTCCCGCCTCACTTCGCTGGCCCTGACGATCGCCCTGGTGATCGGCGCGCCTCTGGCTTTTGCCGACCAGGCCGCACCGGCTGCACCTGCCATGGCCGCGACGACCAAGGCGCCGTTGCCGCTGGATGAGCTGCGCACCTTTGCCGAGGTCATGGACCGGATCAAGGCAGCGTATGTCGAACCCGTAGACGACAAGGCCCTGCTGGAAAATGCCATCAAGGGCATGCTCAGCAACCTCGACCCGCACTCCGCCTACCTGGGCCCGGAAGATTTCGCCGAGCTGCAGGAAAGCACCAGCGGTGAGTTCGGCGGCCTGGGCATCGAAGTGGGCTCCGAAGACGGCCAGATCAAAGTGGTCTCGCCCATCGACGACACCCCGGCGTCCAAAGCCGGTATCCAGGCCGGTGACCTGATCGTGAAGATCAACGGCCAGCCGACCCGTGGCCAGACCATGACCGAAGCCGTCGACAAGATGCGCGGAAAGCTCGGCCAGAAGATCACCCTGACCCTGGTACGCGACGGCGGCAACCCGTTTGACGTGACCCTGGCCCGTGCGACCATCACGGTCAAGAGCGTGAAAAGCCAGCTGCTGGAGTCGGGCTACGGCTACATCCGTATCACCCAGTTCCAGGTCAAGACCGGCGACGAAGTGGCCAAGGCCCTGGCCAAGCTGCGCAAAGACAACGGCAAGAAGCTCAACGGCATCGTGCTTGACCTGCGCAACAACCCAGGCGGCGTGTTGCAGTCGGCGGTCGAGGTGGTCGACCACTTCGTCACCAAAGGCCTGATCGTCTACACCAAGGGCCGTATCGCCAACTCCGAGTTGCGCTTCTCGGCCACCGGCAATGACCTCAGCGAGAACGTACCGTTGGCGGTACTGATCAACGGTGGCAGCGCCTCGGCTTCGGAAATCGTCGCCGGCGCCCTGCAAGACCTCAAGCGCGGCGTGCTGATGGGCACCACCAGCTTCGGCAAAGGCTCGGTGCAGACCGTATTGCCGCTGAACAACGAGCGTGCACTGAAGATCACCACCGCGCTGTATTACACGCCCAACGGCCGCTCGATCCAGGCCCAGGGCATTGTGCCGGACATCGAAGTACGCCGCGCCAAGATCACCAACGAGATCGATGGCGAATACTACAAAGAGGCCGACCTGCAAGGTCACTTGGGCAATGGCAACGGCGGCGCCGACCAGCCAACCGGCAGCCGCGCCAAGGCCAAGCCGATGCCGCAGGACGATGACTACCAACTGGCCCAGGCACTCAGCCTGCTCAAGGGCTTGAGCATCACCCGCAGCCGTTGATCATGCGCCTTGCCCTGATCATCGCTGTGCTGTGCAGCCTGGCAGGGGTCGCTCAAGCGGCCCCTGCCAGCGAACCGCATAAAGCCTACCTGACGCTGATCATCGACGACCTGGGGCAAAACCTGCCTAGGGATCGTCGCGTGCTCGCGCTACCCGGCCCGGTGACTACCGCCATCATGCCGGACACGCCCCACGCCGCCGAATTCGCCCGTGAGGCCCACAAAGCTGGCAAGATCGTGATCCTGCACATGCCCATGGACCCGGCCACCGGCCCATTCGCCTGGCACCCGGAGCTGTCCATCGAAGAACTGGGCAAGCGCCTGGACGCCGCGTTCGATGCCGTGCCCTACACCGCAGGCATCAACAACCACATGGGCAGCCGCATGACCGCGCAGCCCCAGGCGATGGCGTGGTTGATGGCCGAGCTGCAACGGCGCCACAAGTTCTTCGTGGACAGCCGCACCAGCGCGCAGACCGTTGCCGCCGCCGAGGCGCAGAAGATCGGCCTGGCGCATGTTTCGCGGGATGTGTTCCTTGATGACGAACGCACCGAGGCAGCGATCACCACGCAACTGCAAACCGCAATCAAGCTGGCGCACAAGCAGGGCTCAGCGGTGATGATCGGGCACCCTTACCCGCAGACCCTGGCGGTGCTGGAGCGCGAATTGCCCAAGCTCAAGGCCCAGGGCGTGGAGTGGATCAATATCAAGTTGATGATCAGCGTGCGCAGTAACCGGGCGATGGCTGGGCATGGCAAGAACGGCATCTACCGCTGACGCGTCCCCCTGTAGGAGCGAGCTCGCTCGCGAAAAACTTGAAGCCGCCGCGCGCCCCCTGGATACCCGCGTCATCGTTGACGTCCTTCGCGAGCAAGCTCGCTCCTACAGGTAGTTGGCCATGATCTGGTCGATACGGCCTTCTTCGCGCAACTGGTCCAGCGCGGCCTGGAGCCTGGCCACCCATTCATCCGGCACGTCCTTGTTCAACGCCAGGTAAAGCTGCGCACTGTTGAAGCGCAATACCGTCTTGAGCCCGTTCACCCCCACCTGCCGCGCCAGGTAACGCCCAGCAGGATCGCCGGTGGCCCACAGGTCGATCTGGCCTTCCATGAGCTTTTGCGCATTGTCCTGGTCACGCAGGGCGACCATCGGCTTTAGCCCCTGCTTGTCGAGGCTTTCGGCAATGGCGTCGCCTTTGTAGGCGCCAATCTTGTAGCGGCGCGCCTGCTCCAGGCTTTGCAGCTCGATCTTGCTGTCGGCCTTGGCCAGCAGCACCCAATCGTCCGGGCCGATGGGGCCGACCCATTTGAACAGGGCTTCACGGTCTGGCAGACGCGCCATCACAAACACGCCGTAACCGGGTTTTTCCAGGGCGAGCTTGTAGATTCGTTCCCACGGGAAGCGCAGGGTCAGGTTGTAGGAAATGCCGGCACGCCGGAAGGTTTCGCGCATGATGTCTACGGCGATGCCTTCGATGTTCTCGTCCTTGGCGAAGTTCTTGCCGTTTTTCGCCATGTTGTAGGGCGGGAAATTTTCCGTCAGCAACACCAGGGAGGCGTCAGACGGTTGTTCGGCATGTGCCGTAGCCACCATGAACATGGAGGAACTGGCGAGGGCGAGCAGCAGGTGTTTGAACATGAAGGCTACCGGAATCCATGGCAAGCGCAGAGAGTGCCGCGAGCCTGCCATGGTGTCCAGCAGCGTTTAGCGCACGACGATACCGCGCGCCGCCATGTAGGCCTTGGCCTCGGGCACGGTGTATTCACCAAAGTGGAAAATACTCGCCGCCAGCACCGCGCTGGCATGGCCTTCGATAACACCGTCGGCCAAATGCTGCAGGTTGCCGACGCCACCGGAAGCGATCACCGGAATGCCCAGTGCATCGCTGATGGCGCGCGTCACGCCCAGGTCGAAGCCGTTTTTCATGCCGTCCTGGTCCATGCTGGTCAGCAGGATTTCACCGGCGCCCAGGCCTTCCATCTTCATCGCCCACTCCACCGCGTCCAGCCCGGTAGGTTTGCGCCCGCCGTGGGTGAAGATCTCCCAGCGCGGGGTTTCGCCCGGGCCGGACACCTTCTTGGCGTCGATAGCCACCACGATGCATTGCGAGCCGAAGTGCTGCGCGGCTTCGCCGACAAACTCGGGATTGAACACCGCGGCGGTGTTGATCGAGACCTTGTCTGCACCGGCATTGAGCAGGTTGCGGATGTCTTGCACGGTGCGCACGCCACCACCCACGGTCAGTGGGATAAACACCTGGCTGGCCATACGCTCGACGGTATGCAGCGTGGTATCGCGGCCATCGACGCTGGCGGTGATGTCGAGAAAGGTAATCTCGTCGGCACCTTGCTCATCGTAGCGACGGGCAATTTCCACCGGGTCGCCGGCGTCACGGATGTTCTCGAACTTGACGCCCTTGACCACGCGACCGTTGTCGACGTCCAGGCAAGGGATGATGCGTTTGGCCAGCGCCATGGTCAGTCCTCAGCCGTTGTAGGCGTCGCAGTAAGCCTGAGCTTCGGCGACGTCCAGGGTGCCTTCATAGATCGCACGGCCGGTGATGGCGCCGATAATGCCGGGCGCCTTGGCGTCCAGCAGCGACTTGATGTCACCCAGGTTGTGAATGCCGCCGGAAGCGATCACCGGAATCTTGGTGGCCGCTGCCAGGGCTGAGGTGAAGGGTACGTTGCAGCCCTGCATCATGCCGTCTTTGGCGATGTCGGTATAAACGATGGCGGACACGCCGTCGGCTTCGAACTGCTTGGCCAGGTCGATCACCTGCACGGTGCTGATCTCAGCCCAGCCATCGGTAGCGACGAAACCATCTTTGGCATCCAGGCCTACGATCACTTTGCCCGGGAAAGCGCGGCAGGCTTCGGCAACGAAGGCTGGATCTTTCACGGCCTTGGTGCCGATGATCACGTAGCTCACGCCCGCCTTGACGTAGTGCTCGATGGTCTCCAGGGAGCGGATACCGCCGCCGATCTGGATCGGCAGGTTCGGGTAGCGCTTGGCGATGGCAGTGACCACCTCGCCATTGACCGGCTGGCCTTCGAAGGCGCCGTTCAGGTCCACCAGATGCAGACGACGGCAGCCCCCTTCTACCCATTTGGCAGCCATGCTCACCGGGTCATCGGAGAACACCGTGGAATCTTCCATGCGGCCTTGGCGCAGGCGGACACAAGCGCCGTCCTTGAGATCGATAGCGGGGATAATCAGCATCTGGCAAACCTTATTCGATATTCAGCAATGCTTGGGAAATCAGGGTTTCTCAAGCGACCACAAGTCGCTTTCGATGCTTTCGAACCTTTCTTTAAGGAGCGTCTGCGTGTCGAAAATCGCCCTGTTGTAATAATGCGGCGCCACTTCGGTGGTGAACAACTCAAGAATTTCGGCAACCTCGAACGAGCCCAGCTTGAGCTCGAAGCGGTCCTCCATGAAACGCTTGATCTTGTCGGTAGCCTCACGCTCCTGCTCGGGCGCGAGGTTCAAGATCGGCGGCTTCGGTTTCCTGGCCATTTACCAGCGACCATCCCATGCGGCGAAGTTCTGCAGCAATTGCAGGCCATGGGTATGGCTCTTCTCCGGGTGAAACTGCACGGCAAAGCGCGAACCATCGGCCAGCGCGGCGGCAAAATCGACGCCGTAATGCCCGCCACCCACCACCTGGCGCGGGTTACCGGCAGCGATGTAATAGCTGTGCACGAAGTAGAAACGCGCCATGTCCGGAATGTCGTGCCACAGCGGGTGGTCGACGGTGCGGCGCACCTCGTTCCAGCCCATGTGCGGGACTTTCAAATGCTCGCCATCTTCATGCAGGTCTTTGCCGAAGAACTTCACCTGGCCCGGAAACAAACCGATGCAGTCGACACCGCCGTTCTCTTCACTGCTGTCGAGCAAGGCTTGCATGCCCACGCAGATACCGAGGAAGGGGCGGTCCTGGCTGACCTCGCGCACCAGGCTGTCAAAACCCAGGCGGCGGATCTCGGCCATGCAATCGCGAATCGCGCCAACGCCGGGGAACACCACGCGGTCGGCTTCGCGAATCACGCTGGCATCGCTGGTGATCAGCACCTTGCCGGCACCTACATGCTCAAGGGCCTTGGCCACCGAGTGCAGGTTACCCATGCCGTAATCGATAACCGCGACCGTCTGCATTACAGGACGCCCTTGGTCGACGGCATTTGCCCGCCCATGCGCTCATCGACTTCGACGGCCATGCGCAGTGCGCGGCCGAAAGCCTTGAACACGGTTTCGATCTGGTGGTGAGTGTTGGTGCCGCGCAGGTTGTCGATGTGCAGGCTGACCAGTGCGTGGTTGACAAAGCCCTGGAAGAATTCCTGGAACAGGTCGACGTCAAAGCCACGGCCCACGTTCGCGCGGGTGTAGGGCACGTGCATCTGCAAACCCGGGCGACCGGAGAAGTCGATGACCACACGGGACAGCGCTTCATCCAATGGGACATAGGCATGGCCGTAGCGACGGATGCCTTTTTTGTCGCCGATGGCCTTGGCAAACGCCTGGCCGAGGGTGATGCCCACGTCTTCCACCATGTGGTGGTCGTCGATATGCAGGTCGCCTTTGCCGACGATATCCAGGTCGATCAGCCCGTGACGGGCGATCTGGTCCAGCATGTGCTCAAGAAAAGGTACACCGATATCAAATCGGGCCTTTCCGGTGCCATCCAGGTTGATCGAGGCTTTGATCTGGGTTTCCAGAGTGTCGCGCTCGACAGATGCCTTACGTTCGGCCATCACCAGCTCCGCAAAATCATTGGGCGAAAAAGGCAGCCATTATAGGGGCGCAGGCGCTAAACAGAAACAACGAAGGGGATAAGACTGATGGAGTGTCGGGGATAGACATGTGCATACAACTGTGGGAGCGGGCTTGCTCGCGAAGGCGGAGTGTCAGTCACTGAAGAGGTTGACTGTTATGCCGTCTTCGCGAGCAAGCCCGCTCCCACAAGGGTAATGCGGTGTTTAGTGGAACAGTACTGCCGTCTTCTGCAGGGTCACCCACACACCCCACGCCAACGGAATGCCCACCACCAGCCACGCGGCAATCGCCAGCGGCTTGCTGGCGGCGGAGGCCTTCCATTCCAGCACGGTGCTCGCATCAGCACCTTTGTCATGGCCCAGCGCCTGTTCGGCGGCCAGTTCCGCATCGGTCATGAAGTACTTGTCGGCCACCGGGCGTACCAGCAGGTTGCAGATGAAACCCAGCACCAGCAGGCCGGCAAGGATGTACAAGGTGATGTCATATGCCGCGGCGCGCTCAACGCCGATGCTCAACTGGTACTCACGCAGGTAGTTCACCAGCACCGGGCCCAGTACGCCCGCAGCAGCCCAGGCGGTCAGCAGGCGACCGTGAATAGCACCGACCATCTGGGTACCGAACAAGTCGGCCAGGTAAGCCGGGACCGTCGCAAAACCACCGCCGTACATCGACAGGATGATGCAGAACGCCGCCACAAACAGCGCCACGTTGCCCAGATGCCCCAGGTTCGGGATCAGCGCATACAGGGCAAAGCCCAGGGCGAAGAACACGAAGTAGGTGTTTTTACGCCCCAGGTAGTCAGAGAACGAGGCCCAGAAGAACCGACCACCGATGTTGAACAAGCTCAACAGGCCGGTAAAACCAGCGGCAATGGCTGCAATGGAGGCCAGTTGACCAGCATCCAGTTGACCAAATGGCACATCAACACCCAGCAACTTGCCGCCGAACACTTCCTGCAGCAGCGGCGAGGCCATGCCCAGGATGCCGATACCGGCCGACACGTTCAGGCACAGCACCAGCCATACCAGGCGGAACTGCGGGGTTTTCCAGGCGACATTCACATGCACATGGCGGTGAGTGATCATCGCATTGCTGGCTTTTTTCGCCGGAGCGGTCCAACCCTCAGGCTTCCAGCCAGTCGGCGGGACGCGATACAGCAGTGCGCCACCGATCATGAACACGAAGTAAATCGCCGCCATGACCACAAAGCTCTGCCATACACCTACGCTGGTCGGCGAAGAGAAATGGCCCATCAGTGCCGCAGCCAGAGGCGCACCCACCATCGCGCCGCCGCCGAAGCCCATGATCGCCATGCCGGTTGCCATGCCGCGCTTGTCCGGGAACCACTTGATCAAGGTCGAAACGGGCGAGATATAGCCCAGGCCCAGGCCAATACCGCCAATGACCCCGGAGCCGATCCACATCAGCCAGATCTGGTGGGTATAGATACCCAGGGCCGAGATCAACAGGCCACCACACCAGCACAGTGCCGAGACAACCCCGGCCTTGCGTGGCCCGGCGTGTTCCAGCCAGCCACCCCAGATCGCTGCGGAGCAGCCCAGGAAGATGAAGAACAGGGTGTAGATCCAGCCCAGCATGGAGATGGGCCAGTCACATTGGGACGAGAAGACTTGGGCGATAAAGCTCATGTCCGGCGCGCAGGCCACCGGCGCGGTGATGCCCAGCGCCTTGGACAATGGCAGCCAGAACACCGAGAAGCCGTAGGCCATGCCGATGCACAGGTGGATGGCCAGGGCGGCCGGTGGAACCAGCCAGCGGTTGAAGCCCGGCTTGGCGATGATGCGTTCCTTGGACAGGAACGCAGGCTGTGCGGCGGCAGTGCCGGCCACAGTGCTAGTGCTCATTGGTGTTTCCCCCAGTTATTGGTATGCGTCCGTCAGGCGCTCTCTCCCTCGGCCTTGCACGCAAAGCGTGGCCGTTTTGTTGAGTGAAGCTCCCTTTTAGGCGCGACGTTAAGTCGCAGAAGGCGGACGAACGTGCAGAGATTAGCACCAGTGGATGACAGAAAAATCAAACTGCCACTACCTTTTTTGGATTATCTGTACTTTTCTGACGTCAAAATCCTATTTCCGCACCCATGGATACAATGTAACGATCCGTGAACTGACGCGGGCCGTCGGGCGTTATACTCTGCGGCTACATTTTGAAATCGACATACAAGGACTCGCCCATGAAAGCGTTCGGCAAAATCCTGGGTCTGGTACTTCTCGGGCTGTTGCTGATCATTGTGGCGCTCGGCTTTGCCCTGACCCACCTTTTCGATCCCAACGACTACAAAGAAGAAATTCGCCAGATAGCCCGCGACAAGGCCCACATCGAGCTGACGCTCAATGGCGATATCGGCTGGAGCCTGTTCCCGTGGCTGGGCCTGGAGCTTCATGAAGCCAGCGTCGCGACCCTGACCGCACCGACTCAACCGTTTGCCGACTTGCAGATGCTCGGCCTGTCGGTGCGCGTACTGCCGCTGCTGCGCCGCGAAGTGCAGATGAGCGATGTGCGTGTCGAAGGCCTGAACCTGCGCCTGAACCGCGATAAGCAGGGCCATGGCAACTGGGAAGACATCGGCAAGAACCTGCCCGACGAAACCACAGGCACCCCCGCTCCCGCGCCGGTCGAACCCGTGGCTGAAACCAAGCCGGAAAAGCCACCGCAGCCGATCCGCCTGGATATCGACAGCCTGACCATCAACAACGCCCGCGTCGAATACACCGATGAACAGACCGGAAAGCAGCTGAGTGCCGAAAGCATCCAGCTGAGTGCCGGCGCCATCCACGAAGGCGCCAGCATCCCGCTGAAACTCACGGCGTTCCTGGGCAGCAACCAGCCGCTGATGCGGGTCAAGACTGAGCTGAACGGCAACTTGCGCATCCAGCGTGCGCTCAAGCGTTATCAGTTCGAAGACATGCGCTTGAGTGGCGAGGCCACCGGTGAGCCGTTGCAAGGCAAGACCGTGAGCTTCTCCACCCAGGGCCAACTGCTGGTGGACCTGGCGGCCAACGTCGCCGAATGGACCAACCTGAAACTGGCGGCCAACCAACTGCGCGCCTTGGGCGAACTGAAGGCCAATGACCTGGACAAGACCCCGCAGATCAGCGGCGCCCTGTCGGTTGCCCAGTTTGACCTGGCCAAGTTTCTTGAGAGCATCGGGCACCCACTGCCTGCCATGGCCCCAGGCAGCCTGAGCAAGGTCGAGCTGGTGAGCCGCCTCAAGGGCACGCCCACCAGCGTTGCCCTGGAAGACTTGAACCTGAAGCTCGATGGCAGCACCTTCACCGGCCGCGTCGCCGTGGATGATTTCGCCAAGCAGTCCCTGCGTGTGCAGCTCAAGGGCGATACCTTCAATGCCGACAATTACCTGCCGGCCAAATCCGAAGCCGCCAAAGGTGCAACCGCTGCACGCCAGGCCGAAGTACAGAGCAGCGAAGCCGGCGCCATGGCCGCAGGCGGCAACACGCCATTGCCGGAGGCGCCGACCAAAGGTGCCTGGAGCAATGACAAACTGCTGCCGCTGACCCGCCTGCGCAGCCTGGACGTGAATGCAGACCTGGCCTTTGGCGAGTTGACCCTGAGCCAGTTGCCCATTCAGAACGCGGTGCTTAAAGCCTCCGGCATTGACGGGCAACTCAAGCTCGACACCCTTAGCGGCGGTCTCTACAACGGCACGTTCCAGGCCAACGGCACACTCGACGTGCGCCAGGACACGCCAGTGCTGGCCCTGCAAAGCCACATCAAGCAGGTGCCCGTTGAGCGCATCCTGCAGGCCCAAGGGAAAAACCCGCCGGTCAAAGGCCAGCTCACCCTCGACAGTAACCTCACCGGCCGCGGCAACAGCCAGAAGGCCCTGATCGACAGCCTCAACGGTACCGCCAGCCTCCTGATCAACAACGGCGTGTTGCTCAATGCCAACATCGAACAGCAACTGTGTACCGGCATCGCCCTGCTCAACCGCAAGACCCTGAGCACCACGCCAGGCGGCAAGGACACACCGTTCCAGGAACTGCGCGGCAACCTCACGTTCCGTAACGGCGTGGCCAGTAACCCCGACCTGAAAGTGCGCATCCCTGGCCTGACGCTCAACGGCAACGGTGATGTGGATTTACGTGTGCTGGGCATGGACTATCGCGTGGGCATCATCGTCGAAGGCGACAAGCGCGAGGTGCCGGACCCCGCCTGCCAGGTCGGCGCCAACTTCCAGGGCATTGAGGTACCGCTGCGCTGCCGTGGCCCGCTTGAGCTGGGCGCCAAGGCCTGCCGCCTGGACAAGGACGGCCTGGGCCAGGTCGCCCTCAAGGCGGCCGGCAATCGCCTCAACGAGAAGCTGGAAGAAAAGCTCGACAAGGTTAACCCCAAGCTCAAAGACGCATTGAAAGGCCTGTTCAACCGATGAGAAACGAGCAGTTTTCACAAGCGGTACTGGACTGGTACGACCGCCATGGCCGCCACGACCTGCCCTGGCAACAGGGCATCACCCCTTACCGGGTGTGGGTGTCGGAGATCATGCTGCAACAGACCCAGGTCAGCACCGTGCTCAACTACTTCGACCGCTTCATGGCCTCCCTGCCAACCGTCGAAGCCTTGGCCGCCGCGCCGGAAGATGAAGTGCTGCACCTGTGGACGGGCCTGGGCTACTACACCCGGGCGCGCAACCTGCAGAAGACCGCCAAGATCGTGGTGGCCGAACACGGCGGCGAATTCCCCCGCGACGTGGAAAAGCTCACCGAGCTGCCGGGCATCGGCCTGTCCACCGCTGGCGCGATTGCCAGCCTGAGCATGGGCCTGCGCGCGCCGATCCTCGACGGCAACGTCAAACGCGTGCTGGCGCGCTTTACCGCCCAAGAGGGCTACCCGGGCGAACCCAAGGTGGCCAAGCAGTTGTGGGCCACCGCAGAGCGCTTCACGCCCTTTGAGCGCGTCAACGCCTACACCCAGGCCATGATGGACATGGGCGCCACCCTGTGCACCCGCAGCAAACCCAGTTGCCTGCTGTGCCCGCTGGAAAAAGGCTGCGAAGCCCACATGCTCGGCCTGGAAACACGCTACCCGATCCCCAAGCCGCGCAAGACCATTCCGCAAAAGCGCACGCTGATGCCGATGCTGGCGAACGCCGAGGGCGCGATCCTGCTTTACCGTCGCCCGTCTACGGGCTTGTGGGGCGGCTTGTGGAGCTTGCCGGAGCTGGACGACCTGCAAGACCTGGATCACCTCGCCAACCAGCACGCGCTGGCGCTGGGCAAGCATCAGGAACTGCCAGGGCTGGTCCACACCTTCAGCCACTTCCAGCTGGCCATCGAACCCTGGCTGGTCCAGGTCGAGGAAACCGCCCATCACGTGGCCGAGGCCGACTGGCTCTGGTATAACCTCGCCACCCCGCCGCGCCTGGGCCTTGCTGCCCCGGTGAAAAAACTGCTGAAGCGCGCGGCCGACGTATTGAACGCAGGAGTTTCGTCATGACCCGCACCATCATGTGCCGCAAGTACAAAGAAGAACTGCCAGCCCTGGAACGCCCTCCGTACCCAGGTGCCAAGGGCCAGGACATCTACGACCACGTCTCCGCCAAAGCCTGGGGCGACTGGTTGAAACACCAGACCCTGCTGATCAACGAAAAGCGCCTGAACATGATGAATGCCGAAGACCGTAGATACCTGGCCGGCGAAATGGACAAGTTCTTTTCCGGCGAGGAATACGCCCAGGCTGAAGGCTACGTCCCACCTGCTCAATAATTGATCAAAAACCGGGGTCTGCACGTAAGCGACGGTAATAATTAAATATTTTTTGAAAACTTGCTTGACGACCCCCTGAAAAACCCGTTTAATGCGCCCCGTTGCCCAGATAGCTCAGTCGGTAGAGCAGGGGATTGAAAATCCCCGTGTCGGCGGTTCGATTCCGTCTCTGGGCACCAAAATACCGAAAAACCCCAAGGAAGCAGTTCCTTGGGGTTTTTTATTGCCTGCGATTCAACCGGCTTCAGGTCCCGAAGCCGAAACGATCTGCGCGGGCCTAATTTAAATGGCCAGGCTCAGAACGCCCTCAGACCAGCTGAGTCGTCGGCGATGCCAGCTCCCCTCGCACGGGTACCCCCAGCACGCTTGCGTTCCCCTGAGCAGCCTTCAGGCCGTAGCGTCTACTCTGCCTGGTGCTCGCCGAAGCGGAGGCCGTGCGACCTCTTCGAGTGACAGAGCGACGACGAGGTACTCGCGCCGAAGGCAACGCCGTGTGAGAGGTGCTGCCTGACAATACGCTGAGCGCATCTTCGACCTGACGCCGGGCCAACCTGACATTGACGTCCATCGCATTCGTCCAGAAGTACGTGCCGGTGGCCAGGCTGCCAAGTACCGAGACATGCGGCCAGGCCTCACCGGCTGCACCCACCAACCTTCCTGTCTCGAAGTCCAACTCAAAGCCGCCGAACTCATTGGGCTTGGCCAACTTGCGACGGAGCAAATTCACCACGAGCGGCACGTCAGAGTGTTCCACCTGAACGGAGTACCCGGTGGCGTTAATGACATATTCACTTTCGATGACGGTACGAAATGCACTGCGACGGTCGTCAATGCGCGTCTCAAAGACCTTTGAAGCCTCGTTGTAAGTGACCTGGCTGACGCCGCCGAGCACCAGTATGCGGTCAGCCTTCAGCAACGCCTGCAACTTGTGGGCGTTTTTGACCGGCACCGAGACGCGGTAAGAAGACCAAAGACTGCCGAATGTCGTCTGGAATACCTGCTTGTCGTCGCGGGACAGACGGTGCCAGACGTAGTCGATAATGGAGTTGGTCGAGTAAATGACCGACTGCCACAGGCGCTCGGCATTGTCTGCCTGCATGATCTCAGACGTTATGTAGTCCAACACACCGGCGCCCGAATTCAAGATGCGCTTCAAGTCCAAGGCGTCACCGGTAACCTCCTCGATCTCACGCAGCAACATCGTAAAAACGTCATGCAGCTTGAGCTGACCACCATTTACACCACAGAAGTTATCGATGTGGGCTCGGGTCAGATGAGTCAGCGTATGAGGCCGATTAAAGGTGCCGCGCACACTGGGCAGGCGGCCGGTGCGCGATGCCATGACAATTTTCCCCTGGTGCCCGGCTTCCGTCAGTGAGAGCACCGTGTCAATGGCCGACAGCCCGGTCCCTAGCACACACACCGATGCGTTGGCCGGTATGTTGCGTACCATGTCCCGTGTCGGGTATGGGGTGCGCACGAAGCCAGCCACATCATTGAGCTGAGTAAACCGCGTGGATGGCAGGTTTCCCATGCTGAGCACAACCCGATCCGCCACGTAAGCCACGCCGCTCTCGGTATCAATACAAGGGCGCTGGTCGGACAGCGATATCAGGTCTGTGACCGTTGAAGTCACTGCCGTGACTTTAATGCCATGGGCGCGGGCCAAGGCCATCGTCTGCTCATACTGATGCGCCAGGTATCTGCCGAACAGGCTGCGTGGCAGGAAGGCGTGATCGTCGATGACTGTTTGCGGAAAATCGACCGCCTGATCAGCGCCATGCTCTTCCAGCCAGCGGATAAAGTGCCGCTTATCGCCTGCCACCGCAGACATAGCGTCGGCTCGCGTATTGAGCAAGTTGCACTCGAAGTCGGCTTGATACGCATAACCGGGCCCAGACGTTTTCTGTGACTCAAAGATCAGCACATCCAAATGACGGCTAAGTCCCTGACGAACAGCTTCATTAATGAGTTGCGTAAAATACGCGACGCCAACAGAACCACCGCCCACTATGGCAATTGTTATTTTTTTCATGGTGTTTTCCAAAACGCGTAGTGCGAAGAATGAAGAGCCATCAATGAAATGATGAGTTAGTCACGCGAACGCCAGTACTTGTCCGTTACAGAGAGCGGCTGATGGAGAAAAATCGACGCGGGCATCAACTCCACGTGGTCAGCCACGATGATATCGGCCGTACTGCGAGCCAGAATATCGCGCTCAATGTCGATACCCGGCGCAACTTCCTTGAGTATCAAGCGGCCGTCCTTCAATACGAGCACAGCCCGTTCGGTGATGAAGAGAATCGGGCAGTTGCGCGATTGGGCATGTGCGGCATTGAAGCTCATGTGCTCAACGACCTGGATAAACTTGGTGATATCCCCTTCACGCTCAATGCTTAACTGCCCGGATTCAAACCCCAGCTCCAGACCACCGGCCGTGAAGGTTCCACAAAACACCACGCGCTTGGCGCTTTGCGAAATGTTGATAAAACCACCGACACCGTTGAGCCGCCCGCCGAATCGACTGATGTTGACGTTGCCACGGCTGTCGGCCTGACCAAACCCGAGGAATGCCAGATCGATTCCGCCACCGTCGTAGAAGTCGAACTGGCTGGCTTGATCAAGGATCGCTTGAGGGTTGCTCGAAGCGCCGAATGACAGCCCGCGCGCAGGCGTCCCGCCGATAACCCCTGACTCGACAGTAAGCACATGGGCGGAGCAGCGCTCCTCGCTCGCGACCCTTGCAATGTACTCCGGGGTGCCAATACCCAGGTTAACGATCGGCGCGTTGTACCGGGCTATTTCATACAAGGCTCGGCGCGCGACGATTTTTTTGGCACACAGCGGTAACGGCGTGACGGCGGTATCAGAGCGTGACCGCCCGGTATAGGTGTTGTTTCTGACCTCACCGTAGGTTTGCCAATGCGTGTCTGGGGTGGATAAAACCAGATAATCCACAAAGATCCCCGGAATACGGATGGTCTGAGGGTCAAGCGAATTGCGGTCGACCAACTCCATCACTTGCACGATGACGATACCGCCGCAATTGTGAACGGCCTGCGCCTGGGCGAGGCTGTCCTGAAAGTTGGCTTCGTCCTCCATGCTGATATTGCCGTCGACATCCGCCCGACTTCCGCGCAAAAAGGCAACATTGATGGGCATCGCCGGATAAAAAAGCTCCTCACGGCCACCGATATTTACCACTGAGATCAGATCCTCAGTCGTAGCCGGGCCGACTTTTCCCCCCTCCTGCCTGGGGTCGATGAAGGTGTGCAAGCCGATCCCTGAGAGCACCCCACTTTTGCCCCCGGCGATTGAGCGGAACAAGTGGCTTATCACGCCCTGAGGCCAGTTGTGCGCTTCGATTTCACCACGCAGTGCCATCTGGCCTATCGACGGCGCAAGCGCCCAGTAGCCTCCGATCACCTTTTTCAGCAGGCCTTTGACAGCCAATTGATTGAGCCCACGGCTGGCCTTGTCACCCTGCCCGGCCGCAAAAACCAGGGTCAGGTCAGATGGCTGTGCGGTAGCGGCAAAGCGCGCCGCCAGTGCTTCGGTGAGCAAGTCAGGGTGCCCGCAACTGCCAAACCCCCCAGTGGTGATCGTGCAATTATCGGGTACCAGGGCGGCCGCCTGGCTGGCGGTGATGACGCGCTTTGGCTCCATCACGTAATCACTGCCGAACGAGGCCGCTGCGAGCGCCGCCCCCGGGGCAGCCTGGATGCTGAAGCCGCTATTGAGGGCGCCCATCATGGCTGCGCCTGCGCCAGGGAAACGGTCTGCACGGGCTTTTCCCACACCACCAGGAAGGTGCAGCCTTCATCGCTCCACAGCGCATGCTCACTGTCAGGCGGGCAGACTTCAAGCGTGCCTGCTGGGTGTGCACCGGCATCGTTATGCAGCACGCCATCGAGCACGAAAATCAGTTCGTAGCCAGGATGAAGGTGGCGCTGGGTACGAGCACCAGGCTGATAACGCACCAGGGCCGCTGATGGACCATCCACCTCGGGCCCCTGGTACAAATGCACGATATCGGTTTTGGTTCGGCCATTGGCGGTATAGGGCACCCACGGCAAGGCTTCTTTGCTGCGTACTGCGTTGAGTACATCTTTAAGGATTTGTCCGGTATGCATGATACTTCCTTGTTCGCTGGATAAAGAGGCGTTAGATAGGGATGGTTGAACGCTGAGCTCATTTCTTGACATGGGTGCACGCATAAACAGCCAGTGCGGTAATCGCAAAACCCACTGCGTTAATTGCACTGAACGATTCACCGAGGAATACAAAGCCCATTAATGCTGTTACTGCGGGAATAAGATGGAACAGCCCTGCTACTTTGCTCGCCTCGCCTTTGCGCATGAGAATGTAGAGGATGCTGATAGCGCCAATAGAGTTGACCAGTGACAACCAACCGGACGCGAAGATCATCGTTGGGGTCCACTGAACCGCGAGGTTTTCAAAGTGGTCGGCGAGAAAGAACATCACGAAAGAGGCCGTGGCCAACTGAATAAAACCGCCCGTGCGCAAGTCCATGCCGGTGCAGTACTTCTTCTGATACAGGCTGCCGGCCGTGATACCAACCAGTGCCAGAACGACGCACAAGTAACCTGTCAGGCTGGCCGTTGCAGTTGCACCGAGCTGTTCATAGACCACCAGGGCGACACCGAACAATCCGCCAACCAAGCCGAGCCACTCAACACGACTGACCTTTTCGTTAAGAAACCGGGTGGCGCCCAACGCGGTAAACACCGGCATCGTGCCGACAATCAGCGCGGCCACAGCAGCCGACACGCCCAGATCCAGCCCCATGTACAGGCCAGCAAACTGAAGCGCCTGGATCAAGATACCCACCACGACCAGATGGCCGAACTGAGCGCGGGTTTTCGGCCACGGTGCTTTAGTCGCAAGCGCCACGCCCAGCAGGATCAGCGCTGCACTGGCAAAGCGAATGAAGATCAGGGTGTAGGGCCCGACAAAGGGGAGTGCCACTTTGCCAACGACATAACCTGAACTCCACATGACGATGAAGAGCAAAGGCAGTAGAGTGGCGGGCAGGGCAATATTGAAACTTCTGGTCAGGGCTTTCATGAATCCTCCAAGGTTTAACCGCTAGAGAATTCAAAGTATTTAACCCGCCCGACGCGCACAATACGGCCAAAAAGAACAAGCCTGTGTCCTCTGGAGAAACAATGGAATCTTTCTCAGATAATATTTCGGATGTCTTTGTTTTCGTTAAAGTTGTCGAACTGAAAAGTTTCTCCAAAGCGGCCCGTTTCTTCGGTTCGACCACGTCAACCGTCAGTAAACAAATGCGCAGGCTTGAGGAAACGCTCGGTGCCAAGTTGTTAAATCGCACCACGCGAAGCCTCGCGCTCACAGAAGCTGGAGAACTTGCCTATCAGCACGGTGTTCGGATTACCGAGGAAACCAGCGCATTACTCAACTCTGTCGAAAGCTTGCAATCAGCACCCCGAGGGCACCTTCGGGTCACCACATCGGTTGCCTTTGGCAACCTCCACTTGAGCAACTTGGTTGGGCAATTCCTCAACGCCTACCCCGACATCAGCGTCACGCTCTCCTTGAGCGACCGCTATGTGGATATTGTCGAAGAGGGGTTCGATATTGCGATACGCCTGACCAGTACGCCCGTGGACAGTTTTATAGCGCGACGCTTGGCCAAACTCGATTACGTGTTATGTGCAACACCTGGCTATTTAAGCAGCCACTCCCCCATCACCACCCTCGGTGATTTGGCCGCACATAACTGCTTGATCAATGGCCTGGCGCGGGATGCATCCTGGCGTTTTCTTCGCGACGGGGAAGTGACCGAAGTCCGTGTATCAGGGCGTTTCTGCGTCAACAGCAGTGAGTCGGTGAGGCAGGCAGTGATGGAAGGTGTGGGCATAGGCTTGCTGCCCACGTTCTCCATCGCCGACGATTTGCGCAAGGGCAGCCTCAGCGTGATTTTGCCCAAGTACATTGCAGAGGGTACGTTCGGCGACAGCATTCATGCGATTTTCTTGCCGAGCAAGTTTGCCGTGCCCAAGTTGCGGGTCTTTGTGGACTTCCTGATCGAGAAATTCGAAGACGGTGGCGGATGGTTGCCAGCCCCGCAGAAGGCTGAATAACCACGGGTGCCATGACGACCAAGACCGCTGCCCTGTATCCTTAGTGGCCTAGTGCCTGCGATTGGCAGAGGGAAGCCATCAGGCTTTTATCACCCGAGCAGGTTATTTTTCTCTGGGCTCAATCGTTCAGCCTTTACCCAAATCTCAGTTGTAAGGTTTTTTCATGACCCGCTTCTTGCTTTGCACCCTATTCATACTGACCGCCCTGCTCAGTGGGTGTGCCACGCAGTTGGACGTAGCAATCAACGCAACGCCTGATCCCGACTACCACTTTGACCGCCAGGCAACCGTGCTGGTGACCTCCACTGGCGGCAGCGATGAAAACTCGCTCAATGCCCGCTACTACCTGCGCGACATGGTCCGCGCCATGCAGGACCAGGGCTTTCGCAATGTCTATACCGACACTACCCTGCCCAAGAACCATGCACCGATCAAAATGACCGTCACCCTGGATGTCGACAGCAAGCAGGTGACATATCGCTACACCGCCACCGAGTACGGGCAAGTGGCAAACAGCACCACTACCCAATGCAAGAAGAACAAGAAAAAGACCGACCAACTGACCTGCACCAGCACCCCAAACACTTCCTACGGCCCGGTAGGGACCTCGGAGCGCACCGGCTACACCACGCTCACCACCTTCCGGGTCACCGCTCGTGATGAAGTGAGCAGGCGTGCGGTCTACCTGCTACGGGCGTCGTCCTATAACGACGACTGCCAAGCCGCCAAGGTCGAAGCCTTCCTGGTACAGCAGGGTTTGCAGAACCTGAATTTCCAGGACCGCGTGCAGCGCAATTACACGGTCACGATGCCTGAAAGCTTCCGTTGCAAATAATCAGCTGCTCGGCAGGCCCTTTTTGGCTCAAGGGCCTCCTTACCTGAGCAAAAACACCATCAGCGGGTTGTCATTCAAGCGCCCCTGATAGCTCGGCGCCAGGTGCTCCACCGGCGACCCCTTCAACAGCGCAGTCTCCTTGCGCGACACAATCACCCAGGCGGGCCGGGGCAACGCCGCCAATTTCTCAAGCTCGTGACGCCCGACAAACAGCGGCTGTTCATCGTGATCCAGGTTCATCATGTAGCGCACCGCCCAGGTATCCCGGGCCAGGTCGACAAACACCAAAGGGCCCGGCTGCGCCTCACGCAACGCCTCCACCTGGCTGACAAACCGCCGGGTGTCGAATTGCAGGTCCTTGGCCGGCTCTATCACCGTCACCAGCAACAGCCATTGCGCCGCCAGGGCGATCAGACTGAGCCACACCAACCGCCATGCTCGCTGCCAGGCAATCAACGCGGCGGCTTGCAGCACCACCAACGCACCGATCATCAACGGCAAGGAAATCTCCGGCCAGTAGCCCTGCTTGTGCCAGGCGTATCGACACACAAACAACACAATCACGCACAACGTCGGCAGCGCCGCGACCAGCCATTCGTAGCCACGGCGCACGCCCACCAGCCAGCCTTGCGCATGAAGCAGCCCATAGGCAGCGACAGCCGCAAACATCGGCACCATCGGCAGAATGTAATAAGCGCGCTTGAAGTGCGGTACCGACAGGCCGAGCAGAATCATCAAGCCGCAGCCCCCGAACCGCACCAGCAATTGCAGGTGCTCATTGCCCCAACGCTCGGGCCAGCGATGGCGCAACGCAAACAGGCTCGCAAATGCCAGCGGTACCACCGGGAAGTAGCGGTACAAGCTCAGTTGGAAGTAAAAGTAAAACGGCTCACCCGACTCATCCAGACGCCCACCGACCTGCATCTTGAAGACTTCATCGGCAAACGCATCGCCACCACTGAACCGCGCAAGCTTCATCAGAAGCCACCAGCACGCGGCGAGCAACACCAAGCCGATAACGCCGTGGATCAACACCTGTCGGACACGCTCCCCCGGCTTGCCCAACGCCCAATACACACACACCACCGCGCAGACCTCAATCAACCCCAGCGGCCCACGTATCGCAAACCCGAGAATGAACAACGGGAACACCGCCAGTTGCCTCAGCCGCGACCCCAGGCGTTCGCCGGTGTGCAGCAGGTAGAAACTGCCCACGCATAACAATGCAACCATCTGGTCCAGGCACACCGACCGCGACTTTTCGAGCAACTGGGCGGTGAGCAGCGTGAGCAACACCGTCAGCAGCGACCAGGCACGGCTGTAGGGTGCCAGCAGGCGATACATCAGCGCGATCACTCCCGCCGACGCGAGCGCCGTGGGCAGCACATTCGCCAAGTGGTTCGGCGCGTCGAACAAGCGGGCGAATAGATAACTGAAGAAGGTCGCGGTGCCTGGGTAATCCGCATAGGGCCGGCCGTAGGTGGTAGGGAAAAGACTCGCGCCATGGCGATACATTTCCTGCAGGAACAGCGCCCACCGCCCGTCAAAACCCTGGGGCTGCTGATCCCAGATGCCCACTGTGAACAACAAGAGAGCGACCAGGAAAATACCCAGTGACTCCAGGCGAAAACGGTTGTGCTGATCCATCGGGTAACCTGTCAGGTGAGAAGCGCTGGCGTATGGTGCCGAACGCGCCCCTGAATGGCGCCTGAACAGACCTGAACATTCACGCGGTTACCGACTGGTGGGCCACACCACTGCCGGGATCAGGCGAACGTAGAGCAATTCGGCAACCAGTTCGATCAGGGTCTGCAGGATCACCACCGTTGCGGCCAAGCCGCGCACGTCTTCCGGTAAGGCCAGCGCCAATGGCAAAACCACCAGCGAGTTACGGGTCGACGCACTGAACGTCACCGCCCGCGCCGTCGGCGCTGGCAGTTCGAAAAGCCGCGCGGCCACGATGCCCATCCACGGCGCCAGCAACACAAAGGCCACGTAGACCGGAATGACAGGCAGCAACAAATTGAAATCCCGCACCACCGCAGTGATGTGCGAAGCGAGCACTACAAACAGCACCAACGCCATCGCCGGCACCGGCAACCACGCCCAAGCACTGTTCCAATGACTGATGGCGCTCGACCGCCGCGCAAGAGCGCTGGTCACAACCGCCAGAAGCATCGGCACCACAATCAACCCCACGAACGCCTCGACAAACGGCCCCGCCGCCACCACCACGCTGGATTGCTCGCCCAACATCAGCCCCAGGTAGACCGGCAACAGCAGCAGTTGCAGCAACAGCAGCAGCGGGGTTGCCGCCAGCATCGACCGCGAGTCGCCCTTGCCGATATGGGTAAACACCACCACGTAGTCGATACAGGGCGTCAGCAACACCAGCAGAGCGCCCACCAGCAACGCCGGGCGTTCCACCAGGCCGCGGGTCAACCCCCACACCAGCAAAGGCACCAGGATGAAATTGGCCAGCAGCAAGGCCGCCATGAAGCGCTTGTTGCTCAAGCCTTGGCGCAGCTCAAGAAAGGGGATCTGCAAAAACATCGCGTACATCAGCACGGCGATGGCAGGGGTCACCCAAAGGCTAAGGCCCTGCGCCGACAAGGGCCAGAGCAGGCCAAACGTGACGGCCGCAAAGACGGCAACGAAGTAGATCGGGACCTGATGGTGTTCCAGGGTGTCGCGGGTCATGGGCGGGCTCTGCTGGATCAATAGACTGTCAGCCTAAGTACCCACGCAGAGAAGGTCGAGCACTACAACAATCATTGCCGTCCGAGAAACCCTTGGGATTTACCCCAACCTGCGCTTCAATACACCCTCTAGACCCAGACCCCAAGGACGTTGAGCCCATGGCCTCGCCAAACAAGCAGCAAAAACGCGCCCACCGGGCAAAAGCCAAGGCCAAGCAAAACCGCACCCAGCGCGCCGTGGCGCACAAGCCGGATGCTTTTGCTGGCGACGACAGCCGCATCGACCTTGAGTCGGTGGATTTGACTGAACTGTTCGTCGAAATGCGTACCGCCGGCGAGATCAGCCAGCAGGCGCTGTGTGCGGTGTTCCTGGCGCATCCGTTGCTGGCGTTGGTGCTGGAGCAGGAAGGCGAAGAGGAAGCGACCGACTTTATCCTGGCGGCGCTGATCGAGTATCGGCAGTGGGCGACGGACAGCGATGATGAAGCCGCCGCATTGGCGTGGATCGAGTCGTCGCAGTTCCAGGCCGATTACGTGGCGGCGTCCCAGGCGCTGGCCAACGCCCCCGACTGACACCAAACAAACTGTGGGAGCGGGCTTGCTCGCGAATGCATTCTGACAGTCACTCAATTATTGACTGGTCTAGCGCATTCGCGAGCAAGCCCGCTCCCACAGTTTGAATAGCGGCGTATCAGTTAAGTGCCGCAGCGCCCACTCTTTGGGCCTTGCGACGGCTCGCCACCACCAACCCCGCCAACACCACCAGCAAGCTCAGAACCCCGGTGGCAATGATCTCGACCCGATGCGCTTCCTGGAACAGCATGATGGTCAACGTACCGACGATAAACACCATCACCGCGTACGTCAGGCCTGGGAACAGCCACATCTTGAAGACGATCTTCTCACCCGCTGCCGTACGCTTCTGGCGCATGCGCAGTTGCGACACGGCAATCACCAGGTACACCAGCAACGCGATGGCGCCGGAGCTGGCCAGCAGGAATTCGAACACCGCCGCCGGGGCGACATAGTTGGCGAATACCGCCAGGAACGCAGCGCCGGTGGACAGCAACACCGCCCAGTAAGGTGTGCCGCTCTTGTTGGTACGCTTGGCCACGGCCGGTGCGTCACCGCGACGGCCCAGGGAGAACAGCATGCGCGACGCGGTGTACAGCGCTGAGTTGAGGCAACTGGTCACGGCAACCAGCACCACCAGGTCGACAATCAGCTTGGCGTTCGGAATGCCCATGCGTTCCAGCACAGTCTGGTAGGAACCTACGGCAGCCAGGGTCGGATCGTTCCAAGGCACCAAGGACACCACGATGAAGATCGACAACAGGTAGAACAAACCAATCCGCCAGATCACCGAGTTGGTGGCCTTGGTGATTTGCTGGCCCGGGTTCTTCGATTCGGCTGCGGCGATGGTGACAATCTCGGTGCCCATGAACGAGAACATGGTGGTCAGGATCGCCGCCAATACGGCGCCCATGCCGTTGGGCATGAACCCTTGGGTATCGAACAGGTGCGAAACACCGCTGACCTGGCTGGTGGGCAAGAAGCCGAAGATCGCGGCCAGGCCGAGGATCACAAAGCCTACGATCGCCACAACCTTGATCAGCGCAAACCAGAACTCGAACTCGCCGTAGTTCTTCACGCTGAACAAGTTGGTTGCGGTGAGCAGCAAGGTAATGACCAGGGTGAACGCCCAGATCGCCACGTCGGGGAACCAGGCGTGCAGGATGGTTGCCGCCGCGTTGGCTTCCAGCGGAATCACCAGCACCCAGAACCACCAGTAGAGCCAGCCTATGGTGAAACCGGCCCAATGGCCGATTGCCCGGTCGGCATAGGTAGAGAACGAACCGGTATCCGGTGACGCAACGGCCATCTCGGCCAGCATGCGCATCACCAAGACCACCAGCGTACCGGCGGCAGCATAGGCCAACAGTACAGCCGGGCCGGCAGCAGCGATCGCATGGCCGGAGCCGACAAACAAACCGGCGCCGATGACCCCGGCAATCGACAGCATAGTGACGTGACGCGGTTTGAGCCCCTGTTCGAGGTCATTGGAGCTTTGCGTACTACTCATTGACACACCTTTGCGAGGAATTGCGAAAACGGTTCGCCCGGCCTGCAGCCTTTCTCGTGAAAAGAATCCAACAGGGCGTTCTTTATTTTTTACGCAAGATTTGCGCCAAAATATTTCAGAGCCACAGTTGACGGGGGCTGTAGGACAATTCGCGACCTATCGCAAGTCATTGAGAACAATGGCATTCCGCTATAGCGTTACCGTGCGACTCACATTCACGGCGCACTGACGCACCAAAAACACACACAAAAAGTACGTGACGCCCCATAACCGGGCTGATATGGACCGTTTGCCCGGTTAACCCTTCCAACACCCGGCCAAAGCTGGCACCATCGCGCCTTTTTTTACGCGAAGCCTGTGGATCTTTCCGGGTCAAACGTCTGTAGGTTGTTGATGGCGCGACACACTGCTGCGCCGATGCGACACCCTGCCGCAGACCATCGGTTAACCGTCCGCAGCGCTGTTGGCTGTCATCCAAACGCTATGCTAGCTTGGCGCCTCGCCAGGAAGGCGGCCCAACAGCGAAGATCGCAACGAACACAATGAGGACCGCACATGGCCCAGGCCACGCCCGCGCTTGAAATCCGCAACTTGCATAAACGCTATGGTGAGCTTGAGGTACTCAAAGGTATCTCGCTGACCGCTCGCGACGGCGATGTGATCTCGATCCTGGGTTCCTCCGGTTCCGGCAAGTCCACCTTCCTGCGCTGCATCAACCTGCTGGAAAACCCGCATCAGGGCCAGATCCTGGTGGCCGGCGAAGAACTCAAGCTCAAGGCCGCGAAAAACGGCGAACTGATGGCCGCTGACGGCAAGCAGATCAACCGCCTGCGCAGCGAAATCGGGTTTGTGTTTCAAAACTTTAACCTGTGGCCGCACATGAGCATCCTCGACAACATCATCGAGGCTCCTCGGCGCGTACTCGGCCAAAGCAAGGCCGAAGCCATAGAAGTGGCCGAGGCCCTGCTGGCCAAGGTCGGTATCGCCGACAAGCGCCACGCCTACCCCGCGCAACTCTCTGGCGGCCAACAACAACGCGCGGCGATTGCGCGTACCTTGGCGATGCAGCCTAAAGTCATTCTGTTCGACGAACCGACTTCTGCGCTTGACCCGGAAATGGTCCAGGAAGTACTTAATGTGATCCGCGCACTGGCCGAAGAAGGCCGCACCATGCTGCTGGTCACCCACGAAATGGGCTTCGCCCGTCAGGTATCCAGCGAAGTGGTGTTTTTGCACCAAGGCCTGGTCGAAGAGCAAGGATCGCCACAGCAGGTATTTGAAAACCCGCTTTCGGCGCGCTGCAAACAATTCATGTCCAGCAACCGCTAACGGAGCAACATGCATGCAGACCTATAAGAAATTCCTTCTGGCCGCGGCCGTCTCGATGGCGTTCAGCGCCACGGCCATGGCAGAAACCTTGAAGATGGGGATCGAAGCGGCTTACCCGCCCTTCAACAATAAAGACGCCAGCGGCAACGTAGTGGGCTTCGACAAGGACATCGGCGACGCCCTGTGCGCCAAGATGAAAGTCGAGAAGTGCGAAGTGTATGTGTCCGACTGGGACGGCATCATCCCGGCCCTGAACGCCAAGAAGTTCGACTTCCTGGTGTCCTCGCTGTCGATCACCGACGAGCGCAAGCAGGCAGTGGACTTCACCGACCCGTACTACTCCAACAAGCTGCAGTTCATTGCGCCCAAAGCCACGGCAGACTTCAAGACCGACGCCACTTACCTGAAAGGCAAGGTGATCGGTGCACAGCGCGCAACGCTGGCCGGTACCTACCTGGAAGACAAGCTGCCGGACACCGAAGCCAAACTCTACGACACCCAGGAAAACGCCTACCTCGACCTGACCTCCGGTCGCCTCGACGGCATCCTGGCTGACAAGTACGTGCAGTACGAATGGCTCAAGAGCAAAGACGGTTCGGCCTATGAATTCAAAGGCGACCCAGTGGTAGAAAGCGACAAGATCGGTATCGCCGTGCGCAAGGGCGACCCATTGCGCGAGCGCCTGAACAAAGCCCTGGCAGAGATCAAGGCAGACGGCACCTACAAGAAGATCAACGACAAGTACTTCCCGTTCAGCATCGAATGATCTGAACGGCCTGCCCGGCGCGCTCCTGTGAGCGCGTCGGCTTTTAGCAATGCCTGCCGCGATATGAAAACACCATGAATTTCGATCTCTACGGATTCGGCCCGGCCCTCGCCGCCGGCGCGCTGATGACCGTCAAACTGGCGCTCACGGCCCTGTGCCTGGGGCTGGTGCTCGGCCTTGCCGGCGCCTTGGCCAAGACTTCCCCGTACAAGCCACTGCAATGGCTGGGCGGCGCTTATTCGACCATCGTGCGCGGTATTCCCGAGCTGCTGTGGGTGCTGCTGATTTACTTCGGCACCGTTAACCTGATGCGTGCGCTCGGTGAGTTCTTCGGCAACCCCGACCTGTCGCTGAGTGCCTTCGCCGCCGGCGTCATCGCCCTGGGCCTGTGCTTCGGCGCCTACGCAACGGAAGTGTTCCGCGGCGCGATCCTCGCCATTCCCAAGGGCCACCGCGAAGCCGGCGTGGCGTTGGGGCTGTCGAAGTTTCGGATTTTCACTCGGTTGATCATGCCGCAGATGTGGCGTATCGCTCTGCCTGGCCTGGGCAACCTGTTCATGATCCTGATGAAGGACACCGCACTGGTGTCGGTGATCGGCCTTGAAGAAATCATGCGCCACGCGCAAATCGGCGTGACCGTGACCAAACAGCCATTCACCTTCTTCATGGTCGCGGCGTTCATGTACCTGGGCCTGACCGTACTGGCGATGACCAGCATGCACTTCCTGGAAAAACGCGCCGCACGCGGCTTTGCAAGGAGCACCCAATGAGCGGCGACTACAGCTGGCTATCGCACTTTGACCTGGGCCTGAACTGGGCCGTGATCATCAAGTGGCTGCCGAAGTTGGCCCAGGGCGCCACCCTGACCCTGGAGCTGGTGGCAATCGCCGTGATCGCCGGCCTGCTGCTGGCGATTCCACTGGGTATCGCGCGCTCTTCGCGCCGCTGGTACGTGAGCGCCCTGCCCTATGGCTACATCTTCTTCTTCCGTGGCACGCCGCTGCTGGTGCAGTTGTTCCTGGTGTATTACGGCCTGGCGCAGTTCGATGCCGTGCGCAACAGCTTCATGTGGCCGTACCTGCGCGACCCGTTCTGGTGCGCCACTGCCACCATGACCCTGCACACCGCCGCCTATATTGCCGAGATCCTGCGCGGTGCGATCCAGGCCATTCCGCCGGGGGAGATCGAAGCAGCGCGGGCATTGGGCATGTCCAAACCGAAAACGCTGTTCTACATCATCCTGCCACGCGCCTCGCGCATCGGCCTGCCGGCCTACAGCAATGAAGTGATCCTGATGCTCAAGGCCAGCGCCCTGGCCAGTACCGTGACCCTGCTGGAACTGACCGGCATGGCGCGCACCATCATTGCCCGCACCTACCTGCCGGTGGAGATCTTCTTCGCCGCTGGGTTGTTCTACCTGCTGATGGCCTACGTGCTGGTGCGCGGTTTCAAACTGCTGGAAAAATGGCTGCGCGTCGATGCGTGCCAAGGACGTTGAGGCACGCTTCCAGGCACTGGATGCATTCCTGACCGAACACCAAAGGCTGTGGCGACCACGGCCCTTTACCCAGTTGCAGTTGCCTTGGGAAACCGAGCATCCCGAGTTATCCCTGTGGTTGCGCCGGCGTTCGTTGGCCGAAGCTGAAGCCAGCCACAACCAACCTCACCACCTGCCCGCGCCCGCACCTTTTCCACAGCTGGCCGCTCACGCACTGCACCTCAGCACTGTGGATAAGTTACCCACGCACCCCCTTGAGCCTGCTCGCCATCGTCTGAATGTCGACGTACCCGGGCGCAAATGGCAACAGATCGAAGCCTTCGGCGCCGCGCTGACCTTTACCCAAACGCCTGCCCACTGGCTGGACTGGTGCGCCGGCAAAGGCCATCTAGGCCGCCGCCTGCTGCAACCTGGCCAACAGCTGACCTGCCTGGAATACGACCCCGCCCTGATCGCCTCCGGCCAAGCCTTGAGTGATCGTCACGGCCTGCCCGCAACCCATCATCTGCAAGACGTAATGGCGGATGTCGCGATCCAGCCCGAACACACACCGGTCGCCTTGCATGCCTGCGGCGATCTGCATGTGCGCCTGCTGCAGCTGGCCAGCGCCGCCGGCTGTAAACAACTGGCATTGGCGCCCTGCTGCTACAACCGCATCACCGCCGACCGTTATCAAGCCCTCTCCGCCGCCGGGCGCGCCTCACTGCTGCAACTGTCGATTGATGACCTGGGCCTGCCCCTGAGCGAAACCGTCACCGCGGGCAACCGTGTACGCCAACAACGGGACACCTCCATGGCCCGCCGCCTGGGTTTTGACCGACTACAGCGGCAACTGCGCGGCTGCGACGACTACCTGCCAACACCCTCCCTGCCCGCCAACTGGCTGGATAAACCCTTTGCCGACTACTGCCAGGAACTGGCGAGCCTCAAGGGACTATCCACAGGTGAACAGGATTGGACGACGCTGGAAGCCCACGGCTGGCAGCGCCTGGCCGAGGTGCGCAACCTGGAGTTGGTAAGAGGCTTGTTTCGACGCCCATTGGAACTGTGGTTAGTATTGGACCGGGCAATGTTCATGGTCGAACAAGGCTACAACGTCGAGGTCGGCAGCTTCTGTGAACCGTCGTTGACCCCGCGCAACTTGATGGTGCTGGGCGAGCGCGATTAAAGGGCGAAAAATCCTACAAGCGCCCTGTGGATAACTCTGTTGATGAATAGTTTACAGAGGCCCTGAATATCGGCACTTCACGCCAAAAGCCAACCTGGTCATTTTTTGTTCACGAAATAAAGTGCACACAAAACAGGCAGTTGCAGCGTGTTGAGAACTGCTGCACAAATTGGCTGTTTCGCGACAGCTGTTACCAACCGATTGTGCATAAGCATCTGGCGCCAGGCGCATAACGGGTGCTTTGTGCGGGCTGTTTGGCGCGTTCGGTAACGGATAAAGCTCGTTGCTCATCAGGCGTAGAGCTGGGACCCGAACTGAACGTCCTTTTCGACCTGTGAAAACACGGGGAAAACGCCCTAATCGCAAGAAACCTCCGACTTTGCAAAAATAGTCAGAATTCAGGGGTTTACAGAACCTTTCCAATCGCTATAATCGTCGCCCTAACACGCCGGTATAGCTCAGTTGGTAGAGCAACTGACTTGTAATCAGTAGGTCCCGGGTTCGACTCCTGGTGCCGGCACCATACAAGGTTCCAGAGAAGGCTTTCAAAATCTCTAGAACCCCCGAAAAACCCGCCTTCTGGCGGGTTTTTTCGTTTTGGCGTTCCGCCTGGCTCCCTGACCTGCAGCTTGCGATTTCTTGAAACGAATCCGCGCTCCAGCCTGCCGCCCATGCCAATCCAGCTACGGTATAGTCCCGCCCCTCCTTGGCGAAGATGCCAAGACCAGTTTTCAGGATTAAGGGAACGTCGGATGGGCGGCAAACCGAGGCCTGATCCTTCTATTGTCAGCGGTTTCAGAGTCGCGTATGTAGAGGGTGGCCGTAAGTATTACTTTGATGCCGTAGAGCAACGTTACTACTCATGGGATTCGCTTCACGGCGAGTTTGAAGTCTTCGACCGACGTGGCTTTCACCTGGGTGAGGTCTGCCCTGAAACCGGGCTTGCTTTGAAACCTGCCGTCCGCGGACGAAGGATCAAACCGAACTGGGAGGTTCATATGAATTTTATAGAGCTTTGCCTTAAAGGCGATGTGCTGGAAGAAGAGATCGACCAATTCGTCGAGGACTGGCACGAGGGTCGTCAAGGCGCCGACATGCAATTGCATGAATATCTGGGCATGAAGTGGGAAGAGTACCAACTGTGGTCAACCACCCCGTCGGTCTTACCTTTTGTATTGACTGCCCACAAGTACGGCACCTCTCTTAAGGACCAACTCGATCAAGACAAATTTGCGATTGCTGCGCGCGCACGATCGGTCGCTGAAGCGACCAAAGTCGAAGCCTGGCTACGTAGCGTGGGCAAGATCTAGTGACCCCAGAAGAGAAAATGGCCAGTCGCGTCCTGGCCATCCGCAAGCTGACACCACCGTACGATCTGGAGCAGCTAGCCTCTGCCTATGGAGAGCTTGAGTACCTTGAACTGCCGTTCGGCGTGGACGGAATCACCATTGGCATTGGTGCTGCTACCAAGCCCCGCATCCTGATCAACTCAAGCGCACCTGTTACCCGTCGAAAATTTACACTGGCCCATGAAATCGGGCACGTAGTTATCCCATGGCACACAGGCACAATCGTCTCCCACCTGGAGAACCGGGAAGTTGATGCTGCTTACAGCCAAATGGAGGCCGAAGCCAATCGCTTCGCCGCAGAGCTGTTGATGCCATCTGACTGGTTGCTTGAAGCATACAAAGCCGCATCCAGTGTGGAGCACTATTTCCGCTCAGTCCTTACCCTCGCCGGGGCATCCAAAGAAGCAACATTCAATAAAATATTGCGCCCGCTTACTCAGCCAGTGATTTGCGTGCAAGTGGACAGCGCATCCAGAGTTCTCAACAGACGAAGATCCCAAACGGCACCGTATCCTCCAGAACGAAACGCCGAAGTCGGCAGCGAAACCTTTCAGACAGATTGTCGTTTCGAAAGCTTTGAAATAGACGGCCAGTGTTACATGAGCTGGACCTTCATCGGTCGCGACATACGGGAAGTAGACAAAAGGCCGTGGCGGGAAGTCTTCAACCAAATCCTGAATGACACTGGCATGCAGGGTTATTTGCAAAACATGAACGGCATTCTTGCTGCTGCTTACGGCAAAAACAAAGCGCTCGACGAGGCAGAAATCTGCGGAGCCGTTATCCGGGCATTCACAAAATATGAAATGTACGATGTGGTGACTGAGCACCCTCTGTTTGAACAGTTTGTGATCAAACGGGTGAGGGAGCTGAAACTGCGGGGTTGAGTGATCAGACAGGTTTGGGAAAGATCGGCTGAAGCGCTGTGGTTGACAGCAAGCCAGGTCCCCACGCCCCACCACGCTAATCTCGTCCCCGTCGCTGCAATTTTGCGACCGGGCCTGAGAACCCGACTTGATGCAGGCGCCTTAGCGCCACGCATTCGTTCAAACGACGAACGTGGTAGCTCTCACTCGATACGGGAGTTCTACCAATGACCGCTCCAAATCCATCTGCGTTAACCACCCTCGGCGTCACCCCTTTCTCCTTTCACTCCGACCAACCTCTGTTCCGCGTCAACGGCGGTGTTTCCCTGCATGAAGCTTTGCATCACGTTTCCGACCTGCTCCATCTCGCCAAGCTGCTCGCAGAAGATGCGGCGATGGCAAGAGACACGGACCGTTAAGCCTGGGCGTCGCATTATTTGCAGGAGATGAGCAAGGCGGTGATTGATGATGTGGTGAAGGTTCTGGAGTCACCTGGGAATGTTGAGCAATAAAGATGTCGTATGGTGCGCGGGCTGACGTCATCGCGGGCAAGCCCGGCTCCCACAGAGGAAAGCCACGGCCTGGATAGGCCAGGGCTTTTTTGCGAATGACGATCTATGCGCCTATAGCGATATGGCACTTAGCCACTTTTCCAATTGACACCCCCTCCCCACTCCGTTAAAAACCCCGCCTCGCTTGCGCTTTTATCGAGACATGGATGTTGTCCAAACCCCCGCTGTTCAAATACCGCCGCTATTGGCTGGCGGTCATCATCGTGTTGCTGGCGATTCTTGATCCTTTCGGCCTGGCCAGTTCCAGCGACAAGGCGTCGGCGCAGTGGCTCAATCGTATGTTCGCCAGTCACTACCCGAGCCTTGGGCAGCAGCGTGTGGCGGTGGTGTTGATTGATGATGCCTACCTGATGCGCAACGACAGTTCGTGGCCCATGCCTTATGGTGAACAGAGCAAGTTGTTCAAGCGCTTGCTGGCGTACAAGCCCCAGGCGGTGTTTGTGGATTTTCTTTATAGCCACGACCACTCGTTGGGCGACCCGACGCGGGGCAGTCAGTTGCTGGCGAATGTGTTTGAGCGTTATCAACGCCAAGGCATCCCGCTGTGGCTGGCCAATACAGGGTTGACGCGAGCAGAGGCGGGCCAGGCGAATACGCTGGCGCCGTTTATGCAGGTGAGCCAGCCAGCCCTGGTAGTGTGGGAAGGGGTGGATGACAAATACCCACTGGCGATGCGCACGCAGGCAGGGCTGATGGAAACTCCTGCCATGTCGCTGTACCGGGTGTTCTGCGGCACGCAGCACTGCAAAACACCCCCGGTGGATGTGCAAGCCGCTGCGCAGCGCCAGCCCATCGCCGTGCAATGGGGGCTGAAGCTGGCGCCCGAGCAGGCACGTATCGCCGATATCCGCCACTGCGCGCCGGCACGGCATTTTTTGCTGGACGGGGTGGCACAGTTTTTCCAGGCGGTGTTCTGGAAACTCGATGACTCGGCCCAGGCACGGTGCCCTTATACGCTGACGTTGTCGGCCAGTGACCTGGAGGTCAGCGACCCCGGCGACCAGGCACTGATCGCCGAGTTACTGCGCGACCGCCTGGTGCTGGTGGGCGCCAATATTGCCTCCACCGGGGATCTGGTGGAGTCGCCGGTACATGGCCAACTCCCCGGCGTGTATTTGCACGCCATGGCCCTGGATAACCTGATCAATGCGGGCATGGACTACGACCATGAACCGGCCAACTTCCCCCGCTTGCCCTTCAATTGGCTGGACCTGCTGGAGCTCGGGCTGCTGGCGTTGATCGCCGTGCTCAAGGCGCTGCACGCGCGTCGCCTGGCGGGCCATCGCACCTGGAGCCGGTGGCGGCGCCAGGAAATCTGGTTTTTTACCTCACCGTGCCCGTCGTGGCTGTTGGTGATGTCGATGTTGGCGGGGGTCAGTGTGTTGCTGAGCCTCAATGACATCACCCCGGTCAACGTGCTGGGCATTGTGTTGCTGTCGTTGGTGCTGTTCAGCGAGCGGATCGAAGCCTTCTTCGACCGCAATCGCTGAGTGCACCGCTCTGCTATCTGACTCAAGGAAACCAAGGATGAACAGAAGCCTCATCGTCTTGCTCGCCGCCCTCTTCACCCAGGGCGCATGGGCAGAAACCCACAGTATCAAGGCGTTCCTCGCCGACCCGGTGACAGTGCTGGACGAGCAGGGCAAGCAACAACGTGAGCTGGCGAAAAAGGACGCGCCCACCCAGCCCCTGCCGGTGTTGCAGTACAACCAGGCACTGGACCTGGTGCAGGTAGAACTGGCAGGCCAGAAGGTCTGGTTGGACACCATGGACCTACGCATCGAGCCGCCGCTGAACGTCGTGGACCTGCCCTGCCAGGGCCTGACCAAAAGCCAGGCCAAGGATAGCCGCAACAACTCCACCATCGGTTTTGGTGCCGGCTGCAATCAATAAAAGGAGCGTTGCGGTGAAGGGATATCTAGTAGCAGCCGGCCTGTTGGCCAGTTCGGTGCTCAGTGGTTGCGCCACCTTGAAAGGTGCAGACCAAGCGTTCCTGAACCTGGTGGGCCCCTCGACCCAGTCCCGGGTTCAGGGCCATTACGTGGATAACAGCGACGTACGCCAGTATTACAAGCTCGACCCGCAGCGCCAGAGCCAGCAGCGTTTGAGCTACGACGGGCGTGCGGTACCGGCCGCTGAAGCGCGCCAGCAGAACCTGGTGGATATCCCCATGCTGCAAGGCTACTTGCAGGGCATTGTCACGCGCCTGTCCAAGGGCTGGCCGGGGGAGTTACCGCCGCTGCAGGTGAAGATCACCGACAGCTATGGGTTCGGGCCGTCGGCAGACCCTTACGGCAACCTGTTCGTGCCGCTGGGCATGCTGGACAACGTCGCCAGTGAAGATGAAATCGCCGCGATGCTGGGCCATGAAATGAGCCACGTATTGCTGCATCACCATGACCGCATGGCCGCTTTCCAACAGCAAAAAGAGATGTTCACGACGGTGGCCTCCACCGTTGCCTTGGCAACCATGGCGGCCGACACCGGCGTGGACCGCAGCAGCGGAACCATGAAGTTGTTCAGCAAGGACCCGGCCGGCACCCAGAAGACCATCGGTAATACCGTGCTGTATACCGCACTGGCCAATACCTTTTCCGACCAGGTTTGGAGCACCGCCTGGGGCCGCAGCCAGGAAGACCAGGCCGACTTGCTGGGCACCGACTTGATGATCCGCGCCGGTTACGCGCCGCGAGCCGCCACCCATAGCCTGGAGCGCCTCAACGACTTCCAGGGCAAGCAGAAACCCTTGCTCACGGGCTTCCTCACGGCGCGCAAGAATGCCATGCAGGATTCGCTGCAGCAGTTCAATCTCAACCAGTTCACCAAAGAACTGGACGTGTTGGTCAAGGACGGCTTGACCACCGGTATCACCGCAACCAGCCAGTACTTCAACCGCTCACACATGTCGGCCATGGACCGCGACGCCGAACTGCGCCAGTACTTGCAACGCGAGTATCGCCAGGAACGCCGCGCCCGGGTCAACCCGCAAAGCTGGGCAAAAATGAAGAGCACGCCCCAGGTGGCGAAGGCTTTGCAGGGCTATAAAGACGCGTACTTCGCGATTGATGCCCTAGAGAAAAACAAGGTGCCACAGGCTGACGCTTTCATCCGCAGGGCCCTGGCCTCGCCGGTAAAAGACCAGCCGAGCATTCGGCGCACCGCCTATACCGTGCGCCTGGCCCAGGGCAAAAACAGCGAAGCGGTGAAAGAGTTGCAGGCGATCAAGGACTGGTCCCTGGCCGGGCCCTCCACCTATGACTTGATGATCAGCTACCACCTCAAACGCGGTGACGGGCAATCGGCGTTGGCGATGATTGACAAGGCGGAACGCAACCTGGGCTCGGAAGAACTGTTTATTACCGAGAAGCTGTTGGCCAACCAGCAACTGCAGAATGCGCAGCAGGTGCAAACGGTGTTGCGCAAGTGCGAGCAGTACCCGACACGCAAGGAAAACTGCAAGAAGCTCGCGCCAGTCAAGGCCTAGGTGGCAACCTCCAGGCATAAAAAAACCCCGAACCAGTCGGGGTTTTTTATTGCCTGGCATCAGGCTCGACACTCGATCAATTAGAAAACGTTGATCGGGTAGTCGGCGAACAGACGGATTTCGTTACCGCCAGTGTTGTATTTGCTGGCGTTGTCGGAAACGCGCAACCACGAGGCGCGAGCACGCAGGCTCAGGTCCTTGGCTGGGCCGCTCTGTACCACGTACTTGAACTGGTTCCAGATTTCACGCTCGGTGCCATCGCCACGGCCGCTGCCGTCGTCGATGTTGGTACCACGCACATAGGCGATGTTGTAGGTCAGGCCCGGTACGCCGAAGGTGGCGAAGTCAATGCCGTAACCTGCTTGCCAGGAGCGCTCGTCCTTGCCGTTGAAGTCGGACCAGTAGGAGTTGGCCAGCAAGATGGTATTGCCGCCGTCGCCGATGCCGCCAGCGTTGCGGTAGCCGCCGTACAGGTAGCCGGTGTCACCGGTGCTGCGCTGGTGAGCGAGGGTGAAGCTGTGCGCGCCAACGGCCCAGGTAGCGCCCAGGCTCCAGATCTTGTTGTCGCGAGCGTCCGCATCACCTTGGTTTTCCAGGGCGAAGCTGCGGTCGAGCTTGGTTTTGTAGCCGTTGAAGTCAAACGTCAGCGACTGCTTCTCTGGCAGGGCCAGCACGTAGTTGACGTTGACGTACTGCTTCTTCAGCACGTCCTGCATGTCGGAGGCGTACAGGGCAGCCGACAGGCTTTCGGTGAATTTGTAGCTACCACCAATGTAGTCGATGCTTTTCAGGCGGCCGCTGTCGGTGCCTTCCATGCTCTTGCGCGCTTCTTTGGTGAAGTGACCCGCGTCCAGTTGCAGACCGGCGATCTCTTTGGAGACGATCGACGTACCGGTGTAGGTTTCCGACAACAGGCGGGAGTTGTCGTACTGCAGCACAGGTACAGCCGGGAACTGGTCACCGTACTTGAGTACGGTGTTGGAAACGCGGAACTTCACGGCAGCGCCGCCTTTGGCCAGGTCGTGTGGTGCCGAGCCTGGGTTTCGCTGGCCGTTGTCATCAACAGTGCCGTTGCCCTGCTTGAAGAAGTCGATGCCGCCGGCGCCAGCGCGACCTTTACCACCGTCCAGGCGGATAGCGTATTGACCAATCACATCCACACCCACACCGACGGTGCCTTGGGTGAAGCCGGACTCGAACTTGCCGATGAAGCCTTGGCCCCATTCGGCTTTGTCCTTCTCGCCATTTTTTTTGTCACGGCTGATGTAGGCGTTACGTGCTGCGATGTTCAGGTGGCTGTCTTCAACAAACCCCTTGGATTGCTCCTGGTCGTTTGCCATTGCTGTCGATGCGCTCAAAATCCCCAGAGCGATCAGACTCATCCGTTGCTTCAACATATTCTTATATTCCTTATTACGGGTTGAGTACGCGCTGTGACACCAGGCTCCTGTTGCTTTTCTGGTGTCGACCTTGCCAGCAAAAAGAAGGCCCGCGGACGACTGAACTGCCGCGGGCCTTTTTTATTGGATTAGTCATGGTGGTTAGCCACAGGCGTTGGGCGCAATCCTATGCGGGCGTTGAACTATGTGTCAATTTCGTGAATCGTCTGTATTTAGGCGATATTCGTCTAAGCGGCGAGGTGAAGCGCGGCGATGAAAGTCTGAAAAGCGCCTTGAATCCCTTTAAAAACACATTAAGTAACAAATCCGACACGATGCGTATTAGGGAATAGATAACGCGCGCAAATGCAAAGCATTACCATTCGCGCACAATTTTCCTGCCACATCATTTGGATACACTCCCATGCCTGCCCCTCGCCTGACGCCCCTCTCTCTTGGGCTCTCTGTTCTGCTGTCTGCCGGTTTTGCCGGTGCGGCCACGGTCCTGCCCGAAACCTCGATCAGTGTGGAAGCAGACGAAGACGACCCACGGGTCAAGGAGACCAGCACCGCCACACGTACCGCGACGGCTGTTCGCTATGTGCCCCAGGCGATCGACTCAGTCAAAACCGAAAGCCTGCGCTCCTATGGCACCAACGACCTGGGCCAGGCCTTGAGCGGTATCCCCAACGTCAGCAGCGGCGCCGACACACGCTTCGACAGCCTGCGCATACGCGGTTTCGACGCCAGCAATGACTTCTATCTGGACGGCATTCGCGACGACAGCCAGTACGTGCGCGACCTGCACAACATCGAGCGTATCGAAGTGCTCAAGGGCCCGGCCGCCGTGCTTTACGGGCGAGGCGGCCAGGGTGGGATAGTCAACCGGGTAAGCAAAATGCCAACCCCAGGGCAAAAGTCCAGCATCGAAGCCCAAGGCGGCAGCAACGATTTGCGCAGCCTATATGCCGACCTGAGTACCGACCCCACCGATAACATCAGCCTGCGCCTGAACATGGGCAACCAGGATAACAACAGCTTTCGCGATGGCGTCAGCGGCAACCGCCAGTTGTTCGCGCCGTCGATGAGTTGGCAGCTCACCCCGGAGCTGAACTGGTTGGTGCAATACGAATACAGCCGCTACAACCGCACCCCGGACCGTGGCATTCCTGGCGTCAACGGGCGCCCGGCGGATGTGAGCCGCAGCACCACCTACTTTGATCACGGCGATTACATCGACGATAAGTCCCAGTCCCTGCGTTCCAAACTCGCCTACGAGCTCAACGCCGACTGGCAGCTGCGCCACACCCTCGGCGTGTTCAAGCTCGACAGCGATTTCGACAATACCTACCAGACCGGCTATGACCCGAAAATCAACACCGTCACCCGCCAGCACTGGCAGCAGGACTTGAACACCCGCAACGTGTTCAACAACCTGGAGCTGGAAGGCGGTTTCGACACCTTCGGCCTGGAACACCGCCTGCTCACCGGTATTGAGCTGGGCAGCCAGCGCCGCGATCCGAAGCTGTACTCCGCTCGGGATGGCAAGACGGTGCCGAGCCTGGACCTCAACCAACCCAATCGCCGCCTGAGCCACACCGGGAGCATGCGACTGTCGAGTAACAACCACACCGAAGTCGAAAGCCGCGCCCTCTACATACAGGACCAACTGCGCCTGAATGACCAATGGCAACTGCTGGGCGGGCTGCGCTACGACCGTTTCGAAGTGGACACCACCAACAAGCTGCTCGACATCCAACAGAACGTGAAAAGCCACAGCACCAGCCCACGCGTCGGCCTGGTGTGGACGCCCATGGAGCACCACTCGTTCTATGCCTCGTGGAGCAAGACCTTCTCACCAGCAGGCGGCGGCCTGATCGGCATCACACCGAACGCCACCGGCAACGTCAACGACCTGAGCCCGGAGCTGACCAAGCAAAAGGAAATCGGGGTGAAAAGCGATTGGTTCGACGAACGCCTGAGCACCACCCTGGCCGTGTACGAACTGGAACTCTACAACCGCCGCACCAGCGACCCGCTGGACCGCACCATTACCCTGCTCACCGGCGAGCAACGCTCACGCGGCGTGGAGCTGACCGCCACCGGCAAGATCGTCGACAACTGGTATGTGCGCGGCGGCGTAGGCCTGCAGGACGCCAAGGTCGAGAAGGACAACAACGGCTTTGAGGGCAAACGGATCAGCGATGTGGCCAAGCGCAATGCCAGCCTGTTCATCACCTGGAAGCCGGAGATGGGCTGGTACGCGGAAACCGGTTTGACCCTGGTGGGTGATCGTTATGCCGACAACCTCAACACCGTGGTGTTGCCGGGTTATGGCCGCTGGGACGCGCTAGCCGGGTTCCGTCAAAAAGAATGGGACGTGCGGGCGGCACTGAACAATATCGCCGATAAAAACTACTACGCCTCGGCGCCCAGTGCGGCGCAGATTCAACCGGGCGAGCCGCGAAGCCTGGTGGTCACCGGAACCTACAGCTTCTGACACTCCTCATGTGAAACAAAGCTTGTGTAGGCGCTGGCTTGCCTGCGATTGCGGTGGGCCAGCGCCCTCTCTGTCGGCTGATAGGCCGCTATCGCAGGCAAGCCAGCTCCCACAGTTGGTTTTAGGTGTTCTTTAGTTGCTCATCAACTCGCACAACGCCTGCACTTCGTCCTCCGTGAACAACCCCAACGGGTAGCGCTCACTCATCACACTGCGCAAATCAGGCACTTGCCTGACCTGTCGCGAGCCGTTTGCCTTTAACCAAAGCGCCAGCGCATGGATCGCGTCACCGTCGACCCGCAAAGGGTGGAACGTACGCGTGTTCATCAGGTGGACATCGGCATTCATTTCAGCGCTCTCTCCTGCTGCGTGAGCGGCTAACTTACTCAAGGTTTGTGACAGAACTGCGCGGTCATCCCCCTTGGGCCACTGTAACTACAGCGATACAAGAGCTATGCCAATGTGCCGTGTTCACCGGGATACAGGCATGAAAAAGCCCGCGACTGGGCTGGGTCGCGGGCTTGCGGTGAACACTGCAAAGGCGCAGTGCTCGTACGCCATCAAGGCGCTGTTACAACTGCACTCACTTTCGTTGCGGGGCTGGCTGCTGTTGGGTCAGGCAATGGATATTGCCCCCACCCAGTAACAGTTCGCGGCCCGGCACCATCACCACTTCATGCTGTGGGAAGAGGTTCTGCAGGATTTGCTTGGCCTGGTCGTCCAACGGGTCATCGAAGCTCGGCGCGATGATGCCGCCGTTGACGATCAGAAAGTTGACGTAGGACCCGGCCAACCGCACGGTCGGATTACGCTCCTGGCTACCGTCAACAAGGTCTACCCCGGCGCATTCCTCCTCAGTGGCATACAGCGGACCCGGGATCGGCATTTTATGCACAATGAACGAGCGGCCCTGAGCATCAGTGCTGCTTTGCAGCACGTCCAAGGCTGCGTGGCAGCGTGGGTAGTTCGGGTCTTGCGGGTCATCGGTCCAGGCCAATAGCACTTCGCCCGGGCGCACGTAGCAGCAGAAGTTATCCACATGGCCGTCGGTTTCGTCGTTGAACAGGCCATCCGGCAACCAGATGATCTTATCCACAGCCAGGTTATCGCTGAGCACGGCCTCAATAGCCGCACGATCAAGGTGCGGGTTGCGGTTGCGGTTCAACAGGCATTCTTCGGTGGTGATCAGGGTGCCTTCGCCGTCGACATGAATCGAACCACCTTCAAGCACGAAGCCTTCAGTGCGGTAACGCGGTGCGCGCTCCATCTCGAGGATCTTGCCTCCCACTTGGGAATCGCGGTTCCACGGTGCATACAGGCCGCCGTCAAAACCACCCCAGGCGTTGAAGTCCCAGTTCACACCCCGGACTTCACCACTGTCGTTGATCACGAAAGTCGGGCCGGTGTCGCGAACCCAGGCGTCGTCGTTGGACATTTCCACCAGGCGGATGTTGGGCACGTCCAGGCGGGCGCGGGCGTTTTCATACTGGCTGGCGGAAACCGCGACGGTCACCGGCTCAAAACGTGCGATGGCCTTGGCCACCGCCACATGGGCCGCCTGCGCAGGCTTGCCGCCCAGGCGCCAGTTGTCTGGACGCTCGGGCCAGATCATCCAGGTTTGGGTCTGAGGCGCCCATTCGGCAGGCATGTGAAAGCCATCGGCGCGAGGTGTGCTGTGCAAGGTGGTCATGGCGATCAGGGCTCCGAATGGGGTGAAGGGCAACTTTATAATGGATAAAAATCGGCTTTAACAGACTAAAAACATGATAGGTGCTCGGGTCTGCAAAAAATAGCCGATAACAATCGATAAATCACAGTTGCTCATCCAGCACTTTCGACAGCATGTCCACAAAGAAGTCCACGCTGCGTCTGGACGTCACCATCGGCGGCTTGATTTTGAGGATATTCAGATAATCACCGGTAGGCTGCATGAAAATCCCCAGCTCCCGCAGCCGGTCACATAACAAGCCGGTTTCTGCAGTCGCAGGTTCCAGGGTATGGCGATCACGCACCAGTTCAAGGCCCAGATAGAAGCCCGAACCGTGCACGGCACCGACGAGTGGATGGCGATCGATCAATTCCTCCAGTCGTGCCTTGAAATGCCCGCCTACCACTTGGGCGTTTTCCCACAGTTTTTCCTCTTCCATCACGTCCAGCACTGCCATGCCGATCCGACAGCTGACCGGGCTGCCTCCCGAGGAAGAGAAGAAGTAACCCTCGGCCTCCAGTGCCTCGGCAATCTCTCGGCGGGTAATCACTGCGCCCAACGGCTGGCCGTTGCCCATGCCTTTGGCCATGGTAATGATGTCAGGCACCACACCCTGCTGTTCAAACCCCCAGAAGAAATGCCCCATGCGGCCGTAACCCACCTGCACTTCATCGGCGATGCACACGCCACCCTGGGCACGCACCAAGCCATACACCTGTTGCAGGTAACCCGCTGGCAGGGAGATGCCGCCAGCATTGCCGTACACCGGTTCACAGATAAACCCGGCCAATTGACGCTGGCTCGCGACGATTTTCGCCAGGTTATGCTCCACGCTTCGTACATAGTCCGGCGCGCTGTCCGGCCCGCGGAATTCACCGCGGTAGGTATTGGGCGCGGTCACCGGGTGTACCCAATCCGGGCGGCTGTTCAAGGCCTGGGGGTTATCAGCAATCGAGGTGGACACGGCATCCGCCGCCACCGACCAACCGTGATAAGCCTCCAGCACGCTGAGCATGTCGCGCCCGCCGCTGTAGGCCCAGGCCAGGCGAATCGCCAGGTCATTGGCTTCGGTGCCACTGTTGACCAGGAACACCCGGTCCATGCCCTCCGGCGCCAACGCCAGCAGGCGCTCGGAGAACTCGGCAATCGCCGCATAGTGAAACCGCGAGTTGGTGTTAAGCAACGACCACTGCCGCGCCGCCACCTCAGCCATGCGCGGGTGGCCATGGCCCAGCACGGCCACGTTGTTGAGCATGTCGAGGTAGGATCGGCCCTGCATATCAATCAGGTGGTTGCGCCAGCCGCGCTCGATACGCGGCGGGTCGGCGTAGTAGTGTTTCTGGGAGCGGGCGAAGCTGGCATCCCGCCGGGCCAGCAGGGCCTCTGAGTCCAGTTCCGGCTCAGCATCACAGGCCAGGCCCAACAGCGCCGAGGGTGATGGGCACAACGCCTGCCACGCCAACGCCCGGGAAGGTGTGCAGAACAGCGGCGGCTCAAGGTCGGCGCGGCATAACTGCACAGTCAACGGTGCCTGAACCTCGCCCAGCACCTGCCCTTTGACCAGCGATGCGCCGGGCTTGAGTGATGTTCGAACACCCCACAGGCGCAGGCTCAGCTCACTGTCGTGCAAGCACAGCAAGCCGTCGGCACCTTCGCGCAGCGTTCCCGCAAAGGGCGCCTCCAGAACCGTGCCGTGAGGCAGGTGCAGTTCGACATGCAGGGGGAAGGTCTCGGGCTCTAGCGCACTGTCGGGGCGGGTGCGCGACAAGCGGTATTGCCCATAACGACTGGCCGCCAGCCCATGCACCGTCGCCGCTTGATCCAGCAAGCGCCGATCTATGCCAGGGGTCTCCCAATTGCCAGCCTCGAAATGCGGGCTGAGTACGCCCAGGTCGATCAGCGCAAACTCGCGGCCCACCAAGCCTGGCAATAAAGGCGCGAAGTCTTGGTTGGCGACGGGCGGTAATGTTTTGCCGACGCTGCGCAGAATCGCCGCTTGCATGAGTTCAAAGGACACCGACGTGGCGATATGGAAGATTTCCCACTCGTGTTCGGCGTTTTTCTTGAGATAAGCATTATCCGGGTCCAGGCATTGCTGCTGCTCACTGCTGAGCACCAACACCGCCGCGCGAGCGACGATCAACGGCCACAACACCTCCAACTCTTCGCGCTGCAACGGCGTGACCGCGTGGCAGGCCTGGATCGCCGGCAAGAGGGCAAACGGATCACCGTCGGCATGGTGCAACAGCGCCGCGCAGGTCACCGACAGGTCGGCAATCCTCCAGGTACGCACCAGATCGCCAAAATCGATCACGCCTTGAATACGCCAGTGCCGCTGGTCATCACGCTGCCACACCACATTGTCATCGGTGATGTCCATGTGCACCGCTTGCCACGGCAGGTGTGCCGCCAACGGCTGGACATGCGCATCGACCTGCCTGGCCACCTGCTCCAAAGCAGCACGCTGCGGCAGGTCGGGCAAGGTTGCCAGCAGGTGGGTGATCAATGCCTGCGCGTGGCGCGGGTCCCATTGCAGGGTGCGCTCCAGGCCAGGGTGATCGAAATCTGCCAGCGCGAGGCTCATCTGCCCGCACAGCTCACCAAAGCCTCCGATCACGGTGCGGCTCAGGTGGGGCAAATGCGTCAGGGGTTGGCCGTCGATGTAGTCCAATAGCCGCAGGTGCAGGGTTTGGCCATCGACGTTGACCGTCAGCAGCTCCTCGCCCTCCACGGCCTGGATGACCTTGGGCACGCACAAGCCGGGGTGCGTGCCCAGGCTGGTGAGGGCCGCGTGCTGGGCCTGGAGTTCAACCGCGGCGTAGTCACCTCGGCAGATTTTCAGAACAAAGCGGCCCCGCGTGCTGTCAATTCTGTAGTTGAGGTCTTGTTGACTGCCCAATGAGCGTAATTTGCCCGTCATTCCATAATGTCGCTCGAGCAGGTGTGCTGCCTGCTCGGGGGTTACTTGTGGGCAAGGCAAGCTGGCACGGTGGGTCAACGTGGCTAACGACATTGTGACGACCTTTGTTTTTTCAGACGTCTATATCGCCATTGTTATGTGGCGTTAATCAACCCCTTCTGCTCACGGTGCTTGCGCCGGCCCGATTCACAACTCAAGCTATGCTACTTTCGCCCAGTGTCCGTCTAAGGAAAAGGCCCTCGACATGCGCATTCTCATCACCGGCGGTGCCGGATTTATTGGCTCGGCCCTGATCCGGCACTTGATTCAACACACTGAGCATGAAGTGCTCAACCTGGACAAGCTGACTTACGCCGGCAACCTTGAGTCGCTGACCAGCATCGCGTCCAACAGCCGCTATGAGTTTGTCCAGGCCGATATCATCGACCAGGCCACCGTCAGCGCCGTGCTCGCACGCTTCGAACCCGATGCGATCATGCATTTGGCGGCCGAGTCCCATGTCGACCGCTCCATTGACGGTCCGTCGGATTTTATCCAAACCAACATCGTTGGCACCTACAGCCTGCTGGAAGCCACGCGAGCCTATTGGCAGAAGCTGGCAGAGCCGGCAAAAAGCGCGTTCCGTTTCCACCACATCTCCACTGATGAGGTGTATGGCGACCTGCACGGCGTGGACGACCTCTTCACCGAGACCACGCCTTACGCACCGAGCTCGCCTTATTCCGCGAGCAAGGCGGCGTCCGACCACCTGGTACGCGCCTGGCAGCGCACCTATGGACTGCCGGTGCTGTTGACCAACTGCTCGAACAATTACGGGCCGTTCCACTTCCCCGAAAAATTGATCCCGCTGGTGATTCTCAATGCCCTGGCGGGCAAGCCACTGCCGGTGTATGGCGATGGTCTGCAGGTGCGTGACTGGCTGTTCGTCGAGGACCACGCCCGTGCACTGCTCAAAGTGGTGACCACTGGGGTTGTGGGCGAGACCTACAATATCGGTGGCCACAACGAACAGAAGAACATCGACGTCGTACGTGGCATCTGCGCCCTGTTGGAAGAATTGGCCCCCCAACGCCCGGCGGGCGTGGAAAAATTCACTGACCTGATCACCTTCGTCAAGGATCGCCCAGGCCACGACCAACGCTACGCCATCGACGCCAGTAAAATCGAACGCGAACTGGGCTGGGTCCCGGAAGAAACCTTCGAGACCGGCCTGCGCAAAACCGTGCAGTGGTACCTCGATAACCTGGAATGGTGCCGCAGGGTCCAGGACGGCAGTTATCAAGGTGAACGACTGGGCAATACTGACGTGAAGGATTTGATCGCATGATGAAGGGAATTGTATTGGCCGGCGGTTCCGGCACGCGTTTGCACCCTATTACCCTGGGCGTGTCCAAACAGTTGTTGCCGGTGTATGACAAGCCGATGATCTACTACCCGATCTCGGTACTGATGCTGGCGGGGATCAAGGACATCCTGGTGATCTCCACGCCAGTGGACTTGCCGCAGTACCAGAACCTGCTGGGCGATGGCAGCCAGTTCGGCGTGCGCTTCACCTACGCGGAGCAGCCTTCGCCGGATGGCTTGGCCCAGGCGTTTATCATCGGCGAAGAGTTCATTGGTAATGACCCTGTGTGCTTGATCCTGGGAGATAACATCTTCCACGGCCAGCATTTCGGCGATCAACTGCGCACTGCGGCCGAACGCCCCTCAGGCGCTACCGTGTTCGGTTACTGGGTCAAAGACCCTGAGCGTTTCGGTGTGATTGACTTCGATAGTGAAGGCCGCGCCCTGTCCATCGAAGAAAAACCGGCTAAGCCTAAGTCCCACTACGCGGTGACCGGCCTGTACTTCTACGACAACGACGTGATCAAGATCGCCAAGGCGGTTAAGCCTTCGCCACGCGGCGAACTGGAGATCACCGACGTCAACAATGCCTACCTCCAGCGCGGCGATCTGCACGTTGAACGCTTCGGCCGTGGTTTCGCCTGGCTCGACACCGGCACCCATGACAGCCTGCTGGAAGCCTCGACCTACGTTCAGACCATCGAGCACCGCCAGGGCTTGAAAGTGGCCTGCCTGGAAGAGATCGCCTACGAAAACGGCTGGATCGATCGTGACTATCTGCTGGAACGGGCCAAGTACTTTGGCAAGACCGGCTATGGTCAGTACTTGTACTCTCTCGCTGGGAATCCTAAATGAATGTGAACGCCACTGAACTGCCCGGTGTATTGATCATCGAGCCCAAGGTTTTTGGCGATGAACGTGGCTTTTTCTATGAAAGTTTCAACGCCCGGGATTTTGCTCAGGCCAGCGGTCTGCAACTGCAGTTTGTGCAGGACAACCACTCGCGCTCGCAAAAGGGCGTGCTGAGAGGCCTTCACTATCAGGTCGAACACGCCCAAGGGAAATTGGTGCGTGTGACCGCCGGAGAGGTACTGGACGTTGCGGTGGATATCCGCCGCAGTTCACCACATTTCGGCAAATGGGCCAGCGTGCGCCTATCGGCCGAAAATAACCGCCAGTTGTGGATTCCACCGGGCTTCGCCCACGGTTTTGTAGTACTCAGCGAATACGCTGAATTCCTCTACAAGACCACGGATTACTACGCGCCATCTGCGGAGCGGTGCATTCGCTGGAACGATCCTGAACTGGATATTGATTGGCAGTTGGCGGGTCCACCCACCTTGTCTGCTAAGGATCAAAACGGTAAAAACCTGAAAGACGCGGACCTGTTCCCGTGACAGGCGCTCTAAAAATCCTCATCATCGGCCAACACGGCCAAGTCTCCCAGGAGCTGCAACAACGGCTCCAGGGCCTGGGCGAACTTATCGTCCTGGGCAGCAAGCAACTTGACCTGGCAAACGCAGACCTTATCCGCCAACAAGTGCGCATCCATCGCCCTGGCCTGATCATCAACGCTGCGGCCCACACCGCCGTCGATCTGGCCGAGAGCGAACCGGACGCTGCGTTCGCGATCAACGCCATCGCCCCCGGCATCCTCGCCGAAGAAGCCAAGGCGCTGGGTATCCCGCTGATTCACTACTCGACCGACTACGTGTTCGACGGCAGCAAACCTGCCCCGTACGCCGAAAGCGACACGCCCAACCCATTGGGTGTCTACGGCCAGAGCAAGCTGGCGGGTGAGCAGGCGATTGCGGCGGTAGGTGGCGAGTACCTGATCTTGCGTACCAGCTGGGTGTACTCGAGCCATGGCAAAAATTTCCTGCTGACCATGCAGCGCCTGCTGCAGGAAAAAGCGCAGATGCGCATCGTTGCCGACCAGATCGGTGCGCCGACCTGGGCCGGGACTATCGCCAACAGCACGCGTGTGCTGATCGAGCAATGGCAGGCCGGTAAGGCTGGGGAATGGGGTGTTTACCACCTCACTGCCCAGGGTGAAACCTCGTGGTTCGGTTTTGCCGAGGCGATTGGCGAGCAACTGCGCGCCGAAGGCAAGGCCTGCGCCGAGCTGGAACCGATTCCTTCCAGCGCCTACCCGACCCCCGCCAAGCGCCCGCTGAACTCGCGCCTGGACTGCACGCGCCTGCGACAGCAATGGCATGTCAGCCAGCCACAGTGGCAAGACGCATTGCACGAGTGTCTTGCACAGCAGCACTAGGCATAATGCGCCTGTACCCACAGGCGCGACTTCCATGACCCCACCCCTTGCGCGAAGACCCCGCTGGCGCAGCCTAGCCCTGCTGGCTCTGTGCCTGGCACCGCTGTTGTGGCCGCTGGAGCATTTGGCCGAGCGCTATTACCGCAGCGAACTCGCCGGCCAAAACCGCCAGACCCTCGACCTCTACGTCGCCAACTTGCTGGGCACCCTGCACCGCTACGAAATACTGCCGCAGATCCTCGGTGACTTGCCGGCCCTGCGTACTGCATTGGACGCTCCCCACGTCAGCACTCACCTGGTCAGCGCCAACCAGTTGCTCAAGGATGTCGCCGCCCAGGCAGGGGTGGAAGTGATGTACCTGATGGACACCACCGGCAAGACCCTCGCCGCGTCCAACTGGGACAAACAAGACAGCTTTGTCGGGCGCAACTTTTCCTTCCGTCCGTATTTCAGCGAAGCCATGGCCGGGCGCCTCGGCCGGTTCTTCGGCCTGGGCACCACCTCGGCCAAGCGCGGCTACTTCTTCGCCGCCGCGGTGCGTGACGGCGATACCGTCATCGGCGTGCTGGTGGTGAAGGTCGACCTGGACCACACCGAAAGCCTGTGGGGCAATACCCCGGAACAATTGCTGGTCACCGACCACAACGGCGTGGTGATCCTCACTTCGCGCCCGCAATGGCGATTCCGCGCCACTCGGCCACTGACCGCCGAAGAACGCCAGGCCATCATTGCCATCCAGCCCTACCCTACCCGTGACCCGCAGCCACTGAGCCTCAGCAGCAGCGCCTGGCTGCGCCAATCCACAGCCATCGCAGAGACCGGCTGGAACGTGGAAATCCTCGCGCCGCGCTCGCTGATCAACCGTCCGGTGCGCACGGTCGTCGCCGTGGGCGGCGCCACCTTATTGGTGCTGATGCTGTTGCTGGGGTTACTGATGCAGCGCCGCCGGCACTATCTGGAGCGCATCGCCTTCGAAGCCAAGGCCCGCCGCGAGTTGGAAATGCGCGTGGCCGAGCGTACCAGCGACCTGGAGGGCCTTAACCGGCGCCTTAAACAGGAAGTGCTGGAGCGCGAGCATGCCCAGCAAGAACTGGTGCGCGCCCAGGACGATTTGGTCCAGGCCGGTAAGCTCTCGGCGCTGGGCACCATGTCGGCGAGTATCAGCCATGAATTGAATCAGCCACTGGCGGCGATTCGCAGCTATGCCGAAAACGCCGAGATCCTGCTCAATCATGAGCGCACCAACGACGCCCGCGGCAACCTCAAGCTGATCAGCGAATTGACCGGGCGCATGGCTTCGATCATCGCCCACCTGCGCGCATTCGCCCGTCGCGACCGGCATGCGCCGGAGAGCGTGGCTTTGCAACCGGCGCTGGACGACGCCCTGGCATTGCTGGCCAAGCGCCGGCGTTCGATGGAAGTGGAGTTGATCCGCGACCTGCCAGAGGCGACGCTGTGGGTGCAGGCCGGTGAAACCCGCCTGCGCCAAGTACTGGGTAACTTGCTGGCCAATGCCCTGGACGCCCTCACCGAAAAAGGCCCGCCACGCAGACTCTGGCTGAGTGCCGAAACCACGCCGCAGGGCGTCAACCTGTACATTCGCGACAACGGCCCGGGCTTTTGCATGGAAGCCCTGGGCCGCGCCAGCGAGCCGTTCTACACCACCAAGACGCGCACCCAGGGCCTGGGCCTGGGCCTGGCGATCTGCGACACGCTGATGCGCGCCTTTGGCGGCGAACTGTTGTTCGCCAACCACAAGGAAGGCGGCGCGCTGTTAACCTTGAAATTACGTGCCGGCTCGCCGGGCGTCAGTCTGCAACCGTCCGAGGACCGCAGTGTATGAGTATCGACAACTCGATTCAGGTGGTATTGATCGACGACGATCCACACCTGCGTCAGGCCCTGTGCCAGACCTTGGACCTGGCCGGCCTGAAAGTCCTGCCCCTGGGCGAAGCCAACGGGCTCACTGCACGCCTGTCCCGCGACTGGCCGGGCGTGGTGGTCAGCGACATCCGCATGCCCGGCATGGACGGCCTGGAATTGTTGGCCGAACTGCACGGACAGGACCCCGATCTGCCGGTGCTGCTGATCACCGGCCACGGCGATGTACCGCTGGCGGTGCAGGCCATGCGTGCCGGCGCCTATGACTTCCTGGAAAAACCCTTCGCCAGCGACGCGCTGCTCGACAGCGTGCGCCGTGCCCTGGCCCTACGCCGGCTGGTGCTGGACAACCGCAGCCTGCGCCTGGCCCTCAGCGACCGCCAGCAACTGAGCACGCGCCTGGTAGGGCACTCGCCACAGATGTTGCGCCTGCGCGAGCAAATCGGTGCGCTGGCCGCGACCAAGGCCGATGTGCTGATCCTCGGCGAAACCGGGGCGGGTAAGGAGGTCGTCGCCCGCGCCCTGCACGACCTCTCAAGCCGACGCAGCGGCCCGTTTGTGGCGATCAACGCCGGGGCACTGGCGGAATCGGTGGTGGAAAGCGAACTGTTCGGCCATGAACCCGGCGCGTTTACCGGCGCGCAAAAGCGCCGCATCGGCAAGTTCGAGTTTGCCAATGGCGGCACGCTGTTTCTGGATGAAATTGAAAGCATGAGCCTGGATGTACAGGTCAAGTTGTTGCGCCTTTTACAGGAGCGAGTAGTCGAACGCCTGGGTGGCAATCAGCTGATCCCGCTGGATATACGCATTATCGCCGCCACCAAGGAAGATCTGCGCCAGGCCGCCGACCAGGGCCGTTTCCGTGCCGACTTGTATTACCGCCTCAATGTGGCGCCGTTGCGCATTCCGCCCCTGCGTGAGCGGGGTGAGGATGCGCTGATGCTGTTCCAGCACTTCGCCGACGAGGCCAGCAGCCGCCACGGCCTGACCTTGCACGAACTGCAACCGGGCCAGCGCGCGCTGTTGCTGCGCCACAGCTGGCCGGGCAATGTGCGGGAACTGCAAAACGCCGCGGAGCGTTTCGCCCTCGGCCTGGAGTTGGCCCTGGATAACGCCCAGGATCATCCCGCCGCCGGCGTGCTGACCTCCACGCCCGGCGGCCTGAGCGAGCAAGTCGAACAGTTCGAAAAAAGCCTGATCGCTGCCGAACTGACCCGCCCCCACAGCTCCGTACGCAGCCTCGCCGAAGCGTTGGGCGTGCCGCGCAAAACCTTGCACGACAAACTGCGCAAACACGGCCTGAACTTCGCCGACAGTGCCAACCAGAGCGCCGATGACGAATGACATCGTCCACCTACGAAGAGGCCGCCATGAGCCGCGATAGCCGTTACCTGGAATCCATCCTTCACCATGACATCCCACTCACCCGGGAAATGGGCCTCAGGGTGCTCGACTGGCAACACGACCAACTGCAACTGCACCTGCCGTTGCAAGCCAATATCAACCACAAGAGCACCATGTTCGGCGGCAGCCTCTACTGCGGCGCCGTGCTGGCGGGTTGGGGTTGGCTACACCTGAAGCTGCGTGAAGCCGGGATTGAGGACGGGCACATCGTGATTCAGGAAGGGCAGATCAGCTACCCGCTGCCGGTGACCCAGGACGCGACAGCCATTTGCGCGGCGCCGGATGAAAAGATTTGGAAGCGCTTTGTGGCGACCTATCAGCGCTACGGGCGGGCGCGGTTGGCGCTGGAGACGTGGATTGTGAATGAAGGCAGTGAAGAGCATGCCGTTGTCTTTACCGGCCAATACGTCCTGCACCGCTAGCAGCCATTACATAAAACAAATGTGGGAGCTGGCTTGCCTGCGATAGCGGTGGCTCAGCCAATACCTGTATGACTGACACTCCGCCATCGCGGGCAAGCCCGCTCCCACATTTTGCTCTGCAGTGATCTTAAGATCTGGCCAGGGTCAACAGCCGCTCACGCCACGCCGCCTTGGCCGGCAACGCCAGAAAGAACGGGTTCAGCAACGACTCCCGCGCCGGGTAGCTGAACGGCTTGCCATTCAACTCCAACACTTCGCCCCCCGCCCCTTCCAATACACCCTGGGCCGCTGCGGTATCCCACTGCGAGGTCGGCGCCAGGCGCGGATAACAATCGGCACTGCCCTCGGCTAATAAGCAAAACTTCAACGAGCTGCCGATATTCGCCAGTTTCAACTCACCCAAGCCCTCGCTCAAACCATCCAACAGACGCTCCTGCTCAGGGCTGGTGTGACGACGGCTGGCCACCACGGTAAAGGCTTCGCCCGCAGCCCTGGTCTGGCGCACTTGAATCTGCTTGGGCGCTGCATTGACATCCGACCGCCAAGCCCCCAGGCCCGCGCCGCCGAAGTAGCAACGGCCAGTGGTCGGTATCGACACCACGCCGAACACCACACGGCCCTGTTCGATCAATGCAATATTGACGGTGAATTCTTCACTGCCGGAAATGAATTCCTTGGTGCCATCCAGGGGGTCCACCAACCACCAGCGCTGCCAGCCGGCACGCACACTCTGATCGATATCGGCGTCCTCTTCAGACAACACTGGGATGCTTGGGTCCAGCGCGGTGAGGCCTGCGAGAATCAGATGGTGGGCAGCCAAGTCGGCAGCCGTCACGGGTGAATCGTCCGCCTTGGCGGTCACGGCTACATCGGCACGCCAGTACGGCAGGATGGCTTCACCCGCCTGGCGCGCCAGTTCAATGACCGGGGCGATAAACGGGTGGCCTAAAAACAGTTCGCTCATGCGGTGAACGCTCCACGCTGGGTCAACAGGTCTCTCACCAGATACAGCGCCGCCAGGGCGCGACCTTCGCTGAATTGCTCGTTTTGCGCCAACGCCGACAGCTCGCGCAGGTTGACCCGGTCTACCCGCATCGGTTCGGGCTCATCACCTTCAAGGCGCTCTTCATAGAGATCGGTCGCCAACACCACCTGGATTTTCTGGCTCATATAACCAGGCGACAATGACAGCTCGGTGATGTGCTCCAACTGCCGTGCGCCATAGCCGGCCTCTTCCTTGAGTTCGCGGTCTGCCGCCGCCAGCACGTCTTCGCCGGGCTCGATCAAGCCTTTGGGCAACGACAATTCATACTCGTCAGTGCCGCCGCAGTACTCTTCCACCAGCAATGCATGATCTTCATCGATCATCGCCACAATCATCACGGCCCCATAGCCTGTGCCGCGCCCGACAAGACGCTCGTAGGTGCGCTCAACGCCATTGGAAAAGCGCAGTTGCACTTCCTCCACGCGGAACAAACGGCTACTGGCGACTATTTCGCGGGCGAGGACAGTGGGTTTCTGGCGCATAAACGGCTCCTTGGCGTGATCGGGTTACTATACCGTGGCTTGTCCGATTGTCTGTGTCGGATATCTTTACTTACATGAGACCCCACCATGCCCTCTTTGCCCTGGCACGCCATCGACACCGTCCTGCTGGACATGGACGGCACCCTGCTCGACCTGCATTACGACAACCACTTCTGGATGGAGCACCTGCCCCAGCGCTACGCCGAACTTCACGGTGTGAGCCAGGCCATGGCCGAGATGGAGTTGCAACCGCTGTTTGAGCGTAACGCCGGACAGTTGCAATGGTATTGCCTGGATTTCTGGAGCGCCGAGCTCAAGATCCCGGTGCGCGAACTCAAGCTGGAGACCGCCCACCTGATTGCCCTGCGTCCGGATGCCGATACATTCCTGGCGGCGATCAAACAGGCCGGCAAGCGCGTGATCATGATCACCAACGCTCATCGTGATTCACTGTCATTGAAGTTGGAGCGCATTGAACTGGCGCCGTATTTCGAGCGATTGATCAGCTCTCACGACTACGGATTTCCCAAGGAAAACCCGCAATTCTGGCAAGCCTTGCAAGCGGATATCCACTTTGACCCGGCCCGTAGCCTCTTTATAGATGACACTTTGCCGATCTTGCGCAGTGCCCGGGATTTCGGGGTCGGTCATTTGCTGGCAGTGAAGGAGCCTGATAGCAAGAAAGGACCAAAGAACACCGCAGAATTTTTAGCAGTGGGAGATTATCGAGAACTCATTGCCGGACTTTGAGCGAATGTGGGAGGGGGCAAGCCCTGATACCAACCTGTAGGAGCGAGCTTGCTCGCGAAAAACGTCAACGATAACGCGTTCTTCCTGGATAAACGCGGTGCCTGTGAGTTTTTCGCGAGCAAGCTCGCTCCTACAAAAGGGCGAGCTTCCTCATTTTATCCTGCGTATTACTCAGGGATGCGCAGTGTCTGACCTGGGTAGATCTTGTCCGGGTGCGACAACAGTGGCTTGTTAGCCTCGAAGATCTTGTTGTACTTATTCGCGTCGCCATAAACCGTCTTAGAGATTGCGCTCAGGGTGTCGCCGCTTTTCACAACAACAAAGCGCGAAGCCACAACCACTGGACCGGATACTGTGATCTGGTCATCCACACTTGCCACGCCGGCAATGTTACCCAGCGCCAACAGGATCTTCTCTTTCTCTTCCTGCGTGGCCACTTCACCGGTCACCGTGACCTTGTCGCCATCCACCGTGGTCTGCACGTTTGGATTACCCAGGCCCACCTTGCTCACATGCTCCTTCAACTGCTCACTCGCGTTCGCATTACCCGGCGTCAACAGGTCAACAATCTTTTCGCCGGCTTCTTTGATAAAGCTAAAAATACTCATGGTGCGCTCTCCTTGGGATTTAATTTCCAGATGCCCAAGACTAGACCAGTCCTGCCGACTTGGGTTCCAGACTGGCTAAAGACTCAAAAGTATCCAACTCACCGCTGCCTGGAATAAGCCCGACGCAAACGCCGGTGAACCTTGATCGACGCCCTCTATCAATAGATCAATACTGGCGATTAGACGTGACCCTTTGTCGCGCCTAGTCTAAACACTGATCAATCCGCCGGTGGTACTGCCCCATGAACGCCAAGCGCCCTCACTGCGCGGCGCCCGCTCTTGAATCGGCCGCGCCCGTCGCTAGCCAGAGCTATCACTATTGCAATCTTGAACACACGGAAGTCGCCAGCACTGCGCTGGCCGAAGAAGTGGCGTTGGCGATTGCCTATAACGATATCAGCCAGGCGGTGATGCTGGTGACGCCTACGGACCTAGAAGACTTCATTGTAGGTTTCAGCCTCGGCAGCGGCATTATCACCGACGTTAACGACATTTATGACCTGAAAATCAGCGGATCGGGCGCAGCCCAGTACGCTCAGGTACAGGTTTCCAGCCGTGCGTTCTGGAACCTCAAGCAGCAACGTCGCCAATTGGCGGGCACCAGCGGCTGTGGCCTGTGTGGCGTGGAAGCAGTAGAGCAAGCGTTGCCCGACCTCCAGGTGCTGCCTGGCGCGCCCTTGCCGCCCGCACAATGGCTAGATGGCCTGCGCCAGCGCATCAGCGCATTCCAACCCCTGGGCCAGCACAGCGGCGCCGTGCATGCGGCGGTATTTATGAACAGCCAGGGTGAATTGCTGATGGGTCGCGAAGACATCGGCCGGCATAACGCCCTGGATAAGTTGATTGGCGCGTTGATCCGCCAAAAGATTCCGACCGACGGCGGCCTGGCGATTGTTACCAGCCGCTGCAGCCTGGAATTGATTCAGAAAGTCTTGCGCGCGGGCATCCAGACCCTGGTCAGCCTGTCGTCGCCCACCGGCCTGGCCTTGCAATGGGCGCGCCGGCACAACCTCAACCTCATCCACCTGCCGCAAAAAAGCGCGCCACGGGTCTATAGCCCTGCGATGGAGCACCAGCCATGAGCCTTCACCACCAAGCCGACCAGACCCCAACCCCACGCTACAAGCCCTACAAAGGCCCAGCCGGTGGCTGGGGCGCCCTGATCAGTGTGGCGCAAGCCTGGCTGACCAGCGACAACGCCCTCAAAAACCTGCGCATGATGCTCAAGACCAATCAGAACGGCGGCTTCGACTGCCCGGGCTGCGCCTGGGGCGACTCGCCGGAAAGCGGCATGGTCAAGTTCTGCGAAAACGGCGCCAAGGCGGTCAACTGGGAGGCCACCAAGCGCCGCGTCGATGCGGCATTCTTCGCCAAGCACAGCGTCACAGCGTTGCTGGAGCAAAGCGACTATTGGCTGGAATACCAGGGCCGCCTGACCGAGCCGATGCGCTATGACGCCGAGACCGATCGCTACACGCCCATCAGTTGGGAAGCCGCCTTCGACTTGGTCGGCAAGCACCTCAACGCACTGCCCAGCCCGAACATGGCCGAGTTCTACACCTCGGGCCGCGCCAGCAACGAAGCCGCCTACCTGTACCAGCTGTTTGTACGCGCCTATGGCACCAACAACTTCCCGGACTGCTCGAACATGTGCCACGAAGCCAGCGGCGTAGCCTTGGCGCAGAGCGTGGGCGTGGGCAAAGGCACCGTGACCTTTGATGACTTCGAACATGCCGATGCCATTTTCGTCTGGGGCCAGAACCCCGGCACCAACCACCCACGCATGCTCGAGCCTCTGCGCGAAGCGGTGAAGCGCGGCGCCCAGGTGGTGTGTATCAACCCGCTGAAAGAGCGCGGCCTGGAGCGCTTTCAGCACCCCCAACATCCGCTGGAAATGCTCACCAACGGCGACAAGCCGACCAACACCGCCTACTTCCGCCCGGCGCTGGGTGGCGATATGGCGATCTTGCGTGGCATGGCTAAATTCCTGCTGCTGTGGGAACGCCAAGCCTTGGCCGAAGGCAAGGAAGCAGTGTTCGACCATGACTTCCTCAACGAACACACCGCCAACGTCCTGGAATACCTGGGCCAGATCGACGACACCTCCTGGGAGGAAATCGTCGAGCAGTCCGGCCTGACCCTGGTGGAGATCGAGCAAGCGGCGCGCATGTACGCCAAAGGCAAGAATGTGATCATGTGCTGGGCGATGGGGATAACCCAGCACCGCCACTCGGTGCCGACCATCCAGGAAATCGCCAACCTCATGTTGCTGCGCGGCAATATCGGCCGCCCAGGTGCCGGGCTGTGCCCAGTGCGCGGCCACAGTAACGTGCAGGGCGACCGCACCATGGGCATCAACGAACGCCCACCGGTAGCGTTTCTGGACGCGCTGGAGCGTCGTTTCCAGTTCCAGGTGCCGCGCGACAATGGCCATAACGTGGTGGAAGCGATTCACGCCATGCTTGAAGGCCGTTCCAAAGTCTTTATCGGCCTGGGCGGCAACTTTGCCCAAGCCACGCCAGACAGCACGCGCACCTTTGAAGCGCTGCGAAACTGCGACCTGACCGTGCAGATCAGCACCAAGCTCAACCGCAGCCACCTGATGCACGGTAAAGATGCGTTGATCCTGCCGTGCCTGGGCCGCACCGACATCGACATCCAGGCCGACGGCCCGCAAGCGGTGACGGTGGAAGACTCGTTCAGCATGGTTCACGGTTCCAACGGCCAACTGCAACCGCTGTCGAAACGGATGAAGTCCGAGCCGGCGATCCTGGCGGGCATTGCTGCCGCCACCCTGGGCAGCAAGCCCGTGGATTGGAACTGGCTGGTGGCCGACTATGGGCGCATCCGCGACCTGATCGCCGACACCATCCCAGGCTTCAAGGACTTCAACGAGAAGATCAAACATCCAGGTGGCTTCTATCTGGGCAACTCCGCCGGCGCACGCCGCTGGAACACTCCGTCCGGTCGCGCCAACTTCCGCCCGAACATCTTGCCCAAAGACCTGATCCACGAGCGCACCCACGCCACGGGCCGAGTGCCGGACCTGATCATGCAGTCGATGCGCTCCCACGATCAGTACAACACCACTATTTATGGCCTGGACGACCGTTATCGCGGGGTCAAAGGCCAGCGTGACGTGCTGTTCGTCAACGAAGCCGACATCATCCGCCTGGGCTTCAAGCCGGGGCAGAAGGCAGACATCGTGTCGCTGTGGGAAGACGGTCGTGAGCGCCGCGTGAAGGGCTTTACGCTGCTGGCATTTGATATTCCGGCGGGGCAGGCGGCGGCCTACTACCCGGAAGTGAACCCGTTGGTGCCATTGGAAAGCACTGGCGACGGTAGCCATACGCCGACGTCTAAGTTTGTTGCGATTCGTTTGGAAGCGGCAAGTGACAGTGGGTTGATCATGGCGCGCTCGGCCTGACTCGATCCGAGATGTGTGTTGCTTGAACTACCGCTTTCGCGGGCAAGCCCGCTCCCACATTTGAAATGCATTCCAAGTGTGGGAGCGGGCTTGCCCGCGAAGAGGCCAGCACAAGCACCGCACATTCGGCAGGCACAAAAAAGGCCGCTTTTGAATAAAAGCGGCCCTTCCGAAGTAACTAAAGACCCGTAAAAATGACTTAAGTTCCCCATACAAAACAGTAACTTAGCAAATTGTATACAACCTCTGCCGCCGGTCGGATTTCGATTGTCAGCGCCTCGATACAACCTCAGGATCGCGCCGTCATCCCTTGAGGTTTCCCTGAATGAAGTTCTCCTCGATTCTCTTGTTGTCCCTTGGCCTGGTCAGTGGCGCAGCCATGGCAGGCGGCACCACCGAAGCCGGTGTAGGCGGCGCATTGGGTGGGGTTCTAGGTTCCGTTGTCGGCCAGCAGTTGGGCGGCAATACCGGTTCGACCATTGGCGCGGCCCTGGGCGGCGCAGGTGGTAGCGCGGTCGGCGCCGACAAACGTAGCCGTGGCGAAGCCGCCATCGGTGGCGCACTGGGCGCAGCCGGCGGTAACGTCGTAGGGCGCAGCGTTGGCGGCAGCACCGGCGCACTGATCGGCTCCGCGGCCGGCGGTGGCGCGGGCGGCGCGCTAGGCAACTACATGGGTAACGAAAGTGATCGCGACAACCGCCATTACCGCGATCGCGACCGTGACGATCGTCGCTACTACCGCGATGGCCACCCAGGCCGCGGCCATGCCTATGGGCATCGCAAGAACAAGCATCGTTATCGCGACTGATAAACACGCGCTCTGACGAACACATCCGATGTGGGAGCCGGGCTTGCCCGCGAGAGCAGTGAATCAGGTTTAGACGTACTGCCTGATACTGCGCCATCGCGGGCAAGCCCGGCTCCCACATTTGGTCCGGGTTGCTTCTAGGTGCCTCAAACCACCAAGCGCTGCATCGCTTCGCGCAACATCGCCGGAATCGGCACTGGCTGGTTCGACGCTCGGTCCACAAACACATGGACAAAGCGCCCCGCCGCACACGCCTCCTGCTCGCCCGCCTTGAATACCGCCAGCTCATACTGCACCGAGCTATTGCCCAGCTTGCCCACCCGCAAGCCGACCTCAATGCGCTCGGGAAAAGCAATCGAGGCAAAGTAATCGCAGGCCGAACTCACCACAAACCCCACCACCTCACCGTCATGAATATCCAGCCCGCCCTGTTCGATCAGGTAGGTATTAACGGCTGTGTCGAAGAAGCTGTAGTAGGTGACGTTATTCACATGGCCGTAGGCATCGTTGTCGTGCCAACGCGTGGTAATCGGTTGGAAGTGGCGGTAGTCGTCGCGCACAGGCGTTGAGTCAGGCATCGGCAAGTCTCGTCAAAGTTGATCCAATTGAGCGTGGGCCCAGTCGCGCACCTCGGCGTAGGGGTAGTCTTCCAGCGCAGCAAAACCCGGAATGCCCCGCGCCTTCAACTTGGTAAACAACGGTACGCTGATACCGCCAAGGAAACGCGTCAAACGCTCCGCACTCGGCAAGTGCCCCGTGTACTCATGATGCCTGTGGATAAAATCACCGCACAGCCCCATGAAGTTTTTATCCACAAGCGGCGGCAGGCTCGGCGGCGCCGGCAGATGGGCGACCTGACCGTGGCATACCGAACAATGCCCGCAACGCTGGGGCGCATTATCATCACCAAAGTAGTGCGCCAGGCGTTGCCCCAGGCAGTGGTCGGTGGCGAACAGGTCGAGCATGGCGTGAATCCGCGCGACCTCCGTCACCTCATGCTGCTTGAAGCCTGTGTATAACTCGGCGCTTAACGCCTGCGGGTCGAAATCGGTGTCGAGCAAACTGTAGACCTCAGTCATCTGCTTGCTTTCCAGCTCTATAAGGCCCTGCTCCTGAAAATAATCCAGCGCCTTCACTACCCGGCTACGTTCGGCGTTGTGCTGTTGATAAAGCCCATCGAAATCCACCGTCGCCCAGGTTTTAGCACGCTTGCACACCTGGATGATCGCCGCGACAAACTGCTGCCGTTCGCCGGAAAAACGCGCCAGCAAGGTTTCAGGTTCGATCAGGTATTTAAAACGGTATTCCGCATAAAACGCATAGCGCGGCGCGATCACGCCCTTGAGCTCCAACTGCACCAAGAGCGTCTTGAGCGGCAGCTCGCGAATATTGCTGTGGTCCGACAGCGACCTGAGTAGAAACTCCCACTGGCCTTCGCTACGCGCGGCCTGCAACTCCTCAAGTACACGACGAATGCCTTCCTGCTCCGGCGTATCACCGTACACAAAGTTTTCCAGCACATTGAGGCTGTCGCGGTTGGCCAACACCAGGCAATCCGACGGCTGCCCGTCACGCCCTGCGCGGCCGATTTCCTGGCTGTAGTTCTCGATGGACTTGGGCAGGTCGAAGTGCACGACATTGCGGATGTCACTCTTGTCTATGCCCATGCCAAACGCGATAGTTGCGACAATGCAATTGGAGCGCCCGCCCATGAAACGCTGCTGGATACCCTCGCGTTTTTCGTGGGGCAGCCCCGCGTGATAAGCCTCGGCCTGAATGCCGTGGCGGTTCAGATGCTCGGCAATCTGCTCGGCGGTTTTCTGCAAGGTGACGTAGACGATACTCGGCTGGTTGGCCCGCGCTTTCATCCACTCCACCAGCCTGCGGCGTTTGTCGTGGCCGCTGACCGGTTCCACCAGCAGGTTGAGGTTGGGGCGATAGAAGCCTGTGGTCACTACATCTTCGGCAGCAATGGCGAACTTGGCCTGCATGTCGGCGATCACCTTGGGCGTGGCCGTGGCCGTCAGCAACAGCGCCTGCGGAATGTTGAACTGGCGCTGGTAGTCCGGCAGCTTCAAATAATCCGGACGGAAGTTGTGGCCCCATTCGGAAATACAGTGCGCCTCGTCCACCACCAGCAACGAGATCTGCACGCTGTTCAGGAAGTTACGGAAACGCTCGTTCTTCAAACGCTCCACGGAAATCATCAGGATCTTGAGCTCGCCCGATCGCGCACGGGCCATTACCTCATTGGCCTCATCACGGCTCTGGGCCGAATCGATACTGCCCGCCGAAATGCCATGGCGCTGCAGGAAACCCAACTGGTCCTGCATCAACGCCAGCAAAGGCGACACCACCAGCGTCAGGTGCGGCAGCAACACCGCCGACAGCTGGTAGCACAAGGATTTGCCCGACCCCGTGGGAAAAATGGCGGCGGCAGAACGCCCAGCCAGAACGGCGCTGACCGTCTCTTCCTGGCCCAGGCGAAAGTGTGGATAACCAAAGACCTGCTGGAGGGTGTCGTGCATAAGGCTGTCACTCCATGACCGCTGAGTTGGCTCAAAAACATAGCCCGGGAATCTCAGCGAATCGAGAAAGGTCGCGAGGAAAAAAGAGACAGGATGATACACAGAGGGAGGGATGGCTCAGGGCCGAAGTGGGACTTTTCTGAGAACGTAACAGGAAGCAGCAGATACAAATGTGGGAGCTGGCAAGCCCTCTCCCACATTTCACAACCGAGCTACAGCTGAATCAGCGGTTCTGCACCCGCTCAATCGCCGTGTCATACACCGGGTTGGCCTTTTGCTCCTTGGCCAACTGGTAGTGACGCAACGCATCCGGGAACTGCCCGGCCGCTTCGTAGATGCGTGCAATGTTGTAGTAAGCACCGGCACGCACGGTCGCGGCATTGGTACCGGTGGCCAGGGCGATAGCCTTGCGGTTGGCCCAGATCGACTCCGCGGTATTGCCAGCTTTCTGATACGCCAGGCCCAGGTTGCCGTAAGCCTTGCCGAAGCTGTTATCCAGCTCGATGGCTTGACGGAAGAAGTCGATGGCCTGGACCAGGTTACCGGCCTGGTAGGCCGCTTCGCCCTTGAGGTTCAGCTTTTTCGCATCGGCCTGTACCGACGAGCTCACCGTCACGGCGGTGACGGCCACGCTGTCATCCAGCAACGGCCTGACCTCGTTGAGCACATCTTCGGCGCCGACTCTCACGCCGGTGAAGGTGTTGATGTCCTGGAAGTCGCCACTGCCGGTCATGCGGAACACGGTCCACAGGTTGCCGGTTCGGTTCTGCGGCACATAGTAGGTGCGCACCAGGGATTGCCCCATGTACACAAACACCTTGGCCTCACTGTTGGATAACTCGCTAGAGTTGGGAGAGCCACTGTTGGAATAGTCATGCACGGCATAGACGTAGCTTTCGCCGTAATGCTTTTTCTGCAGGGTGATGGTTTCCGGGCCATAGCTGTCGGTGTCATCCACGTCCAGTTCGGCGTCGGTGCCCTTTTTATTGTTGAAGAAGATGTTATTGCCGGGGAAGATCATATGGGAGTCGAGGTCGCGCGGAGCCTTGCCCCAGGTCAACACCACACGCAGGCCGTCGAGATTTTCCATCACCGGGCTGACGGCATAGGTCATGCCTTTGCACGGGCACTTCACCACCAGGTTGGAATAGCCAGGCTTCTTGATGATCAGCAGGTTGCTGGCATCATCAGCCGCCTCGCTGGTCAGCGTGACCTGGCCTTGTGCGTTGGTACGGCCCACCACGTTCTGCGCGCCATTACGTTGCAGCAACACTTCGGCATCGGCGATTTTCTGATCCTTAACCACCGCGCTCAGCACTTCAATCGGCAACTGCTCTGCCTGGGCAGAAAACGCCACCGCACACAAAGACATTGCCGAGGCGACACGAAGCAAACCCATGCTTAACTCCCTTTAAGTAGTGGGCGGAATCGCCCTACAAGATTTTGCGGTGAAACATACGCTGATTTCAGAGCTTTGGCGGATTTTTTTATAGCAAATGTGATGTGCTTTTTATCCGATCAGGTCGCCATTCCCACATCATCAATGCGTTGTACCTGCTCGTTCAGGACGGCTGTGATTTGCTGGAAGCTACGCAACACGTACAACTGCAACCAACGACCGATCAGCCACCACACAGCAATCCGATATACAGCTAAACCTGTGGGAGCTGGCTTGCCTGCGATGGCGGCTATCAGGCTATATTTATTTCCAAACCTGACACAACGCCATCACGGGCAAGCCCTAATGCCTGTAGGAGCGAGCTTGCTCGCGAAAAACGTCAACGGTAACGCGTGCTTCCTGCATAAACGCGGTACCTGTGAATTTTTCGCGAGCGAGCTCGCTCCTACACAAAGCAATAGGGCAAGCCCGGCTCCCACATTTACTCGGTTCTGCCAGCAGAATCGTTATAAAGTCGTCAATGCAGGAAGGCATTGTAAGAAACCAAAAAACGGCGCGTCGTCCGTTTCCCAAACTGCTCCAAACAGTGTCTCGCACCTCTACAGAAACGCCCTTTGACTGGAGGAAACTAGCCCCCTCTCCTAACTCTCTCGGCATAATTTTGTGAACATCGAAAGGACTCAACACATCAGCCACTACGGCATCACCTTCACGATGATTCGCCTCGGTACTGGCAAACCGGAATTGCCAGGGTGGCTGGTGCGATGAATGAATACATTCAGTGGATCAATTTGCTGCTCTTCTTAATACTGGCTGCTGTAATTGATAGAACAATAAGGTTGCCCCTACTCAGAAAATGGCTCGGGCTCTGCCTATTGATAACCGGTCCAATCCTTCTGTTGTATGCCACGTCATGGATCATAGGGGCACAGCTTGAAAGTCTGCCGATAGTCGCCTTTGTGACAGGCATCGGGTTGCTGAGCACCCCGAATATCTATTGCAGAGTAAACAACACTCACCCTTTGATGATTGGCCCCACCATGAACCTGTCTCCCAACTTCCCCGAAGACCCTGTCATGCAGCAACTTCTGCAACTGCTGCATGAAGAAATCGGCTTGCCAAAACACAAGACCATTGGCCTGCACACCTCACTTAACTTCGACCTCGGTTGCGATGGCGCTGAGGCCAAGCAATTCATGGAGGCGCTGGAACAGGATTTCGTGGTCGACCTGGGTGACTACGACGCTTATCGTTACTTCCAGCCGCCGGTGTTCGACGTGTTCCTGAAGCGTCGCGCCAAGGGCCGTGGTGACAAGATCCCGCTGACCATCGGCATGCTCTACCTGGCGATCAAGACCCACTGCTGGGACACGCAAACGCTGGAAAACCTGAGCTGATTCCAATGAAGGATTTTTTGTAGGAGCGAGCTTGCTCGCGAAAAACTCACAGGCGCCGCGTTCATTCAGCAAGCACGCGTTATCGTTGACGTTTTTCGCGAGCAAGCTCGCTCCTACAGTATTAGGGCAAGCCCGCTCCCACATTGGATCTGCGCTAATCTGGCGAGCCGCATAAATAACAAGGATCGTTCATGGACGTCACGATGGGTCTGCTGGCCGCTCTGCTCTGGGGCGGCACCGACTTTCTGGTGGGCCTCAACGCCCGAGCCGTTGGCGTTAAACGCGCGGTGTATTTCGGCCAAACCCTCGGCTTTTTGATCATGACCCTCCTGCTGGTCATTTTCCCGGCCTTCCTTTTCAAATCCCTCGATGCGCCTTTAAGCGTCTGGCTTTTGGGTATCGTCGCTGCCCTACTGACCGTGTCCGGCGCCCTTGCGCTGTCCAAAGCCTTTGCCTTGGGCAAAGCGGCCATCGTCGCGCCATTGGTGACCTCCTATGGGGTCGTGACCACCTTGCTGTCCTGGGCCAGCGGTGAACATATCAGCCTGATACAACTGGGCTGCATTGCCCTGTGCGTGATCGGCGTTGTGCTGTCCAGCATCCACAAGGACAACGGCACGCCCCACAACAGCCCGCGCCTGTCCATTGCCTACGCCATGTTCGCCGCAACCTTGTACGGCACCAGTTTCTGGCTGCAAGGTCGCTACACACTGCCGGCGCTGGGGCCAATCACCATGTTGTGGCTGGGCTACCTGGTGGGCTTGTGCGTGCTGGTGGTGATGGTGCTGAAGATCAAGGATGGCTTGAAGATCCCGCCGCTGAAAAACTGCGCGACATTGACCGGTGCGAGCTTGATGAACCTCGGCGGGTTCTCGGCATTTTCGTGGGGCGCGATGGCCGGCTCGGTGTCGGTGGTGACGGTGATCAGTACGCTCTCTGGAGGGATTGCGGCGATCCTGGGGTTTGTATTTTTCAAGGAACGATTGTCAGCGGTGCAGGTGGCAGGCGTTGTGCTGGTGCTGATCGGTGCAGTGGTACTGCACATCGCCGACTAATCGTTCGCACATAAAAAAGCCGCCTAAGAGGCGGCTTTTTTACAACCGGCGAATCTTACAACTTAGGACCCGCCGCCTTGATCGCATCGCTGACTTCAAACTTCTTGAAGTTTTCGATGAACAGGCCAGCCAGCGCTTTCGCGGCTTCGTCGTAGGCAGCCTTGTCAGCCCAGGTGTTGCGTGGGTTCAACAGGCCGGTCTCAACGCCCGGTACGGCCAATGGCACGTCGAGGTTGATGGTGTCCAGGTGTTCGGTTTGCGCACCGATCAACGCGCCGCTCTGGATCGCTGCAATCACGCCGCGAGTGGTCGGAATGTTGAAGCGTTTACCAACGCCGTAACCGCCCCCGGTCCAGCCGGTGTTGACCAGGTAGACCTTGGAGCCGAAACCACGGATACGCTTGATCAGAAGCTCTGCGTATTCGCCAGCCGGGCGTGGGAAGAACGGCGCGCCGAAGCAGGTGGAGAAGGTCGACTTGATGCCGCTGCCCGAACCCATTTCGGTCGAGCCCACCAAAGCAGTGTAGCCGGACAGGAAGTGGTAGGCCGCTTGTTCTTCGCTGAGGATCGACACAGGCGGCAGCACGCCAGTCAGGTCGCAGGTCAGGAAGATCACCGCGTTTGGCTCGCCGCCCAGGTTCTTCTCGGAACGCTTGGCAACGTGCTCCAGCGGGTAGGCGGCACGGCTGTTCTGGGTCAGGCTGACGTCGGCGTAGTCGGCGTGCTTGGCCTCGTCGATCACGACGTTTTCCAGCACCGCGCCATGCTTGATGGCTTTCCAGATAACCGGCTCGTTCTTCTCGGACAGGTCGATGCACTTGGCATAGCAACCGCCTTCGATGTTGAACACCACGCCTTCGCCCCAGCCGTGCTCGTCGTCACCGATCAGGTAACGGCTTTCGTCGGCGGACAGGGTGGTCTTGCCAGTGCCGGACAGGCCGAAGAACAGGGTCACGTCGCCTGCTTCGCCGATGTTGGCGGCGCAGTGCATCGGCAGCACGTCGGCAGCCGGCAACAGGAAGTTCTGCACCGAGAACATGGCTTTTTTCATTTCACCGGCGTAACGCATGCCGGCGATCAGGACTTTTTTCTGTGCGAAGTTGAGGATCACGCAACCGTCGGAGTTGGTGCCGTCACGCTCTGGCACGCACTCGAAGTTGGCAACGTTGAGCACTTGCCACTCTTCACGACCGGCCGGGTTGTACTGGGCCGGGTTGATGAACAGGCAACGACCGAACAGGTTCTGCCAGGCAGTCTGGGTGGTCATTTTCACGGCCAGGTAGTGGTCTTCTGCAGCCCCTACGTGAACATGGGAAACGAAATGCTCTTGCGCGTTGTTGAAGGCCTCGACGCGAGCCCACAGGGCATCGAACTTGTCGGCCGGGAACTTGCGGTTGATCGGGCCCCAGGCAATGGCGTCCTGGGTGGACGGCTCTTCAACGATGAAACGGTCAACCGGCGAACGACCGGTGCGGTGACCGGTTTCTACGACCAGCGCGCCAGTATCGGCAAGCACGCCTTCACCGCGCTGCAGGGCTTCTTTGACCAGATCGTCAACACTCAGATCGGTGTATACGGCGTTATTGGCTTGCGTCATGAGGTTCCCCGTCGGCCTATGGCCGAGTGCTCCAAACGTTTTGTAGTAGAAAGTTGCGCACTACTACCGCGAAAAAAGTGGGCCGGATTATGCCAGAAAAGCCCAAAAAGAGTAGGGCCCTCCCGTCAGAACACCTCTAATCCGGCGTTTGTCAGGTGATTTACCTGTGCTTAAACGTTTTAGTGGCGGGTGTCGGAAGGGGTGTCGATGCCTGCGCCAGCGAACAACTGCGCTACATCAGCCGCATCGAAGAGGTAGCGCTGGTTGCAGAACTGGCAGTCGATCTCGATATGGCCGCCATGCTCTACCACCAGGTTTTGCGCATCTTCCAGGCCCAGGCTGACCAAGGCATTCGCGGAACGCTCGCGCGAGCAGCTGCAATTGAAGCGCAGGCCCTGTTCGTCAAACAGGCGCACGGCCTCTTCGTGGTACAGACGATGCAGGATGGTTTCGTTGTCCAGGCCCAGCAATTCTTCAGCGGTCAGCGTACCGGCCAGAGCGGTCAGCTTGCGCCAGCTGTCGGTGCGCTCATCGTCGTCCTTGATGCGGTCGGCCGGCAGTTGCTGCAACAGCAGGCCGCGGGCGCGCTTGCCGTCGGCATTGAGCCAAAACTTGGTGCCGACTTGCTGGGACATCACGAAATAGTTGGTGAAGCAGTCCGACAGGGTCTCGCCGTCGAGGTCGACGATGCCCTGGTAGCGCTGGCCTTCCGTGGGGTCGACAGTGATTGCTAGTACACCGTCGGCCATCAGGTCGGCCAGGGTAGCGTCAGGCGCGATCCGCTCGGCGTCGTAACGGGCCTGGCCTCGGATTTCTCGCTCGCTGGAACACTCGATCATCAGCATCGGCACCGGGCCTTCGGAACGCGCCTGCAGGATAAGCAAACCGTCGAATTTCATCGTACCTACCAACAGCGCAGCCGCCGCCATCAACTCACCGAGCAGTTGCGCGACCGGCTCCGGATAAGCGTGCTTGGCAAGGACTTCGGCATAGCTGCGCTCCAGGGAAACGAGTTCGCCGCGGGCGTCGTTCTCGTCGAAGATGAAGCGTTGGGTGAAGTCGGTATCCGGTAGATCAGTCATAGGTCTGGGTATCTGAAGTGATGACAAAATGATTACAAGGTTTATAAAATTAAACGCTTTAGCACCATCTTGGTGCGACTTCTCCTGAATTCAAGGAGCTGAATAGAGCGATGAGGGACAGTTTATGAACAATCCGGGTTTGTTCCAAGCCAACTGGAACCTCCGGCGATGGGCTCTTTGCAATCTACTCGCTATCGGGCTGCTGTGTTTTTGGCTGTGGCCCACGGGCCAGATGCTCTGTGTGATTTTCGACGAGTGGCTGTTTCATCTGCTCAATGGCCCATTGGCCACGAACTCGACCTGGTTGCATGTATGGGCCGTGGCCAGCCTGCGGCCGTTTGATGCAGTGGTCGGCGTGATTTTGTTGGCGCTGCTGATTCGCGGCGACTGGGTGTTCAAGGCCATACAGGTGCGCCAGGCATTTTTTGGCTTCCTCGGTATTCTGCTGCTGTTGCTGTTCATCCGCATGCTGTTCTCCAAACTCGCAGCGCACATGGGCTGGCAGCACAGTAGCCCGTCGATGGTCATCAGCGGCGCGATTCAAATGAGCGACTTTTTCCCAGGGCTGGAGAAAACCTGGGAATTGAAGGACCGTTCGAGCCAGAGCTTCCCCGGCGACCACGCTTCGGTGCTGTTGATCTGGGGGATGTTCATGACCGTATTTGCCAAGCGCATCGGCCAGGTGCTGGTGATCTGGGGCCTGGCGCTGCTGTTCATGATGCCGCGGCTGGTCGCGGGCGCACATTGGGGACAGGACGACTACATCGGTGGCGTACTGCTGGCGCTGTTGGCGTTGGGCTGGGGATATTACACGCCGTTTGCGGCGAAGGTGTCGGGCGCTTTGTTGCGGATGACGGCGCCGCTTTTCGGGCTACTGAGCAAGTTGCCCGTTATTGGGCGGTTGAGTGTCATGCGCACAACTCCGTAACCCCCCAGGGCTAAAAGTGGGAGCGGGCAAGCCCGCTCCCACATTTGATCGAGTTTGCATGAGCGACTCGTGCAATCAATCGTCATTGCCGCTGCCGCGAAATTTGAACAGATCGCGGCGCTGCTTCTTGCTCGGCTTGCCGTCAGTGGTCAGGCCTGAAGCCCCCGCCTTGCGCATGGCTGCTGCGTTTTCGCGCTTGGCGATGCTGGCTTCGGTCTCGGCATACAGTGCCTGCGCTTCAGGCGCGCCGCGGCGGACGATGGAAAGCGCCTGCACCACGACGGTCTTTTCATCAAACCCTGTACGAATCTGAAACTCATCACCGATACGTGGCTCTTTGCCCGGCTTGCAGCGCTCGCCGCGATGATGCACCTTGCCGCTCTCGATAGCGGCCTTGGCCAGAGCGCGGGTCTTATAGAAACGCGCTGCCCACAACCACTTGTCCAGCCGAACCTTCTCTTCCTCTTCCTGCTTTTGAGCCACTTGAATTCCTCGCTCTGAAAAATGTCGCAACTTTACCGTTGAAACCCTTCGACGCATAAACCCCAAGGCTCACCTAAGATACGCCAGGTAGCACCCTGTTTTCGCGAGGATAAGCTGTGACCGACTTTCCCCTTTCACTCACCTCGCCCAACCAGCGGTGCGTGGGTTGCCAGCAAAGCGAGCCGCTGGGGTTCGATTTTGCGTTCGCCTACCAGCCTATCGTAGACCTGCGTGACCATTCGATATTCGCCCACGAAGCCTTGGTGCGCGGCACCCAGGGAGAAGGCGCGCTGTCGGTGCTGGCTCAGGTCAACGAAACCAATCGCTACCGCTTCGACCAGCGCTGCCGGACGAAAGCCATCGCCGGTGCCGCTGCCCTGGGCATGCAGACTCACCTTTCCATCAACTTCATGCCCAATGCCGTATATCGCCCGGAACTGTGTATCCGCAGTACTCTGGAGGCCGCCCGGGCGCACAATTTCCCGCTGGACCGGCTGATTTTCGAGACCCTGGAAAGCGAGCACGTAGATAACTATCGCCATTTGACGAATATTCTGCGTGAATACCGCGAATTCGGCTTCAAGACCGCCATCGACGATTTCGGCGCGGGCTATTCGGGGCTGAATCTGCTGGCCGATTTCCAACCTGACTTGATCAAGCTCGACATGGCGCTGATTCGCGATGTCGACCAGGATCGTGTCCGTCAGGTGATCGTCCGGGGGATTGTCACAATCTGTGAGCAGTTGGGAGTTACTGTCATCGCCGAAGGCATCGAAAGTGCCGGCGAGCGCGACTTCCTATCCGACTGCGGAATATTTCTGATGCAGGGTTTCTGGTTCGCCAAGCCTGCATTCAAAGCGTTGGCTGAGGTATCTCCTCAAGCCTGGGCGAATTGACCGGTTAACCACATTGAAGACATTTGACCATTTGACCGTTGTGGGTCTGCGTGAATGGGTGGCGCTTCCCGACTTGGGAGTAGCGGGCCTGCGCGCGAAGATCGACACCGGCGCCAGCACCTCAAGCCTGCACGCCACCGATATCGAGCCCTTTGAGCGCGACGGTGAAAAGTGGGTGCGTTTTACCGCGCACCTGGGCAGCGTGGTGCAACTGCGTCACCGGCGCTGCGAGGCACCCCTGGTGACGATGAAAACCATCAAGAGCTCCAACGGCCATGCACAGGTGCGCTACGTGATCAGCACCACCCTGGCCCTGGGTGATCGGGTGTGGCGGGTGGAGTTCACCCTCGCCTGCCGCAAAGCCATGCGTTACCGCCTGCTGCTGGGCTCCAAGGCGCTGATTGACGGCCAGTTGGTGGTCAATCCGGGCCTCAAGTACGTTCAAGACAAGCCGGTGTTCCCGGTCTCCACTATTTCTGCCCCAGGTGCTGCATGAAGATTGCTGTGCTGTCGCGAAACCCGCGTCTGTATTCCACCCGCCGCCTGGTCGAGGCCGGCACTGAACGTGGCCATGAAATGGTGGTGATCGACACGTTGCGTGCCTACATGAACATTGCCAGCCACAAGCCGCAGATCCACTACCGGGGCAAGCCCCTGGAAGGCTTTGATGCGGTGATCCCGCGTATCGGCGCTTCGGTGACGTTCTATGGCTGCGCGGTATTGCGCCAGTTTGAAATGATGGGGGTGTTTCCGCTGAATGAATCCGTGGCCATTGCACGCTCGCGGGACAAGCTGCGCTCCCTGCAACTACTGTCGCGCCGGGGCATCGGCCTGCCGGTCACCGGTTTTGCCCACTCCCCGGATGACATTCCCGACCTGATCGAGATGGTCAATGGCGCACCGCTGGTGATCAAGGTGCTGGAAGGCACCCAGGGCATCGGCGTGGTGCTGTGTGAAACAGCGACGGCGGCGGAGTCGGTGATTGAGGCGTTCATGGGCCTCAAGCAGAACATCATGGTGCAGGAGTACATCAAGGAAGCTGGCGGTGCGGACATTCGCTGCTTCGTGGTGGGCGACAAGGTGATTGCGGCCATGAAGCGCCAGGCCAAGCCCGGTGAGTTCCGTTCCAACCTGCACCGTGGTGGCAGCGCCAGCCTGATCAAGATCACCCCGGAAGAACGCATGACCGCGTTACGGGCAGCCAAGGTGATGGGGCTGAGCGTGGCGGGTGTGGACATCCTGCGCTCCAACCATGGCCCGCTGGTGATGGAAGTGAACTCATCGCCGGGCCTGGAAGGAATCGAGACCACCACGGGTAAGGATGTGGCGGGGATCATCATTCAGCATCTGGAGAAGAATGGCGGGCCGAATATGACTCGGACCAAGGGAAAGGGCTGAATACCCACATCTGCCACACGCCGCAAACCACTGTGGGAGCTGGCTTGCCTGCGATGACGCCGGTACATTCAACATCGTTGTTGACTGAACTACCGCTATCGCAAACAAGCCAACTCCCACATTTGCGTTCAGATTGCTTGTTAGACCGCGTCTCTAGGCAGCATCAACCCCAACGGCAGCCGCACCCGTGCTTCCAACCCGCCGCCTTCCCGGTTGCGCAACTCAACATTGCCGCCATGCATCGACGCAATCCGCCGCACAATCGCCAACCCCAACCCGGTGCCCTTGCCTCCTCGGGCGCGGTCGCCACGGGTGAAGGGGTTGAAGATACCTTCCAGCTCAGCCGGGTCGATTCCTGTGCCACGGTCCATCACGCTTAGCACCACGTAAGGTGCTGCACTGTCGCCAGAAACGTACGCCGCCACTTCCACATCGGAACCAGCATGGTGCAAGGCGTTGCCAATCAAGTTGTTCAGCAGGCGCTTCATCGACACCCGGCGTAATGCGAACGGCTGGATCGGCTCCAGGCGCGTGCGCACCTGCTCACCGTTCTGGTTATAGGGCGCAACCACCTCACGCACGAGTTCCGTGAGGTCGACCTCCTCGACCACCTCATCCCGCCCGTCGCGGATGAACGCCAGGAACTGGTCCAGGATGGCGTCCATGTCTTCGATGTCGCGCACCATGTCATCGGTGAGGTCGGTATGGTCACCCATCAATTCCAGGGACAAACGCAAACGCGTCAGCGGCGTGCGTAAGTCATGGGACACCCCCGCCAGCATCAACTCGCGCTCGCGCCCGGCCTGTTCAACGTCTTCTGCCATCTGGTTGAATGCGCCGTACACCTCGGTCATCTCACTGGGCGTGTCGCTGACCGGCAGACGCACACTGCGCCCCTGGCCCAGTTGACGAGCGGCAAACACCAGGCGCTTGAGGGGCTGGTTGAGCTGGCGGACAAAGATCCACGCCGACGCCGTTGAGAGCAAGCCAATGGCCAGGAACCAACCCAACACGTTCCAGATTTTTTGCCCACGCAGAGGGTGCGGATAAAGCGGAACCTTGATCCACGCATCCCCCAGGCTTGGCGCTCGCACCCACAGCGCAGGCGAAACATGCATACGCAGCCGCACCTCGGTGTCGGCGCCCAATTCTGCCTGCATCTGGCGCTGGTAAATCTCGCTGTAGGGCCAATGTTGCTCGCCTTCAGGCACACCGGCGCCGTCAACTCGAGTCAGGGTCGATGCCTTGGCTACTTTTTCGCGGTTCTCAGGGTCTACCGCCCAATAACCACGCAACGTCAGGGCGACGCCATGGCTGTACTGCCGATCCACCAGCACGTCTTCGTTCATCAACAGATAAACCAGCGTGAGCGCCTTGGAAAACAGAACGACAATAAGCACCAGCCAGAGGGTGCGGGAGAAGAAACTTTGCGGGAACCACAGCGGGGTTTTCATAGATGAAAGCTGCACACCTTGCAGGAACGAGCGGTGCTCGCAGAATTGCAGACGCCGGGCATCCCGTCGACCCTCATGGGGTCAAACGCCAGGATACCCGCCCCTGCAAATCATCGGTCACTTGGTTGCGGTGCCATCCGGCACGAACACATAACCCACACCCCATACCGTCTGGATATACCGCGGCTTGGAAGGGTCCGGCTCGATCATCCGGCGCAGTCGGGAAATCTGCACGTCGATGGAGCGCTCCAGTGCGTCCCATTCCCGGCCACGGGCCAGGTTCATCAGCTTGTCACGGGTCAGCGGCTGGCGAGCGTTCATCACCAAGGCCTTGAGCACTGCGAATTCACCGGTGGTGAGCATGTGCACTTCTTCACCGCGCTTGAGCTCACGGGTGGCCAGCGACAGTTCGTAGTCGCCAAAGGTGACGCTTTCGTCTTCGCTGCCCGGTGCGCCCGGTACCGCCGGTGCCTGGCGACGCAATACGGCCTTGACCCGCGCCATCAGCTCATCGGGGTTGAAAGGCTTGGCCAGATAGTCATCAGCACCCAGTTCCAGGCCCTTGATACGGCTCAGTTCATCGCCCTTGGCGGTGAGCATGATGATCGGGATCTGGTTGTTAGCACCGCGCAGGCGTTTACAGGCAGTAAGGCCGTCTTCGCCGGGCAGCATCAGGTCGAGTACGACCAGGTTGAAGACTTCACGCCCTAACAGGCGATCCATCTGCTCGGTGTTCGGCACCGCCCGGGCCCGATAGCCCTTGGAGTTGAAAAAACGCTCCAGCAGGCTGCTCAGCCCCGGATCGTCATCAACGATGAGAATTTTTTCGCCTTCAGCAGTTTGTGCGGTGCTGCTCATTGGATGCTCCTCTTATCTCGGCGCGCATTATGGCGTAGCTGCCGTTATACGCACCGTGTGCATTGTTAGCAGATTTTTCATCTACTGCCAGCGAACCCGCGCCCTGCAACCTGCGGCGCAGTACCCCCGAAGGGCAGAACGCTGGTTATAATGCGGCGCCTGCGTGCAGGGCAACGTCAGATCGTTACCGTTTACTGCCGGGCTTTTTTTACCCGCTTGTCGTGAATTTTTCGATTTCGAGGGTCAATAGCCAGCCTCTTGACCCAGGCAGCGGCGCCAGTCGGGCCGCTCAACCAGCCTCGCCGGCCTTTTTCTACGGGCCTGCGTGCTGATTTTAAGAATTTCAGGTGGTTTTATGGACAGCATCAACAGCCGCATCGCCGAGGAACTCGGCGTACGCCCACAACAGGTCGAAGCGGCCGTCGCTCTACTGGATGAAGGCTCCACGGTGCCTTTCATCGCCCGTTACCGAAAAGAAGTGACCGGCAGCCTCGACGACACCCAATTGCGGCACCTGGAAGAGCGCCTGCGCTACCTGCGAGAACTCGACGAACGGCGTATCAGCATCCTCGCCAGCATCGAGGAACAGGGCAAGTTGACCCCTCAACTGGAACGCGACATCAAGCTCGCCGACACCAAGACCCGCCTCGAAGACCTTTACCTGCCATACAAACAGAAACGTCGTACAAAGGGCCAGATCGCCCTGGAGGCCGGCCTGGGTGATTTGGCCGATGGCCTGTTCAACGACCCATCGCTGACCCCGGAAAGCGAAGCCGTGCGCTTCATCGACGCGGAAAAAGGCGTCGCCGACGTCAAGGCCGCCCTCGAAGGCGCCAAGTACATCCTGATGGAGCGCTTCGCCGAAAACGCCAGCCTCCTGGAAAAACTGCGTACCTACCTCAAGCAAGAAGCCATCCTCAGCGCCCGCGTCATCGCCGGCAAAGAGGAGGAAGGCGCCAAGTTCCGCGACTACTTCGAACACGACGAGCCGCTCAAAAGCATGCCGTCCCACCGCGCCCTGGCGATTTTCCGCGGCCGCAACGAAGGCATTCTCAGCTCCGCACTGAAAGTCGGTGACGAACTGCCAGGCACCATGCACCCGTGCGAAGGCATGATCGGTCAACAATTCGGCATCCAGAATCAGAATCGCCCCGCAGACAAATGGCTCGGTGAAGTCGTGCGCTGGACCTGGAAGGTCAAGCTCTACACCCACCTGGAAACCGACCTGCTGGGCGAGTTGCGCGACGGCGCCGAAACCGAGGCGATCAACGTGTTCGCCCACAACCTGCACGACCTGCTGTTGGCCGCACCGGCCGGCCCGCGTGCCACCCTGGGCCTCGACCCGGGCCTGCGCACCGGTTGCAAGGTCGCGGTGGTCGATGCCACCGGCAAGCTGCTGGACCACGCCACCGTGTACCCGCACGTTCCTCACAACAAGTGGGACCAGACCCTGGCGATCCTGGCCGCCCTGTGCGCCAAGCACGCGGTGGACCTGATCGCCATCGGCAACGGCACCGCCAGCCGCGAAACCGACAAGCTGGCCGCCGAGCTGATTAAAAAATACCCAGCCATGAAGATGACCAAGGTCATGGTCTCCGAGGCAGGCGCTTCGGTGTACTCGGCGTCGGAGCTGGCTTCCAAGGAATTCCCGGACCTCGACGTGTCGATCCGTGGCGCGGTGTCCATCGCCCGCCGCCTGCAAGACCCGCTGGCCGAACTGGTGAAGATCGACCCTAAATCCATCGGCGTCGGCCAGTACCAGCACGACGTGTCGCAGCTGAAACTGGCACGCGGCCTGGATGCAGTGGTGGAAGACTGCGTAAACGCCGTGGGCGTAGACGTGAACACCGCCTCAGTAGCGCTGCTGGCGCGAATCTCCGGCCTCAACGCCACCCTGGCGCAGAACATCGTCAGCCACCGCGACGAAAACGGCGCGTTCAAAACCCGCGCCGCGCTGAAGAAGGTCGCACGCCTGGGTGAAAAAACCTTTGAACAGGCTGCTGGTTTCCTACGCGTAATGAACGGCGACAACCCGCTGGACGCGTCTGCGGTTCACCCGGAAGCCTACCCATTGGTGCAACGCATTGCCGCCGAGACCGACCGCGATATCCGTTCGTTGATCGGTGATGCCGCTTTCCTCAAGCGCCTGGACCCGAAGAAGTACACCGACGAAACCTTCGGTGTGCCGACCATCACCGATATCCTGCAAGAGCTGGAGAAACCGGGTCGCGACCCGCGCCCGGAGTTCAAGACCGCCGAGTTCCAGGACGGCGTCGAAGACCTCAAGGACCTGCAACCGGGCATGATCCTCGAAGGCGTGGTGACCAACGTGACCAACTTCGGCGCGTTCGTCGACATCGGCGTGCATCAGGACGGTTTGGTGCACATCTCCGCACTTTCGGAGAAGTTCATCAAGGACCCACGTGAGGCGGTGAAAGCCGGTGACGTGGTCAAGGTCAAGGTCATGGAAGTCGACATCCCGCGCAAACGCGTCGGCCTGTCGATGCGCATGAGCGACACCCCCGGCGAGAAAATCGACGGTGCCCGTGGTGCTCGCCCAGGTTCGGCACCGCGCCAGTCGCAGAACAACGCGCCGCGCAAGGAAACCGCCACCGCCGCGCCAAGCAACAACGCCATGGCGTCGCTGTTTGCCAACGCTAAACAGCTGAAGAAGCGTTGATGGAGATTCCGGCCGGCTTGACCCAGAGCGCATTCAGCGAACTGATCGGCTGCCGCCTGCAACGCCTGGAAGAGGGCGTTGCCGAGGTGGCCCTGACCCTGGAGCCGCACCTGCGCAACCGCGCGGGCAAGCTCCATGGCGGGGCGATTTTCAGCCTGGTGGATATAACCATGGGCCTGGCCTGTTCCAGCGCCCATGGTTTCGACCAGCAGAGCGCCACCATCGAATGCAAGATCAACTATATCCGCGCTGTGGAAGACGGTGAGGTGCTGTGCACCAGCCGGGTGATCCACACCGGTCGCCGCACCCTGGTGGTCGAGGCAGACGTGTACCAGGGCGAAAGACTTGTCGCAAAAGCACAGGGCACGTTCGCTGTCCTATAGCTCCCCACCCCCGATTTGAGTTAATTTCGGCGCTGCGATAACAGCGTCGGAATTTTCTCGCTGCGCTGTAGCCCAATTCATGGAGTGAAGTCGGCAAATTCAGAACGGGTCAAATCGACTCAAAACCAGGCGATCACGCCAGTTTCAACTTCACCCTTGTAGACCGTCCTGCCCACCCCCATATTGGGGCGACTGACGCGTGAAGGAATCCAACTTGAGCGAACTTCTCAACCGCCGCCTGGCCCTGCTCGGCAAGCGCGAACACCTCTCCCTGCTAGAGCAATGCTTGCACGGCATCGAGCGCGAATGCCTGCGCGTCACCAACGAAGGTCGCCTGGCGCAAACGCCGCACCCCGAAGCCTTGGGCGCCGCGCTGACCAATGAGCAGATCACCACCGACTACTCGGAATCGCTGCTGGAGTTCATCACCCCAGCCCTGCCCAACCCGGCCGATACCTTGAGTAGCCTGGACAAGATCCATCGCTTTGCCTACACCAAGCTGGGCAGCGAATACCTGTGGAGCCCCTCGATGCCGTGCCCGTTGCCGGCCGAGGAAGATATTCCGATTGCCTACTACGGCACCTCCAATATCGGCCAGCTCAAGTACGTGTACCGCAAGGGCCTGGCCCTGCGTTACGGCAAGACCATGCAGTGCATCGCGGGCATCCACTACAACTTTTCCCTGCCGGAAGCGTTGTGGCCGTTGCTCAAGGAAACAGAAGGATTTGTCGGCACCGACCGCGACTATCAGTCCACGGCCTACATCGCGCTGATCCGTAATTTCCGTCGCTACAGCTGGCTGTTGATGTACCTGTTCGGCGCCTCGCCAGCCCTGGACGCCGGCTTCCTGCGCGGGCGCTCGCATCAGCTTGAAGTCCTCGATGCCGACACCCTGTACCTGCCTTACGCCACCAGCCTGCGCATGAGCGACCTGGGTTACCAGAGCAATGCCCAGGCCGGCCTGACGCCGTGCTACAACGACTTGGCCAGCTACACCGATAGCCTGCGCGAAGCGGTGGCAACGCCCTACGCGCCGTACGTTGAAGTCGGCACGCACAAGGATGGCGAGTGGGTGCAGCTGAACACCAACATCCTGCAGATCGAAAACGAGTACTACTCCAACATCCGTCCCAAGCGCGTGACCTACACTGGCGAGCGGCCGATCCAGGCGTTGATGGCCCGTGGTATTCAGTACATCGAAGTGCGCTGCCTGGACATCAACCCGTTCTTGCCGATGGGTATCGACCTGCCAGAGTCGCGGTTCCTCGACGCGTTCCTGCTGTACTGCGCGCTGAACGACAGCCCACTGTTCGCCAACAACGAGTGCGGCAACGCCAGCTCCAACTTCCTCAGCGTGGTCAAGGAAGGCCGCCGTCCGGGCCTGCAATTGCAGCGTGACGGCCAGCCGGTGGACATGAAGGAGTGGGCAGCCGAGTTGCTGGAGAAGATTGCCCCGCTGGCCGCCCTGCTCGATCAGAGCCACGGCATCACCGAGCACAGCGAGGCACTGGACGCCCAGTTGGCCAAGGTCAAGGACCCATCCCTGACGCCGTCGGCTCAGGTGTTGGCAGCCATGGCTGAGCGCAAGGAAAGCTTTGCGCAGTTCTCTCTGCATCAAAGCGAAGTACATGCCGAATACTTCCGCAAGGAGCCTTTGGCGCCTGAGGAACAAGCGCACTTTGAAGAACTGGCCCGTGCCTCGCTGGCGCAGCAGGCGGAGCTTGAGCAGAACGAGGTGGGCGATTTCGATGTGTTTGTCGGCTCGTACCAGGCAAGCATCCTCGCCATCAGCAACTAAGTAGCACCCTGTAGGAGCGAGCTTGCTCGCGAAGAACCCACGGACACCGCGTTCATCCAGACTGGACGCGTCACCGTTAACGTTTTTCGCGAGCAAGCTCGCTCCTACAGTTTTAAGCTAATTCGAAAAAGTTATTTATTTTCTAATTCTTAGATCATTTAGTCTCCTCTCACGCCGACTCTCGGCCGCCTGATTGAGGAGCTTCCCCTTGAAACTGCTGACCCCTCTGCGCCTGTTGGCCGCATTGTCCTTGGCCGGTGCCAGCCTGTTTGCCCAGGCGGCGGATCTGACCATTGCTTACCAGACCACCGTGGACCCGGCCAAAGTCGCCCAAGCCGACGGCGCCTATGAAAAAGCCACTAACGCCAAGATCGACTGGCGTAAATTCGACAATGGCGCCGATATCATCGCTGCCATCGCGTCCGGCGACGTGCAGATTGGCTACCTCGGTTCCAGCCCACTGACTGCCGCAATAACCCGCAAAGTCCCTGTGCAAACCTTTCTCGTCGCTACTCAGATCGGCGGCGCCGAAGCCTTGGTGGCGCGTAACGGGTCGGGGATCAACAGCCCGCAGGACCTGATCGGCAAAAAGATCGCCGTGCCCTTTGTTTCCACCGGCCACTACAGCCTGCTCGCCGCGCTGAAACACTGGGATATCGACCCGGCCAAAGTCACCATCCTCAACCTCGCCCCACCGGCCATCATCGCCGCCTGGAAGCGCGGTGATATCGACGCCACCTACGTATGGGACCCGGCCCTGGGCGTGGCCAAAGAAACCGGCAAGGTGCTGATCACCTCCGGGGAGCTGGCCAAGTTCGGCGCGCCGACGTTCGATGCCTGGATCGTGCGCAAGGATTTTGCCGAGAAGCACCCAGAGATCGTCACCGCCTTCGCCAAAGTCACTCTGGATGCCTACGCCGCCTACCGCAAAGACCCACAAGCCTGGCTTGCCGATACCGGCAACGTCGACAAACTGGTGAAACTCTCCGGCGCCAAGGCCAGCGATATCCCCTTGCTGCTGCAAGGCAACGTCTACCCGTTGGCCGCCGACCAGGTCACCCTGCTGGGCGCGCCGACCACCAAGGCCGTCACCGACACCGCTGCGTTCCTCAAGGAACAGGGCAAGGTCGATGCCGTGCTACCCGACTACGCCCCTTACGTCAGCGCCAAGTTCATTACCAACTGACCCAGGAGTTCACTGCGATGGCCTTGCTACAACTGGAGCGCATCAGCGCACAGTACCCAGGCGCCCCGGAACCGGTACTGTCCGATATTTCACTGGAGCTTGGGCCCCAGCAGCTGCTGGTTGCCCTGGGCCCGTCCGGCAGTGGCAAGACGTCGTTGTTGAACCTGATTGCCGGCTTCGTCGAACCGTCTGCCGGGCGTATCACCCTCGATGGCGTGCCGGTCAAAGGCCCCAGCGCCGAGCGCGGCGTGGTGTTTCAGGACGACGCCCTGCTGCCCTGGCAGGACGTGCTGGCCAACGTCGCCTTTGGCCTGGAACTGGCCGGCGTGCCCAAGGCGCAGCGCGAAGTGCGCGCCCGCGAAATGCTCGCGCTGGTGGACCTGGCCGGTTTCGACAGCCGGCGCATCTGGCAGCTCTCGGGCGGCCAGAAACAGCGCGTCGGCCTGGCCCGCGCCTTGGCGGCCGACCCTCGCGTATTGCTGATGGACGAACCCTTCGGCGCGCTGGATGCCTTTACCCGCGAACAAATGCAGGAGTTGCTGCTGCAAGTGTGGCGGCGCACGGCCAAGCCGGTGTTCTTGATTACCCATGACATTGAAGAAGCGGTGTTCCTGGCTACGGACTTGATCCTGCTCGCGCCCAACCCGGGCCAGATCGTCGAACGCCTGCAACTGGATTTCGGCCAACGTTATGCCGCCGGTGAATCAGCCCGCGCAATCAAGTCCGACCCGCGCTTTATCGAAACCCGTGAACATGTGCTGGGCAAAGTGTTCTCCCAACGGCAGGTGTACGCATGAGCAGCTACGAACTTCCCGCCACGACCAGCAAGCCGGTGGCACCTGCCGTTATTCCGGTACGTCGCAGCCTGAGCACGCGCTGGATCAGCGTGCTGACCCTGGTCGCTCTGCTCGCCCTCTGGTGGGCAGTGACCGCCACCGGTTTGATCGAACCTCTGTTCCTGCCGCCACCGTCCGCCGTGTTGCAAAAAGGCTGGCTGCTGGCGACCACCGGCTACATGGATTCCACCTTGTGGCAGCACCTGGGCGCAAGCCTGAGCCGCATCGGCCTGGGCCTGGGCTTTGCGGTGCTGACCGCCGTGCCGGTGGGGATTGCCATCGGAGCCAACCGCATTGCCCGAGGCATTTTCGATCCGTTGATCGAGTTCTACCGGCCAATTCCGCCGCTGGCCTACCTGCCGCTGATCGTGATCTGGTGCGGCATTGGCGAGCTGTCCAAGGTGCTGCTGATTTACCTGGCGATTTTCGCCCCGATCGCCATCGCGACCGCAACCGGGGTGCGCACCGTCGACCCGGCCAAGCTGCGGGCTGCGCAGTCGCTGGGCGCCACCCGCGCACAACTGATTCGCCATGTGATCCTGCCCAGCGCCCTGCCCGACATCCTCACCGGAGTGCGTATCGGCCTGGGTGTGGGCTGGTCGACCCTGGTCGCCGCCGAGTTGATTGCCGCCACCAGCGGCCTGGGCTTCATGGTGCAGTCGGCGGCGCAATTTCTGGTCACCGATGTGGTGGTGCTGGGCATCCTGGTGATCGCCCTGATCGCCTTCGCCATGGAAATGGGCCTGCGCGCCCTGCAGCGTAAATTAGTGCCCTGGCATGGCCAGGCACACTGAGTGAAGAACCCACAATGAGCAGCCTGACCGTTACCCCATTAAGCACCGCCCTGGGCGCCCAGATCAGTGGCGTCGACGTCACACAGCCGCTGAACCCTGAACAGCGCGACGCCATTGAACAGGCGTTGCTCGACTATTCGGTGCTGTTCTTCCGTGACCAGCCGATCACCCCTGCGCAACAGGCACGGTTCGCGGCAAACTTTGGCGACCTGCACATCCACCCGATCTACCCCAACGTGCCGGAACAGCCCGAGGTGCTGATCCTCGACACCGCCGTCACGGATGTGCGTGATAACGCGGTGTGGCATACCGACGTGACCTTCCTGCCCACGCCGGCCCTGGGCGCTGTGCTCAGCGCCAAGCTGCTGCCAGCCTTCGGCGGTGATACCTTGTGGGCCAGCGGGATTGCGGCGTATGAGGCGTTGTCCGAGCCGTTAAAGCGCTTGCTCGATGGCCTCACCGCCACGCACGATTTCACCAAGTCGTTCCCGCTGGAGCGCTTTGGCAACACCGCCGAAGACCTTGTGCGCTGGGAAGCAACCCGCAAGAAAAACCCGCCGCTATCGCACCCGGTCGTGCGCACGCACCCGGTGAGTGGGCGTAAATCGCTGTTCGTCAGCGACGGCTTCACCACTCGAATCAATGAACTGGAACCGGCCGAAAGCGAGGCCATTCTCAAGCTGCTGTTCACCCACGCCACCCGCCCGGAATTCACCATTCGCTGGCGCTGGCAGGAGAATGATGTGGCGTTCTGGGATAACCGCGTCACCCAGCATTACGCCGTGGATGACTACCGGCCACAGCGGCGGGTGATGCACCGGGCGACGATTCTTGGGGATGTGCCGTTCTAACGCCAAGCACGATATATCCATCAATGAAAATTAAAATGTGGGAGCGGGCTTGCTCGCGAATGCGGTGACTCAGTCACCTATTTACTGACTGACACTCCGCATTCGCGAGCAAGCCCGCTCCCACATTTTGATCGCTGGGCGGCAGGTTATTCGGCTGTGGAAGGCTTTTCCCACAAGTTGATCCCACCTTCCTGCGCAAACCGATCAATCTCCGCCAGTTCTTCTGCACTGAAGCTCAAGTTCTTCAACGCCCCGACGTTTTCGATAATCTGCTCCGGCCGGCTTGCGCCGATCAGCGCACTGGTTACCCGTGGATCACGTAATGTCCACGCCAGCGCCAACTGGGCCAGGCTCTGGCCACGGCGCTTGGCGATTTCATTCAGGCCGCGTACATGGGCGATGTTGGCTTCGGACAGGTGCTGGGCCTGCAACGAGCCGCCACCCGGACGATTGACCCGCGCATCGGCCGGTACGCCGTTGAGGTACTTGTCGGTGAGCAAACCCTGGGCCAGCGGCGTGAAGGCGATCACCCCAGCGCCAAGTTCTTCAGTGGTGTCCAGCAGGTCCTTTTCCACCCAACGGTTGAGCAGGTTGTAGGCCGGCTGGTGGATCAACAACGGCACTTTCCACTCGTTGAGCAAGGCTGCGATTTCGCGGGTTTTTACCCCGGAGTAAGACGAGATACCGATGTACAACGCCTTGCCTTGTTGCACGGCGGTGGCCAGGGCGCTGGCGGTCTCTTCCAGGGGCGTGTCGGGGTCGAAGCGGTGGGAGTAGAAGATATCCACATAATCGACGCCAAGGCGTTGCAGGCTCTGGTCCAGACTCGCCAATACGTATTTACGCGAACCGCCACCCTGGCCGTAAGGGCCGGGCCACATGTCCCACCCGGCTTTGCTGGAGATGATCAATTCGTCGCGATAGTGCTTGAAGTCTTCGCGCAGCAACCGACCGAAATTGATCTCGGCGCTGCCGTAGGGCGGGCCGTAGTTGTTGGCCAGGTCGAAGTGGTTGATGCCCAGGTCGAACGCCGTGCGCAGCAAGGCGCGCTGGGTGTCGATCGGGGTGCTGTCGCCAAAGTTGTGCCACAACCCCAGGGACAGTGCCGGCAGCACCAATCCACTGCGGCCTACGCGGCGATAAGGAATAGATTCATAGCGGTTTTCGGCAGCAATGTACGTCATCGAATCCTCTCTTGATCTAGGGCAAATAAGGCCCGGGAATAGGTATATTCCCGGGCCTTATAAGCAGCTGAATCGCTTAAGTCTGCCTCTACCTTTTACAGCAAAGACCTACTTTAGAGGAACGCTATCAGCGCACCAAATGCAGGAACTGCAGATGGCGCTCGTACTGGTCGAGGATGTCGTTGATGATCTGCTCCTTGGTATAGCCCACCAGGTCATAATCCTGGCTGCCCTCACTCAAGTGCACCTCCGCACGATAGTAACGGCGGTTGTTGATCTCTTTCGAACCCATGCCACCGCGGGCAAACGACGGTGTGAAATAGCCGCGCATCTGCACTTGGTAGATGAACGGATGCTCCTCGCCATGACCGATTTCCAGGCTGACGCTGTCGTTGGACGGGTCCGGCTGAGTGACCACATTCAGGCCCTTTTCGACAAACACCGCCGTCACTTCTTCGATCGCCGGGCGCACCGTCGACTCGAGGAAGCGGTACACCTCATCGCGGGATGGGAAATGCACCGCCTGGCTCAAGCGCTGGCGCCAGCCGCCTCGGCCTTTGCGCGAAGCGGAGATCGGCGCCAGGGAATGCAACTGCGCGATCTGCTTTTGCGACTCCAGGTAGAACGCCTTGTGCAACCCCCACATCATCAACAGCAGGATCAGCGAAAACGGCAGCGAGGTCAGTACCACCGCAGACTTGAGCGAGTCGATACTGCCGGCGAACAGCAACGCACTGGTGACCAGGGCGGTCATCGCACCCCAGAACACACGCAGCCACTTCGGCCCGTCTTCGTCAGCATTGCCGCCTTTGGACGAGAGGGTGGAGAGCACCACAGTGCCGGAGTCCGCCGAGGTCACGAAGAACACAAAGCTGATGAACACCGTGACCGCGATCACCGTCTTGCTCCACGGGTAGGTTTCCAGCAGCAGGTAGAGGCTCATCGATGGGTCATCGATCGCCGACTGGCCCAGTGCAGCCATGCCATGGTTGAGCACCTGGTCAATGGCGCTGTTACCGAAAATCGACATCCACGCCAGGGTGAAGCCCAGCGGAATCAGCAGCACGCCAAACACGAATTCGCGGATGGTGCGGCCACGGGAAATACGCGCAATAAACAGACCTACGAACGGCGACCATGCGATCCACCAGGCCCAGTAGAACACTGTCCAGCCGCCCAGCCAGTCGCTCGGCTCGTTGTAGGCGTACACATCAAAACTCTTGGTGGGCAGCGCGCCCAAATAATCGCCGATGTTCTGGATCAAGGTGTTGAGCAGGTGCTGGGTAGGCCCGGCGAACAACACAAACAGCAGCAACGCACAGGCCAGCAGCATGTTGATGTCGGACATCACCCGCACGCCCTTGTCGACGCCGGCCACGGCCACGATGATTGCCGCGCCCATCATCAACGTAATCAGGCCCACTTGGATCCACTGGGTATGGGCAATGCCAAACAGGTAGTCCAGGCCAGAGTTGAGGTGCAGTACGCCAAAGCCCATGTCGGCACCCAGGCCGAACACGGTGGCAATGATGCCAAAGCCATCCACGGCGTAACCGATAGGGCCATTGATGCGCTTGCCGATCAGCGGGTACAGCGCCGAGCGCAACGCCAGCGGCAGGTTATGCCGGTAGGCGAAATACGCCAGGGCCATGCCGACAAACGCGAACACGCCCCAGCCATGCAGGCCCCAGTGCAGGAACAGCACCTGCATGGCCTGGCGCGCCGCATCGGCGTTCATTGCTTCGCCTTGGGGCGGTTGCACCAGATGGGTCAGCGGCTCCGAGACACAGAAGAAAAACAGCGTGATGCTGATCCCGGCGGCGAACAACATGCCGGCCCAGGACAGGTAACTGAATTCGGGCTCGTCGTGGTCGGCACCGAGTTTTATCTTGCCGTAGCCCGATAGCGCGGTGACCACCACGAAGACCAGATACAGCGTCATCGCCAGCATGTAGTACCAGCCGACCGTGTTGGCCGCCCAGTTTTGCGCCGCCAGCAGCCAGGCACCGGCCTGTTGCGGGATAGCGATGACCGTGATGCCAAACAGCAGGATGACGGTGGCGGCAAAGTAGAAAACGGGCGCATTCATGCGCACCATGCCGCTGGAAGGGGTGGACGATGCACTCATGAACGATGCACCTCAAGGTTGCGGGATATGGCTGTAAAAAACGGACTCAGCAAAGGTAAGCCTCCTGTTGTGAGCGGGCAGCGAACCACCGGTTTAACTTGAACGAACGTTCAAGTTAAACATGAATAGGCGGTCTGGGACTAATCTCGGGGCTGAGTGGTAGGTGTTTCCTACACTAGCTCAGGGATTGGTATGACGGATGAAGGAGGCAAATCGTTCAGCGACCCCACGTTGAAATACATTCTAAATGTGGGAGCTGGCTTGCCTGCGATAGCGGTGGGTCAGCCGCCCTTCCTTTGACTGATACACCGCTATCGCAGGCAAGCCAGCTCCCACACTGATGGGTGTCTACTCAGGTATTACTTCTGCGCCCCATCATCATGCTGCAAGTTCGCCTGGGTGATATTCGCCCCGGCCGGCACGCTGCGGGTCAGCCACACATTGCCGCCAATGGTCGAGCCTTGGCCAATGGTGATCCGCCCCAGGATCGTCGCCCCGGCATAAATCACCACATCATCTTCAACAATAGGGTGACGCGGGTGGCCTTTCTGCAATTGCCCATCCTCATCCGCAGGAAAGCGTTTGGCGCCCAGTGTCACCGCCTGGTAGATGCGCACCCGCTCGCCGATGATCGCGGTCTCGCCAATCACTACGCCCGTGCCGTGGTCGATAAAGAAGCTCGGGCCGATCTGCGCGCCGGGGTGGATATCAATGCCGGTGGCCGAGTGGGCGATTTCCGCACTGATGCGCGCCAGCAGCGGCAGGCCGGCACGGTACAGGTGGTGGGCCAGGCGATGGTGGATCACCGCCAGGATGCCCGGGTAGCACAACAGCACCTCATCCACACTGCGTGCGGCCGGGTCGCCGTGGTAGGCAGCCAGCACGTCGGTGTCCAGCAAGCTGCGCAGGGATGGCAACGCCAGGGCGAAATCCTGGATCAGGCGAATGGCATGGGCATTGACTTCACTGTCGTCCTCACCGCTCTGGCGCGCGGCATAGCGCAATTCCAGGCGCGCCTGGGCGAGCAAGGCGTTGAGCGCGACGTCGAGGGTATGGCCCACATAGAAGTCTTCGCTTTCTTCGCGCAGGTCCGCCGGGCCCAGGCGCATCGGAAACAGGGCACCGCACAACGCCTCAAGAATCTGTGCCACCGCCTCGCGGGATGGCAACTCGCGGCCACCATGCTCGCCGCTCAAGCGCCCGTTGCGCGTTCGCCACTGGTCGCGGGCGCCGCGCAGCTGGCTGACGATGGTCTGCAATTGCCAATGACTGGAACGCTCACTCACGGTATTCACTCCTGACGAAATGGCCATCACTTTACGGTATGCACCCAGGCAGCTCTTAAGAACCAATGGTGTGAGCCTAAGAACCTTTCGTCATAAGCGATTGACGGTTGCCCGATGAAAAGTGCCTGCCTATAGTCCCCCCATCACTCAGCCACCGTGCGTAACCATGATCAAACAACAGCTCGACCGTTTTAACCGTCTGGAACTCCTGGGCAGTGCCACTGCCCTGGAAAAACTTGAGCGGCTGTCGGCTTGGCTGGGCAGAGACATCTACGTCAAACGCGATGACACCACGCCGCTGGCCATGGGTGGCAATAAGCTGCGCAAGCTTGAATACCTGGCCGCCGATGCCATCGCCCAGGGCGCCGACACGCTGGTCACCGCCGGCGCGATCCAGTCCAACCATGTGCGCCAGACCGCCGCGCTCGCCGCCAAGCTCGGCCTGGGCTGTGTTGCCCTGCTGGAAAATCCCACCTGCACCGAAGACCCCAACTACCTGGGCAACGGCAATCGCCTGCTGCTGGAGTTGTTCGACGCCAAAGTGGAGTTGGTGGAAAACCTCGACAACGCCGACGACCAACTCAACGCCCTCGCCGACCGCCTGCGCAGTAACGGCAAGAAGCCGTACCTGGTGCCTATCGGCGGTTCCAATGCACTCGGCGCCCTGGGCTACGTGCGCGCCGGGCTGGAGTTGGCCGCGCAAATTGAAGACAGCGGCATTGAATTCGCCGCCGTGGTGCTCGCCTCCGGCAGTGCCGGTACCCACAGCGGCCTGGCTCTGGCCTTGAGCGAGGCACTGCCGCAGTTACCGGTGATCGGCATCACGGTGTCGCGTACCGAGCAAGCGCAATTGCCCAAGGTGCAGGGCCTGGCCGAACGCACTGCCGAGTTGCTCGGCGTGGCTATTCCGCAAGTCTTCAAGGTCACCCTGTGGGACGAGTATTTCGGACCGCGTTATGGCGAGCCAAACGCTGGCACCCTCTCGGCGATCAAACTTTTGGCCAGCCAGGAAGGTCTGTTGCTGGACCCGGTGTATACCGGCAAGGCCATGGCCGGTTTGCTCGACGGCATCGGGCGCCAGCGCTTTGAAGAGGGGCCGATCATTTTCCTGCATACCGGTGGAGCGCCAGCGTTGTTTGCCTATGACTCAGTATTCAACTGACTGAATACGGTCGATGTGGGAGCTGGCTTGCCTGCGATTGCGTTGGGTCGGCCAAAAACTTGGCACTGACACACCGCAATCGCAGTCAAGCCAGTTCCCACACAAGGCGCATATATCTCTAAAAAGAATATGAAATTGTATTTTTATTATTTTCAAGACTTAAAAACCCACCTTATCATCGCGCCGAAGGCGAAGACGCGCTTCGCGCTTTAGGGCAGGATACGACTACCGTGTTACCTGCTTCGCTCACCATAAAAACACAGGGGCTCTCCATGACTATTTCTGCATTTCGTCGCACGCTGTTGGTTGGCACTTTGGGCCTGGCGCTCGGCGCTGGCTGGCTGGGCCAGGCCGTTGCCGGCGAGCAGTTGAACACCATCAAGAAGGCCGGCGAGATCAAGATCGGCCTGGAAGGCACCTACCCACCGTTCAGCTTCGTCGATGAAAGCGGCAAGCTCAGCGGTTTCGAAGTGGAACTGTCCGAGGCTTTGGCCAAGGAGCTGGGCGTCAAGGTCAAGCTGCAAGCCACCCCTTGGGACGGCATCCTCGCCGCGCTTGAATCCAAGCGCCTGGACGCCGTGGTCAACCAAGTGACCATCTCCGAAGAGCGCAAGAAAAAGTACGATTTCTCCAAGCCTTACACCGTGTCCGGCATCCAGGCGCTGGTGCTGAAAAAGAACGTCGACTCGATCAAGAAAGCCGACGACCTGGCCGGCAAGAAAGTGGGTGTGGGCCTGGGCACCAACTACGAACAATGGCTCAAGGACAACCAGCCTAAAGCTATTATCAAAACCTACAACGACGACCCGACCAAGTTCCAGGACCTGCGCATCGGCCGTATCGACGCCATCCTGATCGACCGCCTCGCCGCCCTGGAATACGCCAAGAAAGCCCCCGACACCGCCGCTGCCGGCGACGCCTTCTCCCGTCAGGAATCCGGTATCGCCCTGCGCAAAGGCGAGCCTGAATTGCTCGACGCGGTGAACAAGGCTCTGGACAAACTGCGCGCCGACGGCACCTTGAAGAAGCTGTCCGAGAAGTACTTCAACGCTGACGTCACGCAATAATGGAAGCAGGTTTCCAACTCGCGCTGGACTCCGCGCCCTTTCTGCTCAAGGGCGCGTACTACACGGTAATCCTCAGCCTGGGCGGGATGTTTTTCGGCCTGTTGCTGGGCTTCGGCCTGGCCTTGATGCGCCTCTCGCGCTTCAAGCTCTTGAGCTGGACCGCCCGGGTCTACGTATCGTTTTTTCGCGGCACGCCGTTGCTGGTGCAGCTGTTCTTGATCTACTACGGTTTGCCGCAAGTGGGCATCGAGCTGGACCCGATCCCGGCCGCCATGATCGGCTTTTCGCTGAACATGGCCGCTTATGCGTGTGAAATCCTGCGGGCCGCCATCGCCTCCATTGAGCGTGGCCAGTGGGAAGCCGCTGCCAGTATCGGTATGACCCGTGCGCAGACGTTGCGCCGGGCCATCCTGCCCCAGGCGATGCGCACGGCATTGCCGCCCTTGGGCAACAGCTTTATTTCACTGGTCAAGGACACGGCGCTGGCCGCCACCATCCAGGTGCCCGAGCTGTTCCGCCAGGCCCAACTGGTGTCGGCACGTACCTTCGAAATTTTCACCATGTATCTGTCCGCGGCCCTGATCTACTGGATCCTGGCGAGTATCCTGGCGCATCTGCAAAATCGTCTGGAAGACCGGGTCAACCGGCATGACCTGGAGTCTTGAGCATGATCGTGGTTGAAAAACTGACCAAACAATTCAATGGTCAGGTGGTGCTCAACGGCATCGACCTGGAGGTCAAGGAAGGCGAAGTGGTCGCCATCATCGGCCCCAGCGGTTCGGGCAAGACCACCTTCCTGCGCTGCCTGAACTTCCTCGAAGAGCCCACCAGCGGCCGTATCAAAGTGGGCGACATCGAGATCGACAGCAGCAGGCCGCTCAATCAGCAACAGGGCCTGGTGCGACGCCTGCGCCAGCATGTGGGCTTTGTGTTCCAGAACTTCAACCTGTTCCCCCACCGCACCGCGCTGGAAAACGTCATCGAAGGCCCCATCGTGGTCAAGAAGATGCCACGGGAAGCGGCGGCCGAACTGGGGCGCAAGCTGTTGGCCAGGGTCGGCCTGGCGGGCAAGGAAGCGTCTTACCCAAGGCGGCTGTCCGGCGGCCAGCAACAGCGTGTGGCGATTGCCCGCGCATTGGCCATGGAGCCGGAGGTGATCCTGTTCGACGAACCCACCTCGGCCCTCGACCCGGAACTGGTGGGCGAAGTCCTGGCGACCATTCGCAGCCTGGCCGAAGAAAACCGCACCATGGTTATCGTCACCCACGAGATGAGCTTTGCCCGTGATGTGGCCAACCGGGTGATCTTTTTCGACAAGGGCGTGATCGTCGAACAGGGCGAAGCCAAGGCGCTGTTTGCCAACCCAAGGGAAGAACGTACCAAGCAGTTCCTGAGCAAATTCCTCGCCCACTGACCCACCCTCTGTAGGAGCGAGCTTACTCGCGAAAAACGCCCAGGCAACTCGGTCGATCTGATTCACCGCGTTATGGTTAACGTTCTTCGCGAGCAAGCTCGCTCCTACAACGGGTTACCATTTCAGCGCATAAAATCCCCCGCCGTACCCCCCCTTAAAATCCCCCTCCCCGTCAGACCCTTCTGAATATCCTCAAACCCGCCGTTTAGCCTTTTGCCTCCATTGACGCTCCCCGGCCAACCCTCTTATCTAGCGCCTTGAGGATTGGATCCCATCCCGGCTACTGACTGAATCGTTCCTTTCGAATCGCCCTGTGCCTATGCGCCGAAGGTTCGGAACGATTACTGCTGGCTGCAACAAGGAGATTACTTATGACACACACTCAAACCCCGGCCACGCTCCGTGCCCCAAAGCTGCCCCAGGCTATTGGAAACGGCATCAGCGCCCTGGCCTCCGCCCACTTGCAGGTCGACATTTCGCCTTACCCGAGCATGGAAGAAGGCGACCTGATCGAACTGTTCTGGAATAACTGTTTCGCCGCCTCGCGCAAGGTGACGGCGTGCAAGATCGGCACATGCACCCACCTGTGCGTACCGCAGAGCTTTGTGCAGGACGGACCGGCACGCGTCCATTACCAAGTCTTGCAAATCGGCCATGGCCCGATGCGCTCGGCGGAGACTTTGGTGCGGGTCAAGACCAGCTACCCCGGCGGTCAGCCTTCGCCGCGCCTGAACCCTGAAGGCGGCGATGAAAACCAGAACCTGGCGCCCGTGAACCTGCCCGAGACGATCCGCCGCCATGGCGTCAACAGCAGCCAGGTAAGGCGCGGCATTCCGCTGACCATCGAGCCCTACCTGAACATGAGCACGGGCGATGCCATTACCTTGCGCTGGGGCGATGTACGCCTGGACCTGCCCCGCATCCGGGCCCAAAGCGTCGGCCTGACGGTGCAGGTATGGGTGCCGCCCCACGTGATTGTCGAAGCCGGCGACGACTGCCGATTGGAGGTCACCTACTGCATTCTCGATCGTGTGGGTAACAACTCCCGCTGGGCGCCCGCCCGCACGCTGCGCATCGCCGCCTGCACACCGCCCCGCCCAGCCTCGCCCGCGCCGGGCTATCAACCGCGTCGCTTTGGTTCACCCTGTGAACCGGGGTGACAGCCTTCTATGCATATTCCTAAAAGTTAGTTTATTTAAATAATTAACACGCTTAGGGTATATGCACCGGACCACCGGACATTCCTGATTTTTCTGTTTATTTCATTGAATGCGAGGTCGGTATGGTCAGAATTACCCCGGTGCGCAACGCCAGGGCATTGCGTGCAGCCAAGGAGCGGCGCTGATGTCTAACTTGGCTCTAACATCCCCCCAGAGTGATCTGGACGTAGCTCCCCTGCTGTTGCCCGCCACAGTGCTGCGCAACGACGCCCAGGCGCTGAGCGCCGCCCACGAGCTGGCCCAGGCTGCGCGCGCGCAGGCTGCCCAGCGCGACCAGCAACGCAAACTGCCCTGGGCGCAGCTCGAACAGTTCACCCGCAGCGGCTTGGGCAGTATTTCCATTCCCCGTGAATACGGCGGCCCCCAGGTGTCGTTTGTGACCCTGGCCGAAGTCTTCGCGATTATCAGCGCGGCCGACCCGGCACTCGGGCAGATCCCGCAAAACCATTTCGGCATCTTGCACGTATTGCAGGGCACCGCCACCGAGCGTCAGAAAAAGCAGCTGTTCCAGAGCGTGCTCGATGGCTGGCGCATCGGCAACGGCGGCCCGGAACGCGGCACCAAAAATACCCTGGAGCTCAAGGCGCGCCTCACGGCCGAAGGTGACGGTTACGTGCTCAGCGGGCAGAAGTTCTACTCCACAGGCGCCCTGTTCGCCCACTGGGTGGCAATCAAGGCCCTGAACGATGACGGCAAGCAGGTCATGGCCTTTGTGCGTCGCGGCAGCGAAGGGCTGCGCATCGTTGATGACTGGTCCGGCTTTGGCCAACGCACCACCGCCAGCGGCACCGTGCTGCTTGATCGCGTAGCGGTGGACCCGGACCTGGTCATCGACAACTGGCGCCTGGGCGAAAGCCCGAATATCCAGGGTGCCGTGTCACAACTGATCCAGGCCGCCATCGACGCCGGCATCGCCCGTGGCGCCCTCGACGACGCCATTGCCTTCGTGCGGGAGCGTTCACGCCCGTGGATCGACGCCAAGGTCGAGCGAGCCAGCGACGACCTGTATGTGATCGCCGATATCGGCAAGCTGAAGATCGAACTGCACGCCGCCGAAGCCCTGCTGCGCAAGGCCGGCCAGGTGCTGGATAAAATCAGCGCCGCACCGATCACCGCACAGTCCGCCGCCCACGCCTCGATTGCCGTGGCCGAGGCCAAGGTGCTGACCACCGAAGTGGCATTGCAGGTCACCGAGAAGCTCTTCGAACTGGCGGGCAGCCGCGCCACCCTGGCCGAATTCAACCTTGACCGTCACTGGCGCAACGCCCGGGTGCACACCCTGCACGACCCGGTGCGCTGGAAATATCACGCCATCGGCGCCTATCGACTCAACGGCACCTTACCGGCTCGTCATTCCTGGATTTAACCAACCAGAACACTTTTTCCACGAGCTTCTGGAGAAACTCATGACCCTTTCTCACCCCGTCGCGGTCATCACCAGCGACGAACAAGCGCTTATTGTCGCCAGCGACCTTGCTGAAGACTTGCGCCGCGACAGCGCCCAACGCGACCGCGAACGCCGCCTGCCGCTGCCCGAGCTGGACGTGTTTTCCCGCTCTGGGCTGTGGGGTATCAGCGTGCCCAAGGCCTACGGCGGCGCGGGCGTGTCCAACGTCACCCTGGCCAAGGTCATCGCACTGATCGCCCAAGCCGATGGCTCGTTGGGCCAGATTCCGCAAAACCATTTCTATGCCCTCGAAGTACTGCGGGTGAACGCCAGCCCCGAACAGCAGCAACGCCTGTACGCCGAAGTACTGGCCGGCCAACGCTTCGGCAACGCCTTGGCCGAGCTGGGCACCAAGACCGCACACGACCGTATCACCAGCCTCACCCGCGACGGCGACGGTTTTCGCATTAACGGGCGCAAGTTCTACGCCACCGGCGCGATCTATGCCCAGCGCATCCCCACCTCGGTGGTGGATGCAAATGGCGTGCAGCAACTGGCCTTCGTACCGCGTGACAGCGCGGGCCTGACGGTGATCGACGACTGGAGCGGCTTCGGCCAGCGCACCACCGGCAGCGGCTCGGTAGTGTTCGACAACGTGTGGGTCGCGGCGCAAGACGTGGTGCCGTTCCAGAGCGCCTTCGAACGCCCCACCACCGTCGGCCCGCTGGCGCAGATCCTCCACGCAGCCATCGACACCGGCATCGCCCGCGCAGCCTTTGAGGACGCCTTGCATTTTGTGCGCACCAAGACCCGCCCGTGGATCGACGCCGGCAACGACAAGGCCACCGAAGACCCGCTGACACTCAAGAGCTTCGGCCACCTGAGCATTCGCTTGCACGCCGCCGAGGCGTTGCTGGAGCGCTCGGGTGAATTCCTCGACCGCGCCCAGGCCGACAGCAATGCCCAGACAGTCGCCGCAGCCTCCATCGCCGTCGCCGAAGTACGCGCCTTGAGCACCGAGATCTCCCTGGCGGCCGGCAGCACCCTGTTCGAACTGGCCGGCAGCCAGGCGACCTTGGCCGAGCATGGCCTGGACCGCCACTGGCGCAACGCCCGGGTGCACACCCTGCACGACCCGGTGCGCTGGAAATACCATGCGGTCGGCAACTACTACCTCAACGATGAAAATCCGCCGCTGCGGGGGACCATCTGATGAGCAAAAAAAAGATCCTGCTCAATGCCTTCAACATGAACTGCATCGGGCATATCAACCACGGTATGTGGACTCACCCACGGGACACGTCCACCCAATACAACAGCGTCGAATACTGGACTGAACTGGCGCAGATCCTGGAGCGCGGGTTGTTCGACGGTTTGTTTATCGCCGATATCGTCGGCGTGTATGACGTATACCAGGGCTCCGTCGACGTGCCGCTCAAGGAGTCGATCCAGTTACCGGTCAACGACCCGCTGCTGCTGGTGTCGGCCATGGCAGCCGTTACAAAACACCTTGGCTTCGGCCTCACCGCCAACCTCACCTACGAACCGCCGTACCTGTTCGCCCGGCGCATGTCGACGCTGGATCACCTGAGCCGTGGCCGGGTGGGTTGGAACATTGTCACCGGCTACCTCGACAGCGCCGCCAAGGCCATGGGCCTCACCGAACAGGTCGAGCATGACCGGCGCTACGACCAGGCCGATGAATACCTTCAGGTGTTGTACAAGCTCTGGGAAGGCAGTTGGGAAGACGACGCGGTGCGCAACGATCGCCAAGCGCGGGTGTACGCGCAACCGGGCAAGGTGCACAAGGTAGAGCACCACGGCGAGTTCTATCAGGTGGAGGGTTATCACCTGTGCGAGCCCTCGCCCCAGCGCACGCCGGTGCTGTTCCAGGCCGGCAGTTCCGAGCGTGGCTTGCTGTTCGCAGGGCAACATGCCGAGTGCGTGTTTATCAGCGGGCAAAACAAAGCTGCGACCAAGCGCCAGGTGGACAAGGTGCGCGCCAGCGCAGTGGAGGCTGGGCGCAACCCGGACGACATCAAGGTGTTCATGGGTCTTAACGTCATAGTGGGCGCCACTGAGGCGCTGGCCTGGAAGAAGCACGCCGAGTACCTCAGCTACGCCAGCGCGGAAGCCGGCGTGGCGCACTTCTCGGCCTCGACCGGAATTGATTTTGCCCAGTACTCATTGGACGAGCCGATCCAGTACGTCAAGAGCAACGCGATCCAGTCGGCCACCCAGAACCTGCAGAACAACGACTGGACCCGGCGCAAGTTGCTCGACCAGCATGCCCTGGGCGGGCGCTATATCACCCTGGTGGGCTCGCCTGAACAGGTGGCCGATGAGCTGGAATCCTGGATCAGCGAAACCGGGCTGGATGGTTTCAACCTGACGCGCATTGTGACGCCGGAGAGCTATGTGGATTTCATTGAGCTGGTGATACCGGAGTTACAACGACGGGGCTCGTACAAGACGGAATATGCGCCGGGAACGCTGCGGGAAAAAGTCTTCCACGACACGGCCCGCTTACCCAAACAACACACCGGCTCTACCTACCGCCACCACGCCCTGTTTTGATCGTTCCCACGCTCCGCGTGGGAATGCCTCTTGGACGCTCTGCGTTCGCTTATGGGACGCGGAGCGTCCCTGGCTGCATTACCACGCGGAGCGTGGGAACGATCTCGCTACCTAAGACCTTATGACTGGAAAACCACTATGAAAAAGACGTTCTTAAACCACCCAGTCAAAGCACTGGCCCTGGCCTTCGGCTTATTCAGCTCGGCGGTATTCGCCGCCGACGCCCCGTTGAAAATCGGCACCACCGCTGCCTTCGCCATTCCGCTGGAAGCCGCCGTAGAAGAGGCCGGCAAGCAGGGCCTGAAGGTCGAACTGGTGGAGTTCACCGACTGGATCGCGCCCAACGTCAGCCTCGCCGCCGGCGATATCGACGTGAACTACTTCCAGCACATCCCCTTCCTGGAAAACGCCAAGGCCGCCGCCGGGTTTGACCTGGTGCCGTACGCGCCGGGCATCATCAATAACGTCGGGCTGTATTCGAAAAAATACAAAAGCTTTAACGAGCTGCCCGCAGGCGCCAGCGTGGCGATTGCCAACGATCCGATCAACAGCGGTCGCGGCCTGCAACTGCTGGCCAAGGCCGGGCTGATCACCCTCAAGTCGGGCGTGGGCTACAAGGCCACCGAAGAAGACATCATCGCCAACCCGAAAAACATCAAGATCCTGCAAGTGGAAGCGGTGCAACTGGTACGCGCCTATGACGACGCCGATCTGGTGCAGGGCTACCCGGCGTATATCCGCCTGTCCAAGACCTTCGATGCCGAGTCGGCGCTGTTGTTCGACGGCCTCGACCACCCGGAATACGTGATTCAGTTCGTGATCCAGCCCAAGAGCAAAACTGACCCACGGGTGATCAAGTTCGTCGATATCTACCAGCACTCGCCGGTGGTGCGTGCGGCTTTGGACAAGTCCCTCGGCAAGCTCTACCAGGTCGGCTGGGAAGCTAAACCATGAGTGCCGCCAACGCCCGATTGCGCGACCTGGACCCTGCGCCCAGCCACGCCGAACAGACTGAACTGCACCCGGACTTGAACCGCGCCCATGTGCGCTTCATCAATCTGGGCAAAACCTATGACGGCACGGTGCATGCACTGCAAGGCATTGACCTGGCGATCCAGCGTGGCGAAGTGTTCGGCATCATCGGCCGCAGCGGCGCCGGCAAGTCATCGCTGATCCGCACCATCAATCGCCTGGAACAACCCAGCAACGGACGGGTGCTGATCGACCAGGTGGACATCGGCAGCTTCGATGAAGACCACTTGGTGGCGTTGCGGCGACGCATCGGCATGATCTTCCAGCACTTCAACCTGATGTCGGCCAAGACCGTGTGGCAGAACGTCGAGTTGCCGCTCAAGGTCGCCGGTGTGCCCCAGGCACAACGCGCGCGAAAGGTGCATGAACTGCTGGAGCTGGTAGGCCTGCAAGACAAACACAAGGCGTACCCGGCGCAGCTGTCTGGCGGGCAGAAACAGCGCGTCGGCATCGCCCGCGCGCTGGTGCACGACCCCGAGATTCTGCTGTGCGACGAAGCCACTTCGGCCCTCGACCCGGAAACCACCCAGTCGATCCTCGGCCTGCTGCGCGAGATCAACCAGCGCCTGGGCCTGACCATCGTGCTGATCACCCATGAGATGGCGGTGATTCGCGACATCTGCGACCGCGTGGTGGTGCTGGAACACGGGCGTATCGTCGAGCAAGGCCCGGTGTGGCAGGTGTTTGGCAACCCACAACATGAGGTCAGCAAGACCCTGCTCGCACCGCTGCAACACGGCTTGCCGCCAGAGTTGCAAAGCCGCCTGCAACCCACGCCAGCCTCGGCCGACGCCGCACTGGTGCTGCGCCTGCAGTTCACCGGCAGCGACACCCTGGAGCCAGATCTCGCGGCGCTGTTCAGTGCCCTCGGCGGCCGTGTGCGTTTACTGCAAGGGGGCGTGGAACGCATCCAGGGGCATGCCTTGGGGCAATTGCTGCTGGCGGTGAATGGATCGCTGCACAACGCCGAAGAATTGCGCAAACGCGCGGCCAACTGGGCACAACAGGTGGAGGTGCTGGGCTATGTGGTTTGATCGTTTAGTGCAGGGCGCCATTGACACTTTGTTGATGGTGGGGGTGTCATCGCTGATCGCGCTGCTGGTGGGCATTCCGCTGGCGGTCTTCCTGGTCACCAGTGACAAGGGCGGCATCTACCAGGCACCGGCCCTTAACCGCGTGCTGGGAGCGTTCGTGAATCTGTTCCGCTCCATACCGTTCCTGATCCTGATGGTGGCGCTGATCCCGTTCACGCGCCTGATCGTCGGCACCACCTATGGCGTCTGGGCGGCAGTGGTACCGCTGACCATCGCCGCCACGCCGTTCTTTGCACGCATCGCTGAAGTGAGCCTGCGCGAGGTCGACCATGGCCTGATCGAAGCCGCGCAGGCCATGGGTTGCCGCCGCTGGCACATCATCTGGCATGTGCTGTTGCCAGAGGCGTTGCCCGGCATCGTCGGCGGCTTCACCATCACCCTGGTGACCATGATCAATTCATCGGCCATGGCCGGGGCGATCGGCGCCGGTGGCCTGGGCGATATTGCCTACCGCTATGGCTACCAGCGCTTCGATACGCAGATCATGCTCACGGTGATTGTGCTGCTGGTGGTGCTGGTGGCGGTAATCCAGCTGAGCGGGGACCGATTGGCGCGGGTACTGAACAAGCGCTGACGTCACGGGCACTCATCCAGTTGGGCAACGCTGGCACGGGGCACGAAGGTGATGGTTTTTTCCTTGGCCTGCCAGGGCCGCACGATATAGCTGCCATCCGAGTCGGCCATCACCCGCAGTTTTACGCTGCGCTTGGGGTTGTCGGCGTCTACCAGCGCGCCGGCAACCTTGGCCTCTGCCGCCCAGGTCATCAACGTACATACGCGCCCTCCCGAGGCGGAGCCTTGCAGCGGCAGGCCGCCCAACTTGGCCCCACTCGCCGGGATCAGCCCGAGTAAAACGATGAGCGCAAAGGCTACCAATGAGGCGAACGCCACCGGGTTTTTCTGGACGCGCATACGCACCACCAGGCAGGCGGCGCTTCCCTGGATCAGGAACAGCACGGCCATTTCGGCGGCCATGAACGGCGCAAAGAACACGGCGCTGTCGGAGTACTCACTAAAGGCGCGGGAGACCGGCACCGTCACCATCAGAATGACCACCATTTGAACCACCCCGGCGCCAGCACTGGCCAGCCAGAACTCGCCGGACAACTCACGCAGGGCAACATGGGCGGGGCGCGCACGAAGGATGATGCCGACATAGGCCACTACCGCCGCCATGATCGCCACGATCCAACTGAGCGTCAGCAAAAGCCCACTTTCGGCGTTCACGGACAGGTATACGGCGGACATCCAGAACACAAACATCACCAACAGGCTGGCCGCCCAATGTCCCAGTAACCTCCTGTGCTGGGCCGTCTCTTGCGGCGACTGCGGGCTGAGATTGAGTTGATCACTCAGGCGCACACCCGTGCCGTTCAGGCGCGTGAACAAGATGAACGTGGGCACCAGGATCGATGCGCCCATCATGCCGATCACAAATACCAACATGGCGAACATGGCCGGCAATGCGGTGAACGCCGATGCCGACAGGATACTCAGCGGCACCTTTTCCACTTGGATGTACTGGTACAGGTACAGGCCTGCCACCGAGAGAACCCCCACCGTCAGCGGCCAGGCACGTTCATTGAGCCAGAACAGCCCATTGCTCAATCTCGTGGCGTATTGGTCGACCTTGTTCGGCGAGGTGTCGTTGCCAACGGTGGGACGTTTTTCCTCTTCCATGGATGTATAACCCTCTGCAAATGAGGGCCGAATCTTACCCACAATTTCTCGTGGAGGTCTGTCGGACGCGCGCACTGCGACTGCCGTGAAGTGCCCTACAGCGGATACACGGTTTTCAACTCAAGAGTGGGCCGGGGTATAGTCCCGCTACCTCAGCCGCAGCCGTGCGCCATGCCATGAAACTTGCTCCCGACGACCTCAACCAGATCACCTCCACCACCCTGGGCCATTACAACAAGGTGGCCGAAGACTTCCGTGAAGGCACCCGCGATCACGATGTGAGCCAGAACATCGACGCGATGCTGCGGCATATCCAGGGCACGCCGCCGTTCACCGTGCTGGATTTCGGCTGTGGGCCAGGACGGGATTTGCAGACGTTTACGCGCATGGGGCATATCGCCGTGGGCCTGGATGGCTCCGAGCGGTTTGCGCAGATGGCCCGCGAAGACAGTGGCTGTGAGGTGTTGCAGCAGGACTTTCTCAAGCTGGACCTGCCCGCCGAACGCTTCGATGGAGTGTTTGCCAATGCGGTGCTGTTTCATATTCCCAAGCAGGAGTTGCCCCGAGTGCTCAAAGAGCTGCACGGCGCGTTGAAGCCTGGGGGCGTGCTGTTCAGCTCCAACCCTCGGGGTAACAACCAGGAGGGCTGGAATGGGCCAAGGTATGGCTCTTATCACGATCTGCAGGCGTGGCAGGCCTTGCTGATTGCGGCCGGGTTTGAAGAGCTGGAACACTACTACCGTCCGGCCGGATTGCCACGGGAACAGCAGCCTTGGTTGGCGAGTGTGTGGCGTAAGATTTAGTGCTGCATCGCCTGTACCTGCCTCATCGCAGGCAAGCCAGCTCCCACCGTTGGAATGCATTCCCCTGTGGGAGCCGGGCTTGCCCGCGATGGCGCCGTAACGGGCAGCGTTATTTCACCTGATACACCACCGGCTCCTCCCCCTCCACCAGCACCGTCACACTGCGCCCGGCATACCCCTGTTTTTCCACCGCCGAGAAATTCGACACCAGCCGTGTCCCATCGGCGAAGGTGGTTTGCTGCAGCTGTTTGTCCACCGTCAGCCAACGAAAACCAGTCATTTCCTGGGTCGCCAAGCGTTGGTGCAACGGCCGGAAAAAGCGGTCCTGGCGCTGAATAATCGGCAGCCGCGCCTTGAGCGTCGCCGCACTGAGGTGATACAGCGGCGGCACGTTATAGAGCAGTTGGGTCAACTCGTTCTCGACCTGCACATTGCTCAGCTTGAGGCTGTCGAACAGCCAATGATGGGTGGTGATTACCGAGCCATGGAACACTGCCTGGTATAACGGCAGGCGCATCGTCGGCTCGAAATACACGGTGCGAAACGGCTCCTTCAACGGCACTGATTTGAAGAACACGGCAGGTTGCTCAGTTGGGTACCAGTTGCCTACAAAGTATGGCGACTGCGGGTCCTGGGTCATCTCGCGGTCACCCCAACCGATCACCGGGGTCTGCATGCCGTGGGCAAACAGGATGCCTTGGGCGGTGATCGCGTTGCCGTCTTCGGAGCCTGTGACCAGCTTAGGCACGGCGTTGATCCAGCGAGAGGCGTCGATATTGCCTTCGGCGTTTTGTGCCTGGGTCATGCTGGCGTTGCTGCGGTAGCTGTCGAACAGCATGCTGGTGGCGTAGGCATCGAGAAACCAGGCATTGAAGCCAGCCTTGGCTTGTACTGCCCTCACCCGCGCCTCCAGCAGCGGCCGCACACACCGCGGGTCGGTGTAGTGGCCGGACTTCTGGAAACCGGTTTTCAGCTTGCCGTCTTTCAACACGATCGCGCAGTCGCGATAGGCCTTGGCGCCCAGGTGGGCAGTGGTCCAATCGGGGTTTTCCGTGGCGGACAGGGCCGTTTCATAGGAGTCGTAAGGCGCCATCAGAAAACCGGCTTCCACCCCCGCGCGAATCGCTTCGGGATGCCAGAGGCCACCCTCCCAACCTTCACCCAAGGTCAGCAACAGACGCTGCAGCCCGGTGTCGCGCAGGGTTTGAATGGCGCTACTGCCCCAGGTTTGCGGGCTGTCACTCAGGGCCCCTGCAAAGTCCACGGCCAGTTCACTGCGCAGCTCGCCGTAGCGGGCGGCAAGGCGGGTCATGTCTGGATCTTCGACTTGCCAGGCCTGCCGGGCCTTGGTGTTGATCGCCGCGTTGAGGCCGCGCAGCAGCACGTTTTGTTCATAGCGATTCAATGGGGTGGGCTGTGCCAGCAGCTGTGCGCTCTCTTTGTCCATCAGCGTCTTGAGTTCATGACTGCGCAGCCGTTTGATCAATGTTGGCCAATCACGCACATCGCCCAAAGCCAGCAGGCCGTTGTCCCAGAGGTACACATGGCTGGCGCCCAACAGCTTCTGGGCTTCAGGTGTTTGCCGCAGCTTGTCCGCCAACGGCTCATAGCGGCCCTGCTCCACCAGCCACTGGCGGTAGCGCTTGGCGCCAGCCAACGGGTCGGCATCGCCCAGGGACAGGCGCAGCGTCATCGGAGCGTCGGACGCCAGCGGGGTGAATTCATGGGAAGCGGAGAGGGCCAGGCCGTTGCCGTCGACTTGCCATTGCAGGCGGTTGTTGTAGGGGTTGGTCAACAGCCAGTTCAAGGTGAAGCCAGCGTGATCCACGCCCCACAGCGGCAGGCTCAGGTCCTGGGTGGTATTGAACTCGCCCCGCTCCAGCAGAAACGCCTTCCAGAGGGCATTGCCGGCAGGCACGTAATGCCCCTCGGCCAAGGGCCAGATCAACCCTCGCCCCATGGCCTCGGCAGGCTGGCGCAGCAGGGCCAGCTCACCGGGCTCGCGGGCGTTGATGGTCAGGGCCAGGTCGCGCTGTTGCAGGCGGGCGGTCAGGCTATAGGCGCCGTTGTCCCATTGCCAAGTGGCTTGGTCAGACGTGTTTTGCAATTGGCTGACGGCATGCGTGGCAACACCGCTGGATGCCTGCACCGAAGCCTGGCCTGCGGGTGTCACGCGCAGCGCCAGGGTGGCGGGGTCTAGTTCGACGCGCCATAAGGCGTTTTCCAGTACGGTGGCGGCGAAGGTGGGCGGCGCAAGAAGCAACGCGCACAGCAAGGTGAAACGCAGGCACTGCATGAGGACCGACCTGGGTTTGGAATGAGGACCAGAGGGTACAACATGCAATGGTCAGCCAGGGCGACGTTGGGATTTTTCAGAAGTTTCACACAGCCTCAACCCGAATGAAGATCCACATGTGGGAGGGGCAAACCCTAATGCCAGTCAGTTAAGGCTTTTTTGTAGGAGCGAGCTTGCTCGCGAAAAACTCACAGGCGCCGCGTTCACTCAGGAAACACGCTTTATCGTTGACGTTTTTCGCGAGCGAGCTCGCTCCTACAAAAGGGGGCTGCGCTTAACTGGCAGCCCCTCCCACAGTTTTAATCGCGTTGTGGCTGATGGTCCTGTTTCGGCTCGCGGATTTTGTACCAGGCCACATACAGCGCCGGCAGAAACAGCAACGTCAGCAACGTCGCAATGATGATCCCGCCAATCATCGCGTAGGCCATCGGCCCCCAGAACACTTCCCGTGCAATGGGGATCATGCCCAGGCTCGCCGCGGCAGCAGTAAGCAGAATCGGCCGGCGCCGGTGCTCGGTGGCTTCCACCACCGCATCCCACGGCGTGTAGCCGGCCTCTTCGTACTCGTGGATCTGTGTGACCAGAATTACCGAGTTGCGGATGATGATACCGATCAGCGCCAGGATCCCCAGGATCGCCACAAAGCCCATGGGCGTGCCCGTGGGGATCAACGCCAGCACCACGCCGATCAGCCCCAGTGGCGCGACGCTGGCCACCAGGAACATCTTCTGCACGCTGTGCAACTGGATCATCAGGAAGGTAGCCATCAGGAACAGCATCAACGGCACCACCTTGGCGATAGGCCCCTGAGCCTTGCCACTTTCTTCCACGGTACCGCCGGTGGCGACTTTGTAGCCCACCGGCAAGCCTTCGCTGAATTTCTCGATGGTCGGCGCCAACTGCTTGACCAGGTCAGTCGGCTGCATCTCATCGCGCACGGCGGCCTTGATGGTGATGGTCGGCTTGCGATCGCGGCGCCACACCAGCGGCTGCTCCAGCTCGTAACGCACGGTGGCGAACGCCAGCAGTGGAATCGAGGTGCCGTTGGGCGTGACGATCTGCAGGTTCTGCAAGGTCTCCGGGGTGCCCCGCTCGGCATCTTCGGCGCGGCCGACCACGTTGATCAGGTAGATATCGTCGTGCACCTGGGTCACCGCAGCGCCGCTGACTACGCTGTTCATCAACTGCGCCACGTCTTCTGACGACAGCCCCAATTGCCGCGCCTTGTCCTGGGCGATGTCCACCCGCAGGACTTTGCCGGGCTCGTTCCAGTCGTAGATGATCTCGCCCAGGTGGGTGTTCTGGTCGAGCAAGGTCGCCAGTTCGATGGCGTGTTTGCGCACCTGGTCGATGTCTTTGCCGGACACGCGGTACTGGATCGGCCGCCCTACCGGCGGGCCCATTTCCAGCGGCTGCACGTAGCTGCCGATACCCACAAAATCATCGCGCAAGCGTTGTTGCAGGCGGGCGATCAGGGCGCCACGCTCTTCCAGGCCCTTGCTCACAATCACCAGCTGCGCGTAGTAGGGGTTTTCCAACTGCTGGTCCAGCGGCAGGTAGAAACGAATCGCGCCCTGGCCGATGTAGGTGCTCCAACGGGCGATGTCCGGGTCGTCCTTGATGATCGCTTCGAGGCGGTCAACGGCCTTGCGCGTCTCGTTGATCGAGGCGTTTTGCGGCAGGTTCAGGTCGACGAGGATTTCCGGGCGGTCCGACGACGGGAAGAACTGGTTCTGCACAAACTGCATGGAAAACACTGAGGCCACGAACAGCGCCACGGTGATGCCAATCGCCCACCAGCGGTTGCGCATGGCCCACAGCATGCCGCCATTGAAGGCCCGGCCAATGCGCCCTGGTTCGGCATTGTGCGGTTTCACATTGGCGCTGAGGATATGCACGCCGATCACTGGCGCAAACAGCACCGCCACCACCCACGACACCAGCATCGCCACGGCAATCACCGCGAACAAGGTAAAGGTGTACTCGCCCGCCGAACTGGCGTTGAGGCCAATCGGCACGAAGCCGGCCACGGTCACCAGCGTGCCAGTGAGCATCGGGAAAGCCGTGGAGGTATAGGCGTAAGTCGCCGCCTGTTCCTTGGTCTCGCCTTTTTCCAGGCGCGTGATCATCATCTCCACGGTGATCATCGCGTCATCCACCAGCAGGCCGAGGGCGATGATCAACGCGCCCAACGACACGCGCTGCATGGTGATGCCGCTGTATTCCATGAACACGAATACCAGCGCCAGCACCAACGGAATCGAGCACGCCACCACCAACCCGGCGCGCATGCCGAGGCTGATAAAGCTCACCACCAGCACGATGATCACCGCCTCGAACAATGCGCTGGTGAAGCCGCCGACGGCTTCTTCCACCACTTCGGCCTGGTCGGACACCTTGTGCACGCCGACGCCCACCGGCAGGTCGGCGGTCAGCTCGTCCATACGCCCGTGCAGGGCCTTGCCGAACGACTGGATATTGCCGCCCTTCTGCATGGCGATGGCCAAGCCAATCGCCGGTTTGCCGTTGAAGCGGAACATCGGCCGCGCCGGGTCCACATAGCCACGGCTGATGTCAGCAATATCCGCCAGCCGGTAGAAACGGTCATTGAGGCGCAGGTTGACGTTGGCCAGGTCCTTCTCCGAGGCGAACTGCCCGGAGGTGCGCACGGAAATGCGTTCCGGCCCTGCCTCGATCACCCCGGCGGGGGTCACGGCGTTTTGCGATTGCAGGCTTTGCACGACCTGGCGCTGATCAATCCCAAGGGCCGCGAGTTTGCGCGTGGAGAAATTCAGGTAAATCACTTCGTCTTGCTGGCCGATCATCTCGACCTTGCCCAGCCCCGGCACCGAACGGATTTCGGCGCGCACCTGCTCCACGTAGTCACGCAGCTGGCGCATCGACAGGCCATCGCCGGTAAAGGCGTACACCGAGCCGAACACGTCACCGAACTCATCGTTGAACGATGGCCCCTGCAAGCCCTGGGGAAAGGTCCCGCGAATGTCATCGATCTTCTTGCGAACCTGGTACCAGATTTCCGGGATGGCCTTGGCACTGGTGGTGTCCTTGAGGAACACGAACACCGTGGACTCGCCCGGCCGGGTGTAGCTTTTCACGTAGTCGAGGGAGTCGAGTTCCTCGAGTTTTTTCTCGATGCGATCGGTGACCTGCTTGAGGGTTTCTTCCTGGGTCGCGCCCGGCCAGCGGGTCTGGATCACCATGGTTTTGATGGTGAACGACGGGTCCTCTTCACGGCCCAGGTTCATGTACGAGAACACGCCCATCAGCAGCGCGACGAACATCAGGTACCAGACGAAGGACTGATGCTTGAGGGCCCAGTCGGATAAGTTGAAGCTCCCTTTCATCGCGGGCTGTCCTCGTCGATTTTGACTTTTTGCCCGGGTTTCAGGCTGTTCACGCCGGCAGTGACAATGCGCTCGCCGGGTTTGACGCTGCCATTGAGCAAGGCGCTGTGAGCATCACGGCTGATAACCGTGACCTCGCGGGGTTGCACGGTCTGGCTCTGGGTGTCGAGCAGCCAGATACGGGTCTTGCCGTCGACTTCCTGCAAGGCGCTCAGGGGCAGCTCGATGCGCGGGACGATGGCAGTGCTCAAGGTCACGCTGATTGCCGTGCCCAGGCGGAACGCGGGCGGGGTTTCGGCCAGGCTCAGGCGTGCGCGACGGGTGCGCGTGGCGCTTTGGGCCTGAGGCTCGATCTCACGCACCACCGCGGTGGTGTGCACGCTGGGGTCCAGTTGCCCGGCGACCAGGAACACCACATCGGCAGGCAAGCGTTCAGCCAGGCCGGCGGGCAGGTCGATCACCGCTTCCTTGATGTCCGGACGGGCCAGGGTCACCACCTGCTGGCCAGCGCTGACCACTTGGCCGGCCTCGGCATTCCAGGCGGTGACGATGCCGGCATGGTCGGTGCGCAGTTCGGCGTAGTTGAGTTGGTCCTTGGCCTGGTTGACCGAAGCACGGGCCTGGTCGAGGGTCGCCTGGGTGGTTTTCAAGTCGGTCTGTGCCACATCCAGCTGGGCCTGGGCGCCGACGCCACGGTTAAACAGTTCCTGTTGCCGCCGAGCGTTGGCCTGGGCGTTGATGAACTGCGCCTGTACGCGCGCCAGGTCGCCCTGGGCGGCGCGCAATTGGTTCTGCTGGTCGGTGGGGTCAAGCACGGCGAGCAAGGCGCCCTTCTCGACTTCGGCGCCGACATCCACGGCGCGACGGGCGATGCGGCCAGGCACACGGAAACCCAGGTTGCTTTCGTAGCGGGCCTGGATGGTGCCGGCAAAACGACCGAGGTTTTCCTGGTCTTCGGCCTTCACTTGCATGGACAGCACCGGGCGTATGGGTTCGGGCGGCGCCTCTTCCTTGGAGCAGGCCATCAGCAACAGGATGGCGGCGACAATGAGCGTCAGTTGCTTCATGGCTGCGCTCCGGGTTGGGCAATTTCGACGACCATGCCGGGGTGCAGCAATTGCCCACCGGCTATCACGACTTTTTCACCGCCTTTGAGGCCCTCGCCGATGATTACTTTGCCGGTGAGGTAGCGCGCCACGGTGACCTTGTGCAACTGCGCCTTGCCTTCGCCGTCCACCAGCCACACGGCCGGCTCGTTGAGGTCTTTGGTCAGGGCCGACCAAGGCAGCTCGATGCTCGCCTTGGCCGGGCCATTGGCGGTGGCACTCACCACCGAACCCAGGTCCATACCCTTGGGCAGGCTTTGCAGGGCGATCTTCACTTGCACGGTGCCGGTATTCGCGGCCACGGCGGGCGTGACTTCGCGGACTTTGCCCACGGCCTTGATGCTCGGGTTGTCCAGCAGGCTGACGGTAATCGGCGCATCGGGCGGCGGCTCCACCAGCAAGGACTCATACACATTGAACACGGCGTCACGCTCGCCATCGCGGGCCAGGCTGAAGATCGGGACGGTGGCTTGTACCACTTGGCCAACTTCGGCCTGGCGCGCCGTGATGATCCCCGGTGCATCGGCAATCAACGCGGTGTAGCCCAATTGTTCACGGGCATTGGCCAACTGCGCCTGAGCAGCGGCCAGGGCACTTTGACTGCTGCGCAGCGCGGCCTGGGCGGCGTCGTATTCGCTGCGGCTGGTATAGCCTTTGGGCAAGAGTTTTTCCTGGCGCACGAAGGCGGCGGCGGTCTGCTTGACCCGCGCCTGTTCGGCCACAACCTGAGCCTGGGCGGAATCGACATTGGTTTGCAGGTCCTTGGGGTCGAGCTTGGCCAGGACTTGCTTGGCCGTTACTCGGTCGCCCACGTCGACCATGCGCTGGATGATCTTGCCGCCCACGCGAAAGGACAGATCGGTTTGCACCCGCGCCTGTATATCACCGGTCAGCGTCACCGCCGCGGCAAAATCCGCCGACTGCACGGTTTGCACGAACACCCGTGAATGCTGCTTGGGCTCGGCCTTGTCTTGGCCACAGCCACTGAGCAGCGCCAGGAGGCCAAGGCTGAAAATAAATGTCGAGGTGCGACCGCCCATGCAGGCTCCTTTTGCGTGATGCCGACGTTCAAGTGTGTATGCGACTGTGAGCTTAGATCAGGGTTCCTTATCTGCATGGAGGATCCCATACTCCAATGGTTCCCACGCTGACTAAATACATATGCTTAAAACCCTCGCGGTGGCCAATTACCGCTCGATCAACAAATTGGTGGTGCCCCTGGACCGACTGAACCTGGTGACCGGGCCCAATGGCAGCGGCAAGTCCAACCTGTATCGCGCCCTGCGCCTGCTGGCCGAGACCGCCCAGGGCGGGGTGATCAATGCGCTGGCCCGCGAAGGCGGGCTGGATTCGACCTTCTGGGCCGGGCCGGAAAACATCAGCCGGCGCATGCGCAATGGCGAAGTACCGGTGGAGGCCGTGGTCGCCCAGGGTGTCAAACGCTTGCGCCTGGGCTTTGCCGGGGAGGACTTCAGCTACGCCATCTCCCTGGGCATGCCCATACCGGTTCCCGGCAGCGAGTTCAAACTGGACCCGGAGATTAAAAAGGAATGTATCTGGGCCGGTCCCCTCTACCGTCCGGCCAGCCTGCTGGTTCAGCGCTCGGGGCCGATGGTACGCGCCCGTGATGGGCGTGCCTGGGATGTACTGGCCCAGCACACGCCCAACTATCACAGCCTGTTCGATCAGGTAGGCAGCCTGCGCGGTTCGCCGGAAGTATTGCTGCTGCGCGAAAGCATCCGTGGCTGGCGCTTTTATGATCATTTTCGCAGCGATGTGGATGCGCCGGTGCGCCAACCGCAATTAGGCACGCGCACGCCGGTGCTGCATCACGACGGTCGGGACTTGGCGGCCGCATTACAGACGATTCGCGAAGTGGGCGATACCGAGGCCTTGCAGCACGCGGTCAGCGATGCCTTCCCCGGCGCACGGTTGCATATCGAACCCTTGCAGGGCGGCCGCTTTGCCATCGAGTTCTATCAGGAAGGCTTGCTGCGCCCATTGTCGGCGGCGGAACTGTCAGACGGCACCCTGCGCTACTTGCTGTTGATTGCCGCGCTGCTGACCCCCCGGCCACCGACCATGATGGTGCTGAACGAGCCGGAGACCAGCCTGCACCCCGACCTGTTGCCGGCGCTGGCGCGCTTGATTATCCAGGCGTCGAAGCAGTGCCAGGTGTGGGTGGTGAGCCACGCCAGCCGCTTGATTGCGGCGTTGCAGCAGGATGAGGGGTGTAACTCGATTGTGTTGGAGAAGGTGATGGGGGAAACGCGGATTGTGGGACAAGGGATGCTGGATGCGCCGGCCTGGCATTGGCCGGAGTAGGCGGTGACTGCACTGGCCTCATCGGGGGCAAGCCCCCTCCCACATTTTGATTTGTGAATACATTCAAAGGTGGGAGCTGGCTTGCCTGCGATAGCTATTTCAGCCCTGCCACTTACCGCCTTCAACAATCACACTCTCAGGCTTAGTGTCATCGCTCAGCTCTTTACGCACATATTGGTCATAGAGCTTGAGCAGGAACTTCTCCTCACCCAACTTCGCCAGCTCGGCATTCACCCAGTCGCGCAGCTCGGTATTGCCCTTCTTCACCGCCGGAGCAATCGGTGCTTCATCCCCCAGTTTCTCTTCCAGCACGCGGTAGCCTGGGTTCTGCTTGGCCCAGCTGAACAGCACCAGGTTGTCTTGCGCGTAGGCATCCCCACGGCCAGCCGATAATGCTTGCAGCGACTCGGAGTTCTTCTCGAACTTGAGCAGCTTCCAGTCCGGGTGGTTCTTGGTCAGCCAGATATCGGCGGTGGTGCCGGTCGTGACGATGGTGGTACGGGTTGCCAGGTCGTCCAGGCTTTTCACCGCACTGTCATTCGGCACCAGGGCCTGGACCGCGACTTTCAGGTTGGGGTTGGTGAAGTCCACCGCTTCCTTGCGTTCAGGCGTCACGGTCATGTTGGCGAGAATCAGGTCGACCTTGTCGCTTTGCAGGAAGGGGATACGGCTGGCAGGTTCCACGGCGACAAATTCCACCTTGTTTTCGTCGCCCAACAGGTCCTTGGCGAATTGACGGCCAATGTCGGTATCGAAGCCGACATAACGACCGGCTTCATCCACAAAACCGAATGGCGGCTTGTCGGTAAACACGCCCACAATCAGCTTGTCCCGCGCTTTGATTTTGTCGATGTAGCTCACAGCGGCGGGTTTTACCGGCTCTTCGGCCTTTTTATCGCAGCCGGCCAGCAAGGCGACGGCAAACAGTGGCAGCAGTAACTTTTTCATATCAGCTCCAGTTCCTTGATCTTTTTGGGCAGTGTTGAAACAAAGGAGAACTTCTCCAGGAACTGCTGCGCGCGTGCGGTCTGCGGGTTCGTAAAGAATGCCTCGGGGGTGTTGTGTTCGAGGATGCGACCGGCCTCCATGAACACCACGCGGTCAGCGACGGCGCGGGCGAAGGCCATTTCGTGAGTAACGATCAGCAGAGTCATGCCATCGCGGGCCAGGTCCTGGATCACTTCCAGCACTTCCTTGACCATCTCCGGGTCGAGGGCCGCGGTGACTTCGTCAAACAGCATGACCTGAGGGTTCATGCACAACGAGCGGACGATGGCGATGCGTTGTTGCTGTCCACCGGAAAGCTGGCGTGGGAAGGCGTCGCGCTTGTCGGCCAGGCCCACGCGTTCCAGCAGTTTTTGCGCCTGCTCACGAGCCTCGCGGGGGTCACGTTTTTGCACTTTGAGCGGGCCGAGCAGGATGTTGTCGAGCACGCTCATGTGCGGGAACAGGTGGTAGCTCTGGAACACCATGCCAATGTCCTGGCGTACCTGGCGCCAGTCGGTGGTTTTATCCAGCAGCTCAATGCCTGCAAAGCGCAAGTGTCCGCTGTGAGCAACCTCCAGCCCATTTAGGCAGCGCAGCAAGGTGCTTTTGCCACAGCCGCTGGGGCCGAGGATCACCACCACTTCGCCGCGTTGCACGCTCAGGTCGATGCCCTTGAGCACCTGCGCCTCGCCGAAGAATTTGTTGAAACCCTGGAACTCGATCAATGCGCTCATGCTTGGGCCCAGCGCCGTTCCAGCACCTTGGAGGCGGCTGACAACGGGTAGCAGATAAAGAAGAAAAACAGGAACAGCGCACCGTAGATCAATACAGACTCATAGGTGCGCTCGATGATTTGCTGGCCGACCTTGATCACATCCACCACACCAATCAGCACCGCCAGGGAGCTGGTCTTGATGATGCGCGTGTACACGTTGATGGTCGGCGGCGTCATGCGCTTGAGGGCCTGGGGCAGCAGTACATAGCCGTACAACTGTGGGCCGGACAGGCCAATCGACAGCCCCGCTTCGCGCTGGCCACGGGGCAGCGAATGCAACGCGCCACGCACCACTTCGCCCACCTCGCTGGCGCCCCACAACGACAGCACCAGCACCGCGCACCAGAAACTCGGGATGCTCAGGCCGAAGAAGATCGGCACGCCAAAAAACAGCAGGTACAACCACACCAGCACCGGAATGGCGCGAAACAGTTCCAGGTAGACCCGCAGCACGCCGTTGATCGCCCTGTTATTCAAGGTGCGCAGCACGCCGTAGAGCACGCCACCAACCGTACTGAAGGCGATGCTCAAAAACGAAATCGACAGGGTTTGCGCAGCGCCCTTGCCCAATTGCGGCAACGACACCCACAACAACTCAAGACCCGAACTGGCCATGCTGGAGCCTCCTTTCCAGGCGGCTGAGCAACAGCGACAACGGCAGGAACAACAGCACGCAAATCAGCGTCAGCACAGCGAGCATTTCGTAGGTTTTGTAGTAGAGAGCGATGTAGCTCTTGGTGGTGTAGAGAATTTCCGGCACCGCCACCGCCGACACCACGGTGGTTTCCTTGAGCAGGAAAATGAAATTGGCGAACAGCGCCGGCAGGCTGAGGATGCCGGCCTGGGGCAGGATCACGTGGCGCAGCAGCTGCCAATCGGACAGGCCAATGGACTTGCCCGACTCGATTTGCGCCAGCGGCACCGCTTCCACACCGGCGCGCAGTACTTCGGTGAGGTAGGCGCCGCCCAGAAAGGTCATGGTGATGATCGCCGCCCAGAACCCGGAAATATTCAAACCCAGGGCCGGCAGCGCGAAGTAGACGAAGAACAGTTGGATCAACAACGGCGTGTTACGCGCCAGCTCCACATAGAGCGCCACCAGGCGCGACAGGTAAGGCATGCGAAACACTAGCAGCGCAGCGTTGATCAGCGCCACCAGCAAGGACGTGGCAATGGCGATCAGGCCGACTTGCAGCGTCACACCCACGGCCTTGAGAAACGCCGGCAGGGTGCTGAGGATAAAAGCGAAATCGAAGGTCATGTGCAGTCCATATCGCCGCATGGGTAATGCCGCGAGCGCAGTCCGTGCCGACGTGGATAACGTCAGCTAGCGCGAACTTTAAAGGTATAAAAATCAAATTTTAAATACCTAGATAGCATATCCATATCACCAAAAAACTTACCTCTGTGGGAGCTGGCTTGCCTGCGATAGCGGTCCGTCAGGTACAGATGTGACACTGACCCACCGCTATCGCAGGCAAGCCAGCTCCCACAGTTTTGAAGGTATTTCAGATAAAAAAACGCCGACGCTGTAGTAGCCGTCGGCGTTGAAACCTTGAAGGGGGTTTTGGCTTACATCAGAACGCTGGCACCACCGCGCCGTTGTACTTCTTCTCGATGAAAGCTTTGACTTCCGGGCTGGTCAGGGCCTTGGCCAGCTTCTGGATAGCATCGCTGTCCTTGTTGTCCGGGCGTGCCACCAGGAAGTTCACGTACGGCGACTTGGCATCTTCGATGATCAACGCGTCCTTGGCCGGGTTCAGGCCAGCTTCCAGGGCGTAGTTGGTGTTGATCACGTCCAGGTCAACCTGATCAAGTACGCGCGGCAACAGGGCCGATTCCAGTTCTTTGAACTTCAGGTTCTTCGGGTTGCTGGCGATGTCTTTCGGGGTGGACAAGGCGTTTTTCGGGTCCTTCAGTGTGATCAAACCATTCTTCTGCAGCAGCAACAGGGCGCGGCCACTGTTGGAGCCTTCGTTCGGGATAGCTACAGTGGCGCCATCTTTGAGCTCAGAGATATTTTTGATCTTTTTCGAGTAACCGCCGATGGGTTCAACGTGCACACCGACCACTGTAACCAGGTTGGTGCCCTTGCCCTTGTTGAAGTTTTCCAGGTACGGCAGGGTCTGGAAATAGTTGGCGTCCAGGCGTTTCTCAGCGACTTGCACGTTGGGCTGTACGTAGTCGGTAAAGACTTTGATCTGCAGGTCCACGCCTTCCTTGGCCAGGGTCGGCTTGATCAGCTCGAGGATTTCGGCGTGCGGGATCGGCGTAGCGGCCACCACCAGTTTCTCGTTGGCCTGGGCGAAGCCGGCAGTCAGAGCAGCCGCCAGAGCGGTAAACAACAGAACCTTTTTCATGCAATGTCCTTCTAACGACCGTTTTTATGTGAGGTGCCAGCGAAGTGCTATCGCGGCGTGGGAGGGACAATACCTAGATTTTTTATTCCCGAACAATATCTTTTATTCACTTTGATATTCCATTTTGCTCATACAGGAATTTACGCAACGACTCCCACTCGGCTGGACTGGCGCTGGCAAAAATTCGTCGCACTTGCTCCAGCGGCGAACCCGCCACCGGCAAGTTCAAATGCTCGGGCAAGATTTCATCGCCACTGCTCACCAGCAAGGCAAAGTGAATGACGTTTTCCAATTCTCGCGTATTGCCCGGCCAGGTGTGGTGTTCCAGCACTTGCTGGGCGGCGTCGCTGATCAGCGGCACCGGCAGGTCCAGGCGCTGGCTGTAGATGCCCAGGAAATATTCGGCCAGGGACAAGATATCTCCCACCCGCTCGCGCAACGCCGGCAGGTCCAACCGGCCCTCACTCAAATAATGGAACAGACGCTCGTGAAACTTGCCGACGGCCACGGCCTGGGCCAGGTCGATGCTGGTGGCGGCCACCAGGCGCACATCCACCGGGCTGGGCTGATGAGCGCCGACGCGGGTGACTTCGTGGTTTTCCAGGGCCGCGAGCAATTTCACCTGGATCGGCAGCGGCAAGTCGCCAATCTCATCCAGGTACAAGGTGCCGCCATTGGCCGAGCCGAACCAACCCGCCCGGCTGCTCGCCGCGCCGCTGTGGCTACCGGCGGCATAGCCGAACAACTCGGCATCCGCATAGGTGGGGCTGATAGCGCCACAGTTGACCGAGACAAACAGGCCAGTACGGTCGCTGCCACGGTGAATGTGCCGCGCCAGCAATTCTTTACCGCTGCCGGTTTCTCCGCGAATCAGTACGGGTAAGGCACGCGGCGCAAGGCTTTCCAACTCTTCACGCAGTTGGCGTGAGCGTGGGTCGACGAACACCAGCGCCTTGGCGCGGATGCTCAACGGGCTTTTTTCAGCATCGGGAAAGGTCAGCAGCGGCTGGCCAAAGGTTTCATGCAGACTCATGGCAGGCTCCCGCCCCAATCCGCACAGGGACGGGGCGTTGAAAAATATTAGGCGCTGCGCCGAGCGTGGTGCTCGAGGCGATGTTGCAAGCGATAGAGGTAAGCAAACCCTTGCTCCCAGCGCCGGTGGCCGGACTTCACATTGATATGCCCGGCGCCCGACAAGATGCCGGCTTCGGCGCCCCACTGACGCGCCAGTTCCAGAGCCCTGGGGGCGCTCACGGCACTGTCGTTATCGGAGCTGACCACCTGGCTGGGAAATGGCAGCAGGTCAGTTGGAATAGGGGCGAAATTGCGCAGAGCAGGGGCACACGCAGGGCGCTCGACATCCGCCGGTGCCACGAGCAACGCGCCGCGTACCTGCCGCAAGAAGTGCACGGGGGCAGTGGCGGCCCAGTGGGCCACGGTGATGCAACCCAGGCTATGAGCGATCAGGATGACCGGCGTGCTGTCGGCAGCGATGGCCTCGGCCAGTGCGGCAACCCAGTCCTCGCGACGCGGCGTCAGCCAATCGGCCTGTTCCACCCGTGCGCTATTGGGCAGGCTGTTCTGCCAATGGGTTTGCCAATGATCTTCTGGCGATCCTTGCCAGCCCGGCACGATCAGATAACGAATCGACTCGCTGTGCATGGGTGTGCCCTCCTGCAACGTTTAGCGTTGCAGCTCAGTATAGGGATGACCTTCAAACAGAATAAGGAATAAAAAAGAATTTATTAATAACAAAATAGAATTTAGCCATATCTCCCCGCCCACACCTCAGGAAACGCCATCGCTCGCCCCGACACCCAAGTGTCAGAGCGAGACGATGCCCTTCTCTTTGGCGAAGCTGGATTACTTTCCAGATGAGCAATCAGTGGTCACGTTTAAGCGTCCAGCGCTCACTATTGCTCATGCCGTCAAGCCTATACCCGGATTAACGAGAATGCTGCATGGAGTGCTCCGCCCCGATAGAAACCCCAAACTTATGATTCATCGGCATATAATAATCTCTCAACTCAGTGTATTTTTTTGCATAATTTTCGGGAAGAAGAACACGAGCATTCAAGAGCTCGTTTATTTCATCGACAATCGGAAAGAAACCGTAATTCTCTCGTTCGAGCACATCCCCAAACATTCTCGGACCGGTTATTTCAAAAATCTTTGTTTCATACTCTTTATAAGCCTGTTGCTCTGCGGTTGTCGCTTCCTCAGGCAGGAACGGACGATTTGCCTGCAACCAGGATTCATTAGCCTTGTATCGCTGATAAGATTCTTCCATAAGGGTATCGAGCAAAGGATTGTCGGGATGGCTCGCAAAATTACTTGTATTGAACCCATTGAAGTCCGTGGCAGCGTAAGTAACGGGCGAATTCATCAGAATATCATTTGGGGTGGCTTTCAGCGTGACATCGCCTACCCCCTTAGTCAGAACATCGTCAGTATCGAGATAAATACCACCGTATTTTTTTATCAGCGCAACGCGCATGACGTCAGATGAGGCCGATAAATTCTGCCCTTGTCCTGAGCGAAAATACTGATACATCTCCCCATACTTGCCGGCATTGAGTTCTCGAAAAGCCTCCTCTTCTTTCAAATCGTGAACTTCAAGCCCACCCACTCGGTGATCCAGAGCGGATTTTATCTTCTGAAAGGCCCCAGCGTTATTGGCATCCACGTGAACGATAGACTTATACCCCGGGCTTTTCCTGGAGTTCTCAATAATATTTTCGAGCAAATGCTCTGGCATCTCATTGCCTGCCCAAAAATAGTGGATGACTTTTGGCACTTCTGTAGCGGCGGAAGGCAGCGACGGCAGTGGCGGTACTTTCAGTGTTTTATTAATAGTCGAAACCGGTGCACTTTTACTCCCGGCAGTCGCCTCGGCTTTAGTACCACTCAGCCACTTTCCTTGCCCCTTACGCCAATAAAAAATGTCATTCACTTGCCCGTTCTCGTTGAGCCCACGCCAGAGGCGTGCCTCTACGTCATACGTAACTTTTGTACCGTACTGACCTACAAAAACCATGTAGTCTTGCGAGAACATTTGATGGATATCGTCCATTGGAATCGTGAACTCCTCTAGGATCTTCGGAGGCGCAACAGGGCTCATCGGATATCCTATCTGGCCATTGACACGTCGTGGCGGGTTGAAGTTTGGCCGCCCTTGTTCGGTGACTTGAGTGGGCGCCTGGGCTGCAATATCACCCCCTGCAACAATGCCCTCCCCGGAGACCCGCTCTGTCAGCACCTTCGCAAGCGGCGCCCCCGCATGAGTGGCTAATGGCGGCACGGCGTTCAATACGCCAAAAACGATACGGTCAGCCCCCGTCGCTTTGCCTTTGACGGCATCATCAATACCGATGCCTGCCTGGGTGACCCCGGCAGCCAGGAAGAAAATATCCAGCCCTATGGCTACTTCCGGCATGACCAGCGCCAGTGGTGTCATGAACATTGCGACCTTTGTGGCCTCCTCCACACCCTGCAGTATCTTGTTCTTGGTGTAGTCGCCATCGCTGACAATGGCATTGTCGGCATCCGAGTAAGAACGCTCTTTTTGCCGAACCTTGACCGCTTCAAAAGGATCGCCACTTAATGGCTCAACGGTGATAAAACGATCCGGCACCCAGCCATTGAGCCCCGAAAGAAACGCGTTCCCTGACGCCTGCGCTTCGGACCAATTGGCCATCCCTTCCAAGGTTTGACGCACACCATCTGAAAACGACCTTCTGGCCTGGTCCTTGAGGGAGAAATGCGTCAACAGTGATTCACGCTTTACAGGATCCCTGGCTTGCTCGGCCAGCCACGTTTTCATTTGTTCCGGATTGTCGAAGCGATGGATCGGCGAGGAATTGCCAGGGATGTAAAGCAATGTGAGCTGGGTTTTGCGGTCGGTCACACACATCAAGTCGGTGGACTGAAAGCCATTGATGCTCAGCATACCGACATCCAGATCCGGGTCCTTGACCGCAGGCGTTGTAAAATCCTGGGCGGTCAGCTCGGACCATTCCTTTTGCGCAACAGGCCCCAACGCACGCTGGGCGAGTGCTGCCTCGGCAGGCTTAAGCGAGCCTTCCAAGCGTTGTAGATTGATCGCTTTAACAAAAGAGATTTTACTCAATGATGTATATGAGCCGCTGTGCTTGTCCCAAAAGCTATCAAGGGTATTTTTATACAGTTTAGTCCGGTCTGTATCCCAGACTAATGTTTTAAAATCATCAACGGGTATGGATACGTGAGTATCCGAAGTATAAGGCGCAGCCCCCTGAGCACTCGGTTCCCGGTAAATACCTTGCCGACTGTTTGCCTCTTCGACCCAGCCGTCAATTTTATTGTAAACATACACTACCGGAGAAAAATATTTGGCAATTTTTCGAAACCAACCCTCATTATCCTCAATCGTTACATCTTGCCTGTTCTTCAGCGCCGCCTGTGTCAGTGTTATTTTTTCGACGACGTCTTTTTCGTCTTCCCCATTATCTTTAAATGTAACCAAAAACGTTTTATCGGGATCAAGATCCAATCCCCAGCGCTGCTTTATCGCTGCGGACAAGATTGTTGAAATTTCTTTTTCGGGGGTTATAAAATCGCCAGAATGTTTACCAATATAAGACTCTATATTAGCGTTTTTCTTCAATGTCGAACTTCCGTTGTTCGTCCCCCTGGAGACGCCGGCAGACTCCCCCCCTTTTGATGCACCGTATTTTCTCTGGTAGTCAACCAAACTTGGCGGCTTACAGGCTGAAGGATGTTTGAGACGTGGTGAACCGGAGGGTGGAGAGACCACCACAGGGGAATTTTCTACAGGCTTATCAGTTGACACCTGCGGATTTACAAACGTGTTTACCAGCTGAACAGGAAACCGTATAGGCATGTAATTTCTCCATTAATTAAATTGCTCCATGCACTGCCCAGCATAATCATGTCGTCCAGAATTGCACGCTTGGAAACACTCAAAAACATGTAAATTCTTTTCCTGTGCAACATCCATAAATACCTGACCCTTAAATAAAAAAAGGCCGCACCCTGCCAAGGAAAGCGGCCCAAAAACTGTCGAGATTTTTTGAAACTACCGTGCGGTGATCACCGACAACTTGGTAATCCCCGCGCGCTCGATCGACGCCATGGCGCGCGCCACTTCGCCATAATTCACACCGTCATCGGCCTGCAGTTGCACCCGTACATCGGGGTCCTTGGCCTTGGCCGCCTGCAGGTTGAATTCCAGCAGGTCCGGCTGGATGGCGTCCTTGTTGATAAACACTTTGCCTGCGCCGTCGATGCTCACCACCAGCGGGTCTTTCTGCTCGACCGGCGCTACGGCCTGGGTCTTGGGCAGGTTGATCGGGATGGAGTTGGTCAACAGCGGCGCGGTAACGATAAACACCACCAGCAGCACCAGCATCACGTCCACCAGCGGCGTGACGTTGATCTCGCTCAGCACCTCATCACTGTCTTGCGTGGAGAAGGCCATGTCAGGACGCCTCCTTCACTTTTTGCGGGCTGGCGACGCTGGCTTTGGTCAGTGTCGGATGCAACAGCACGCGGAATGAGTTCTTCTGCGCCAGGCTGTAGAAGTCGTGGGCAAAGTCATCCAGGTCTGCCGCCGTCAGCTTCAGGCGGCGCAGGAAATAGTTGTAGACCAGCACCGCAGGCACCGCGACGGCGATCCCCACGCCGGTCGCAACCAGCGCCGCACCAATCGGCCCGGCCACGGTTTCCAGGCTGGCGGACCCGGCGGCGCTGATCCCCTTCAGCGCTTCCATGATGCCCCACACGGTGCCAAACAGGCCGATAAACGGCGAGGTGCTGCCGATACTGGCGACTACGGCCAGGCCGGTCTCCAGGGAGCGGCGCTCGCGCACGATTTGCTGGCGCAGGGCGCGTTCGAGGCGGTCCTGGTGATTGATCGCCTGGCTCAAATCCGCAGCATGGGTGGTATCGCCCACCTGGATCGCGGCATAGCCAGCTTGGGCTACACGGGCGGCGGCGCCAGGCTGGGTGTCGGCGAGTTCGGCGGCCGAGTCGAGGCTCGATGCCGCCCAGAACTGTTTGTGAAACTTGCGATCCTGGGCCTTGAGGCGACCGAACTGCACGCCCTTGAGCAAGGCCAGGCCCCAGGTGGCGACCGAAAAGGCCACCAACAGCCAGATCACCGCGCTTTCGATGGATTCAAGTGGAGATGCCAATGCCATGATGTTTTCCCTCTGCGCCGCTGAATAATTAATGAATCTTGAAATCGATGGGCACGCTCACCCAGCCGTTCTGGGCCACATCGCCCTGCTTGGCAGGCACGAAACTCCAGCGCTTCACCGCTGCCAATGCCGCGTCATCCAACTGCTGGCGACCGCTGCTTTTTTGCACCTGGATCTCACCCGGTTTACCGCTGGCCAGCACCTGCACGCGCAGCAACACCGTGCCTTCCCAACCGCGACGCTGAGCCAGTGACGGGTATTCCGGCGCCGGGTTTTTCAGGTACGCGGCGTTGGCCGAAGCAGGCGTCACCGGCGCTGGCGCCGCAGGTGCGGGCGGTGCAGGTGGCGCTGGCGTCGGTGGTGCAGGTGGCTGCTCGACGGCCTTGGGGGCCGGCTTGGGCTCAGGTTTAGGCACGGGCTTGGGCTTGGGTTTCACAACAGGTTTGGGCGGCGCCGGCTTGGCCGCCAACTCATCCACCACCGGCGGCGGTGGCTCGACCACAGGTGGCGGCGGTGGTGGTGGTACAGGTGGTGGCGGTTCAACCACCGGCGGCGCCGGCTGGGAAAATTCGATGGTCATCGGTGGAATTTCCGGCGGCACAATCGGCAGCACCGGCGTGGGTTTCTGGCTCACCCAATAGATCACTGCGCCGTGCAGCGCCAACACCAGCAACCCGAGCAAAAACCCTTCGCGGCGGCTGGAAAAACGCTTCGGGGTCTTCTGCAGGCGCAATTGCCCCAACGGCGCGCGATGCGGCCGGCCAAGGTCGACCAACTCACCACTCGGTGCCTGGCGCCACTGCGCCTCGGGTGCACTGGCGGCGGTCTGGACATTGCCCATTGATTCACTCCCTGCGGTTTTGAAAAACCGACGGGGCCTGCGTGAAGGCCCGTCGAGGGCTGAATCATCGGGGCCAGACATTTATCTCTTAAAGTAATCTTTAAAGTTATATATAGAACAAAATTGCATATATAAAACAGCCGTTAACGCCAAAGCCACGGGGTACGTGGCCTGGCTTCAAGCCGTCGTTTTTCAATGCCCTAAAGGCATACAAAATATTCAGCAAAGGTATGGCTCAGTGCGGGTTTCCACTGCACAAAGCCAGCAATTCACCCAGCAAACTCTGGCCCGCGGCGCCCAAACCACTGCGGCCATACAGGGCCAATCGCACGCCATGAACAGGTGGCAAGCCACTCTCTGGGCCGAGTATGCGATGGCCCGGTTGCAACACCCGTTCCGGCAATAAACTGATGCCCAAGCCTGCCGCCACCGCCGAACACACGCTGGCCAGGCTGGCACTGGAATAGCCGATGCGCCAACGCCAACCGGCCCGTTCCAGATGGTGCAGCATGTCGTTGCGATACAGGCCGCCCACGGGGAAAGCCACCAGCGGCAGCGGATCGCGGCCCAGCGCCGGGGTGCTCAGGCTGTCGACCCAATACAAGGGCTCCGGCCACGACGCCACACAGTCGTCGCTGTCACCCATCTGCTTGACCAGCAACACGTCGAACTCACCGCCCCGGTACTGGCGCTGCAATTCAGGGCCCAGCCCGCTGGTGACTTCCAGTCGCACCCGTGGATAAGCCACGACAAACGCCGAAAGCAGCGGCATCAGGCGCTCGGCGGCAAAGTCCTCCGGCACGCCGAGGCGCAACACGCCGTCGCTTTGCTGGTTGATCAGCACATCGGCGGCTTCTTCGTGCAGCGCGAGGATGCGGCGCGCATACGCGAGCAGGCGCTCACCCTCGGCGGTGGCCACCACGCGGCGCTGGTCGCGGTCCAGTAACTGACAAGCCACTGCATCTTCAAGCCGGCGGATCTGCTGGCTGACAGTGGACTGGGTCAAATGCAGGCGCTCGGCGGCGCGGGTGAAATTGCCGCAGTCCACCACGGCGACAAAGCTGCGCAACAACACGGGATCGAACAACGTCATCACCATTGTGTTTGCCACTGATTGGCATGTTTATATTTAATTTCAGAATACCTTGCTGGCTGACCATACTTCACCTTTCATCGCATCCGGGGGCCTTGTATGACCAACGATCAACCACACCTGCAACGCGCTATTGCCTTGGCCCGCGCCAACGTCGCCCAAGGTGGCCGCCCCTTCGGCGCGGTGCTGACGCGCAACAATGAGGTGCTGGTGGAAGCCGTGAATGAGATCCACCTGACCCAGGACCCCACCGCCCACGCCGAGCTGCTGGCGATCCGCGCAGCGAGCCGACAACTGGGTGCGCGCCTGGAAGGGTGCGTGATCTATGCCAGCGGACAGCCTTGCCCGATGTGCTTGAGCGCCATGTACCTGTGCGGTGTAGAACGCGTAGTGTTTGCCGCCAGCAACGAAATGGCCGAGCCGTACGGCCTGTCGACCGCAGCCATCAGCCAACAGGTCGGCCTGCCTATCGGCGCGCAACGCCTGCCCATCCAGCACCTTCCCGACGCCGCAATGACTGCGCTGTATCACCTGTGGAAAACCCTGCATGACCCTGAATAAATCCCTCGCCGGCTGGGGCCTGCTGGTGGTGCTCGGCCTGAACCTGCGCCCCATCCTCAGTTCCATCAGCCCGCTGCTCGGCGAGATTCGCCAGGCCACCGGCCTGAGCTTTCAGAGCAGCGCCCTGCTCACCAGCCTGCCGGTGATCTGCATGGGGTTGGTGGCACTGGTCGGCGTGCGCGTGGAGGCGCGCCTGGGCGAGCGTCGCGGCATCGCCCTGGGCTTGTTGATGATTCTGCTGGCGTGCCTGGCGCGCTGGCTGATGGGCCAGGCTTCGGCACTGCTGGTGACCGCGCTGCTCGGCGGCGCGGGCGTGGCCCTGATCCAGGCGCTGGTGCCGGCGATGATCAAGCGCGAATTCCATCACCGTGTGCCCGTGGCGATGGGGGTGTATTCGGCGTCACTGATGGCCGGCGGCGGGTTGGCGGCGCTGCTCAGCCCGGTGGTGGCCACGCACTTCCAGCAATGGCAGGCAGGCCTGGGGGTGTGGCTCTTGCCGGCGCTGGGTGCGTTGCTGCTGTGGGCCTGGCTGCCGCTGGGCGCCGCACGCAATCCACAGCAGGCGCCTGCGTTCAAAGGGTTACGCAACCGCCGCGCCTGGCTACTGGCGCTGTATTTCGGCCTGGTCAATTGCGGCTACATGAGCATGGTCGCGTGGCTGCCGGCCTACTATCAGCAACTGGGTTGGGGCGTGCTGCCCAGCGGGTCGTTGCTGGCGTTCATGACGATTTTTCAGGTGACGGCCGCCCTGCTGATGCCGGTGCTGGCGCAACGCGGTATCGACCGCCGCCCATTGCTCAGCATCAGCCTGCTGGCGCAAACCATCGGTTATCTGGGCCTGATCGTTGCGCCGCAGGAATATCCCCACCTGTGGGTGGCCTTGTGCGGCTTCGGGTTAGGGGCGTGCTTTGCCCTGAGCCTGCTGCTGACCCTCGACCACCATCGCGACCCACGCCAAGCAGGGCAACTGGCGGCGTTCGTGCAAGGCGTGGGCTTTTTGATCAATGCGATTTCGCCGTGGCTGACCGGTTGGCTGCGCGAGCTTACCGGCAATTTCGTCAGCGCCTGGGTGGTGCTGACGGTGACGGTGGTGGCGATGCTGCTGGTGACGCGGGTGTTCAGCCCGGCCACCTATCGCACCGACCTAGAAGTCGTAGCGCCCAGTCACGCCTAGGGTGCGTGGCGTGCCCAGCAGGCCCTCGTAACCGCCATTACCACCGGTCCACAGGGTGGTGTAGTAGGTTTTGTCGAAGGCGTTTTTCAGCCACAGCGACACATCCCACTGCCCTTGGTCATAGTCGCCGCGCAAACCGGTAGACAGGTTGACCACCGCATACGCCGGGATCTGCCCGTAGTCGGAATCTTCCACCGTGCCCACCGCCTTGGAACGGAACGCGTAGCTGGCGGTGACGTAGGGTTCGAAGCCGTTCGCCAGGTTCCACTTGTACTCGCCGTTGGCGTTGGCGATCCACTTGGACGCACCCACCACCTGATGACCGCTCAAGTCGCAGGACGCCGGCGCACCGGGACGTAGGCTGGTTTCCGGCGGGCATGGCGCATCCTTGTAAGACAGGTACGTCACGTCATTGAAGGAGCCGTTGATGTTCAGGGTCAGGCCCTTGATCGGCACGAGGGTGCTTTCCACTTCCACGCCCCGCGAGCGCACCGAGCCGGCGTTGGTCAGGTACTGCACGCGGTTGTCCTGGTCGTAGGCGTTGGTCTGGTAGCCGTTGACCTGAGTCCAGAACAGGTTGGCATTGAGCTGCAGGCGGCGGTCCCACAACGTGCTCTTGAAGCCCAGCTCGGCGTTGTTGGCACGCTCGGTGCCGATCAGCAACGAGTCGGCTCCGGCTGTCGGCGCAGAACCCACCGCCAAGTTCACACCGCCGGACTTCTCGCCATGGGACAGCGTCGCGTAGCCCAGCAGGTTTTCAGTGAAGTGATAACTGAGGTTGAGCAGCCCCGACGGCGTCGCGCTGTATTGCGACAGGTTACCCGAGTCATAGGCCCCGGTACGCCCACGCCGCGCCGTGGCGGCGGCCCCGCTGACCGCCGCGCCACCGACTGGCGCATTGCGCGTGACCCAGGCGCTTTTCTCTTCGTAGGTGCCGCGCACACCGGCAGTGAAATCCAGGCGCTCGGTCAGGTGCCAGGTGCCTTGGGCGAACAGCGCGAAGCTGTCGGTGCGGATATGCCCGTTGCCCACACTGCTCACGTTGCTCAGCGCACCGGCAGGCGTGCCGTTCCAGATATCGGCCTTGGGCCCGTAGTAGGCAAAGGATTTGTTATCCAGGTCGGAGCCGAAGTAGTAGGCGCCGAGCACGTAATCGAAGAAACCACCGCTGGGCGACGCCAGTCGGAATTCCTGAGACCACTGCTTATCTTCCACCGAAACCCCGGCGTTATACGACGCCGGTACGTTGAGGCCGTCATCGTTGCGCGGGGTGAAATTCCACCAGCGGTAAGCACTCACCGAGGTCAGGGTGAAGTCGCTGGGCAGCGTCCAATTGGCTTCCAGCGACGTACCGCCCTGGAACACCGTGACGTGCTGGTCGTTGTCCAGGTTGACCTTGCGATGGGTGCCGTCCACCAAGGTTGCGCCCGCCGCGTTGGCCCGGGATTGATACAGGTTGGTGCCATTGATGGTCGGCCCGGTGCTGTACAGCACGCGGGTGCCGGCGCTGGAGTCTTCTTCGTTGTAGTCGCCGATCCAACGCAGGTTGAAGGCCTCGCTGGGCTTGTACAGCAGTTGCCCGCGAAAGCCCTGGCGTGAACCGCCGTTCAGATCATGGCCGTCGTGTTCATTTTTGATGTCGCCGTCGCTACGCGTGCGATAGGCCGAGAAACGCCCCGCCAGGTCATCGGTCAGAGGGCCGGAAATCGTGCCCTTGGTCTGAAAATAACCGTCCTCGCCCAGGGAGGTTTCGATGCTGCGCTCCGGGGTAAAACTCGGCGCGCGGGTGCTGATATTGATCACGCCAGCGGTGGTGTTCTTGCCGAACAACGTGCCCTGGGGGCCGCGCAAAACCTCAAGCTGCTCAATGTCCATCAGGTCGAACACCGCCATGCCCGGGCGCCCGAGGTAGACGTTGTCGATATACAGCCCCACGCTGCCTTCCAGGCCATCGCTGGCCGGGTTGTTGCCCAGGCCGCGGATCGACACGCTGGACTGGCGCGCATGCATATAGGCGACGTTGACGCTGGGCACCAATTGCTGCAAATCCTGGATGCGATACACCCGCTGGGTTTCCAGGGCCTGGCCGCCGACCACGCTCATGGGCGTCGGCACGGCCTGGGCACTTTCGGTACGCCGCCGGGCAGTGACCGTGACAGTTTCCAGTTGGCCACTGGCGCTTTCGCCCTTGCCGGCAGGCGCGGGGGTTTCAGCGGCCTGGGCCGGCGACCAACTGGTGCTGCCGGCCACCAACATAGCCAGGGGCAAGGATTTGAACAGACTCATAAGCGGCTCCAAAACCCCGGAATACTCGTCGCCTTATATTCCAAAAGGTTATTTATTTATGTTTTTACGAACATTTACTGCATAAGAGATAGCCTTTATAAGGAGTCGACGTAATGCATAGCCAATGCATTTCCCGGATATTTTTGATGTGAAAAATGCATATCGACCTGCGCCAGCTTCGCCACTTCATCGCCCTTGCCGAACAGCGCAGTTTCGTCGCGGCAGCAACGGCAGTGAACCTGTCGCAGTCGGCGTTCAGCCGCAGCATCCAGGCCCTGGAACACAGTGCCGGCTGCCAACTGGTGGACCGTGGCCGCAAAGACCTGGCGCCCACCAAGCAAGGCCAGGTGCTGCTCGAACATGCACGGCGCCTGGTCAGTGGCGCACAACAACTGGCCAACGAAATCAGCCAGTTCAACGGCCTGGAAGCCGGTGAACTGCGTTTCGGTTGCGGCCCCGCGCCGGCAGCTGGGTTAATCCCACGTGCCATCGGCAGTTTTATCGGGCGCTACCCCAAGGCCCGTGTGCAGTTCCAGGTGGACGACTGGCAAAGCCTTAGCAAGCGCCTGCTCAGCGAAGAGTTCGAATTCTTCGTCGCCGACACCCGCCACTTCGAAGCCAACCCCGACTACCACACCCACCGCCTGCGCCCGCGCCGTTGGCACTTCTGCTGCCGCGCCGGGCACCCCCTGGCCGCGCGCAACAGCGTCAGCGCCGCCGAACTGATGAGCTACCCGCTGGCAGTGACCATCCGCCCGCCGAACCTGCGCAAAGTCATCGTCGACCTCAGCGGCCGGCCGGATTACCAGCCCAATGTGGAATGCGAAAACGGTTACAGCCTGATGGGCGTGGTGCTGCGCTCGGACGCCATCGGCATCGTCAGCGCCAACAGCGACGTGCTGCACATGGCTCGCGGCGAACTGGTGTGTTTGCAGATTGAGGGATTGGACGAAAACCTGGAGGAGCGCTACACCCGCTACGGAATCGTCAGCCGCGCAGGGTATCGGTTGTCGCCGCTGGCGCAGGCGATGATTGAGCAGATCAAGGAGATAGATGAGAGGGACGAGGATGCTTATGCGTTGGAAAATATTGCGGTCTGAGTCAGCGGTGAACGCAGGCCTGCCAAATTATTCCCGATGCACGGGACCGGGGAAGATAGCGCCTTCAAAAAATCAGCTCGACCCAGGACAAATATTTTGAGCGTTATGAAGGCTATGTCTCCTCCCATGACGCTGCCAGGGCAGATGATAAAGCGCTGGCAGAGCTGGCTGCTCACATCAGGTCCTTCGCCGGGTAAGCCTGCTCCCACCATTTGATCGCGGGGTGCCAGGTAGATATGTATCTGCTGTCAGGCCGTCATCGCAGGCAAGCCAGCTCCCACAGGGAAATGCATTTCAACTGTGGGAGCTGGCTTGCCTGCGATGACGTCAGCAGCCACACCCATGCACTCAATGCATCGAACCCAGTCCCCAAATGCACTTGCCAGAGCGCCCCTCGAACGGCGAAAAAACCCACCTGTCCTCCGTTCGGTAAATTCCTATGTCTGACCCCAAACCCGTGCGCAACGTGCTCTACATCATGTGCGACCAACTGCGCCGCGACTACCTGTCCTGCTACGGCCATGCCCATCTGCACACGCCGAATATCGACCGCCTGGCCGCCGCTGGCGTGCGTTTCAGTCGGGCCTATACACAGGGCACCATCTGCGGCCCGTCGCGTATGTCGGCCTACACCGGGCGCTATGTCAGCAGCCATCAGGTGGCCTGGAATGCGGTGCCGCTGCCGCTCGAAGAGCTGACGATCGGCGACTACCTGCGCCCCTACGGCATCCGCACCGCCCTGGTGGGCAAGACCCACGCCACGCCAAACCTTGAGGCCTTGCAGCGCCTGCAGATAGACCCCGACAGTGCCCAGGCCGAGCCGCTCAATGAGGTCGGTTTCGACGCGTATCTGCGTCACGACGGCATCTACCCCGACAGCCCGCTGTTTGACGATAAGCGCGAGTCCGCGCCCTACACCCAGTACTTGCGTGAACACGGCTACAGCGGCCGCAACCCTTGGCATGAATGGGCCAACGCCGCCGAAGGTGAACATGGCGAAGTGCTCAGCGGCTGGCACATGCGCAACGCTGGCAAGCCTGCACGGGTGGCCGAGGAGCATTCGGAGACCGTCTACACCACTGACCGCGCCATCGACTTTATCCGCGAGCAGGCCGAACAGCCTTGGTGCCTGCACCTGTCGTATATCAAGCCGCACTGGCCCTACATCGCGCCGGCGCCTTATCACGCCCTGTACGGTACCGAGCATGTGCAGGCGCCGATTCAACCTGAGCACACCAGCGATCACCCGGTGTACCAGGCATTTCGCCAACACCAGGAGAGCCAGAATTTTTCCCGTGACGAGGTGCGCCTCACGGTGATTCCGACCTACATGGGCCTGATCAAACAGATCGACGATCAACTCGGGCGGCTGTTCGATTTTCTGCAAAGCACTGGCCGCTGGGACGACACGCTGATCGTGTTCACCAGCGACCACGGTGACTTCCTCGGCGATCATTTCCTCGGTGAAAAAGAATTCTTGCTGGAGCCTGCGGTGGGTGTACCGCTGATCGTGCGCGACCCGCGTGCCAGCGCCGATATCAGCCGCGGCACCGTAGACGAGCGCCTGGTGGAAACCATCGACGCCCTGCCCACCTTCCTCGACGCCTTGGGCTTGCCCGCCGCCGACCATCGCCTGGAAGGCCGCTCATTGATTCCATTGCTGCAGGGCGCACAACCCACCTGGCGCCGCTATGCCATTGCCGAATATGACTACGCCTTCCAGGCCCCCGCTCGCGAGCGCCTGGAGCAACCCATCGACCGTTGCCGCATGACCATGGTGCGCAGCGAGCGCTGGAAGTACCTGGCGTACGACGGCTTTCGCCCGCAACTGTTCGACCTGGAAAACGACCCGCAAGAACTGCACGACCTGGGCAGCGATCCTGCCTATGCCGAGGTGCGCGAGACGCACCTGGGTTATCTGTTCGACTGGCTACGCGGTTTGAAGCGGCGCACCACCATCAGCCACACGGAGGTTGAAGTACGCGGGCAGTGGTTTCGTTATGGTGAGCCAGAGGCAGAGAAAGTGGTGAAGATCGGAGTCTGGTAAACACCATGAATCCAAATGTGGGAGCGGGCTTGCTCGCGAATGCGCGGTATCAGTCGAAGTATTCATCAACTGACCCAATGCATTCGCGAGCAAGCCCGCTCCCACATTTTTAATCCTCACCCGGCTTAAAGACCTTTAGTGGTTTTGCTTGATTGCCCCTGCACCCCCACCGGCACATCCCCCTTGAGCGTAACCCGGCGCACGATGCGCTCCTGGGTGCCGTAGTCGTCCACCGCGTAATGCTGGGTGGCGCGGTTATCCCAGATCGCCACGTCACCGGTGTTCCAGCGCCAGCGCACGGTGTTTTCCAGGCGGGTGACGTGGCCTTGCAGCAGGTTGAACAACTGCGCCGACTCTGCCTGTGAGTAGCCTTTCAGGCGTTTGACGAAGTGCCCCAACAGCAGGGTTTTCTCACCGCTGACCGGATGCACGCGCACCACCGGGTGTTCGGTTTCGTACACCGTGGAAGTGAACACTTTGCGGTATTCCTCCAGCTTCTCCACCGCCACATCCGGCTTGCGGGCGGCATAGTCGTATTCGTTGCTGTGCACCGCCCACAGGTGGTCAGCCAGTGCGCGCAGCTCCACGCTGAGGTCGTTGTAGGCCGCGGCTGTGTTGGCCCATACGGTGTCCCCGCCGGAAGCCGGCGCCAGCACCGAACGCAGGATCGAAGCCTTAGGGTAGGCATCGACGAAAGTCACGTCGGTGTGCCAGGAATTGGCGCGCTGGCCACGGGTGCCATCCAACTCCATCAGGAACCGCGTGCCATCCCGCACCGGCACCGTCGGGTGGGCAATCGGCTCGCCGAGCAGGTGAGCAAAGGCTTCCTGGCTCTGGTCGTCGAGATGGGTTTGTTCGCGGAAGAAGATCACCTTGTATTGCACCAGCGCCTGCTGGATGGCCTCGACGGTGGCGGCATCCAGCTCACCGGACAGTTTGATGCCACGGATTTCGGCGCCGATCCGCCCGGCTACCGGGTGAATATCGAGTGGTTGGGCGACGGGTTGAACGGCTAATGCGGCGTTGCTCATTGTGATGACCCTCATGTGCCTGCGAAATGGTGGGGGACGCTTCCAGCAACGCTCTATCCATATGCAATTTAGGTCTAGCAAATGAATGAATGCTTCGTTGACGGAATAAGAGCTTGCATTTAAAACCTCAGCTTGCTCGGTCGCAAATGCCTTCGACCTATTTTTAAAATGCCGGGAAAGCATATGGATCTTCGCCAACTGCGCTACTTCATCGCCCTCAACGAACACCGCAGTTTCGTGCGTGCCGCGGACGCCATGGGCATCACCCAACCAGCGTTCAGCCGCAGCATCCAGGGGCTGGAACAGGAGTTCGGTTGCGTGTTGGTAGACCGTGGCCACAAGGACTTGCGCCCCACGCCGGAAGGCCAGGTGGTGTTGCAGCACGCCCTGAGCCTGGTGCATGGCGCAGCGCTGCTGAGCAGTGAAGTGACGCGCATGACCAAGCTCGACGCTGGCGACCTGCGCTTCGGCTGTGGCCCGGCGCCAGCCGTGAAACTGGTGCCGGATGCGGTGGCGCGGTTTATCAGCGCCCACCCGAAAATCCGCACCACGTTTCAGGTGGATAACTGGGAAACCCTTAGCCGCCGCTTGAGCCGTGAAGAGATCGAATTCTTTATCGCCGACATCCGCCAGTTCGAGGCCGACCCGAACTTCCAGACCCGCGCACTCACGCCCAAACGCGGGGTGTTTTTCTGCCGCCCCGGCCACCCCTTGCTGGCCAAGGACAGCCTGTCCACCAACGATATGTTCGACTACCCGCTGGCGGCGCCGCTGATCTCCCAGGGCATTCGCAAACTGCTGGCGAACCTGAGTGGGCGTATGGATTTTTCCCCGAGTATCCAGACCGAGCACTTCCCGGCACTGGTGAGCATCGTGCTGCAAACCAATGCCATCGGCGTCGGCACTGAAGAAGCCTTTGCCGAGGACATTGCCAGGGGGGCGCTGGTGCTGCTGCACTGGCGCAACTTGCCGCAGCACATGGACACCCTGAGTGCACGCTGCGGCATTGTCAGCCGCACGGGGTCGCGGTTGTCGCCGGCGGCGAAGGCGATGATCGAGACGTTGGTGGAGGTGGATAGCCAGCAGGTAAGTGTGGCGGTTTGAAGGGCCTCATCGCAGGCAAGCCAGCTCCCACATTTGAGCGGTGTACACATTCAAGTGTGGGAGCTGGCTTGCCTGCGATAGCGATAGCCCAGGCACCGACAAGCTCAGAGCCCAGCCGCCACCAACCCAGGCGCCACCCAATCACTCACCTGAAACGACTTGCGAATCAACTTTTCCCTGGACGCCAAGTCCACCGCATCCTGCAATTTGCCAAGGAACACCGGGTCCAGTGTGGAGGGGAAAACTTCGCTGAGTTTCTGGTCTTTCAAATCATTGGTGAGGATCACCGGCGGGTAACTGGCCAGCCCTGACACCAGCGCGATGTACGCCTGTTTGTTGTTGTCATCGGTCAACCACTGCACCGCTTGCTGCTGAGCCTTGAGCAACGTGGCCACGGCGTCTGGGTGTTCATCGACGAATTTGGCGCTGCCCACCAGCACGGCCTGGATGCTGCCGGCATCGCCCAGGTCCTTGGTGGTCAGCGGTATCTCTGCCAAACCTTTGGCCTGCAACGCCGTCAGGGTGGAACCGCCCCAGGTGGCGTCAATCTGCTTGGCGGCCAGGGCGGCAGCGGCCGCGTTGAAATCCAGGTTGATCACCTTCAGGTCCTTCTCGCTCAAGCCCTGGCTGGCCAATGCGCTGTCGAACGACAGCTGGCTGGCCGTGCCTCGGAACACCGCCACGCGCTTGCCCTTGAGGTCTTGCAAGGTCTTGATGCCGGAGCCCGGTACCACGCCGAGGTAGTGTTTCACTCCTCGTGCAGAGGCGCTGAGCAGCCGCGTATCCAGGCCATTGGAGCGGCCGATGATCGCTGCCAGGTCGCCCAGATAGGCCAGGTCCACCTGGCCGTTGGCGAACGCTTCATTGATCACCGGGCCGGCGCCCTTGAAGTAATTCCACTGGATCTGGATGCCTTGGTCGGCAAAGGCTTTTTCAAAGATCTGCTGTTCACGCAACACGTCGGTGATGCCACCGCCGCTGTGCTGGCTGCCGGCACTGAGGTCGGGCACTGCGATGCGGATTTCCTTGAGGTCGGCAGCATGCACCAACCCGGCCAGGGCGGTGCCGGCGAACAGGCTGATCAGACGTTTAAAGGGCAGTTTCATAAGCGCAGCTCCTGGTGGGCGACGGTCGCCTGGGGAGCAAAAAGTAGGCACAGACTGAACAAAACTTTAAATACTATAAATTTACAATTTAATAGCTTTTAGAACTATGCAAGAAAACACGCAGGCTCCAGCGGGGTATGCACAAACAGCATCGAAAATATTCTTCGAATGCATTGGATGCGTGAGGGCGTGAGGCTTTAAATGACTTTTCTTATCACGCAATCATCTTGATCACACTTTTATAAGATCGAAATCACATAACGCATTCGGAGGTCCTCCATGGCCCGGATTTCACTTCTGAGCCTGCCGCTGGCGGCCCCGTCCAAAGGCTTCGCGTCGCGCTGGCCGCAGCTGGGCGAGCGTTTATTGCCGTGGCTGCTGCCGCTCACGCTGTTTGCCTTATGGTGGCTGGCCAGCCGCAATCATTGGATGAGCGAGCAGATTCTGCCCACCCCCGCCCTGGTGTGGAGCAGTGCGGTGGAACTGGCCGGCGGCGAGTTATGGAGCCATCTGGCGATCAGCTTGCAGCGCCTGTTCTGGGGCCTGCTGGCCGGTATCAGTGCCGGCGCGATACTGGGTGCGTTCCTGGGCTTCAGTGCGCGCGCCGAGCGCTTGGTATTCCCGACCTTCAGCGCGCTGGCGCAAGTGCCGACCCTGGCCTGGATTCCTCTGTTCATGGTGTTTTTCGGCATTGGCGAAACCCTCAAACTGGTGGTGCTGGTCAAGGCCATCGTGGTGCCCGTGACCCTGCATACCCTGGTGGGCGTTCGCGACGCCCAGCCCAACCTGCGCGAAGCCGCCCGTGTACTGCGCCTGCCTGGCCACTTGCTGATCCGCCGCCTGGTCCTGCCCGCCGCACTGCCTGCGTTCATGGCCGGCGTGCGTCTGGCCCTGGCCGCCGGCTGGACCTCCCTGCTGGCCGTGGAGTTGCTGGCCTCCAGCGAAGGCATCGGCTACCTGATGGTGTGGGCGCGCCAGTTGTTCATGCTCGATATCGTCTTCGTGTGCATCGTGGTCATTGGCGTGCTGGGTGTGGTGATGGACCGCGGCATCGGCTGGCTGGATCGCAAGTGGGTGCACTGGCCTCACCCCGCCACTGCGCAGATCCGCCGCGGGCCACACTATGAAGGCTGGCAACGCCTGCAGCCCTGGTTGTTACCCTTGCTGTTGTTGGCGCTGTGGCAGGCAGCGACGCAACAGGGCTGGGTAGACCCGAACATTCTGGTCAGCCCCTGGACCGTGCTGCAAACCACCCTGGCCGGCGGGCTGGATGGCAGCCTGACTACCGCCCTGGGCAAAAGCCTGGGCCGGGCCCTGGGCGGCTTGCTGCTCGGCGGCAGCCTGGGGTTTGCCATGGGCTTATGGCTGGGGTTGTCGCGGCGCAGTGAACGACTGCTCGGCCCAACCTTGTCCGCGCTGCGTCAGATTGCGATTTTCGCCTGGGTGCCGCTGTTGACCGCCTGGTTCGGCCTGGGTGAACTGGCCAAGTGGGTGTTTATCGCCCTCGCCGCCTTCTTCCCGTTGTTTATCGCCACCCAGCGCAGCGTGCTCAACCTGTCGCCCCAGCTGCGCGAAGCCGCGCAGGTGCTGCGCCTGAACCTCTGGCAACGCCTGCGCCGCCTGGTGCTGCCGGGCGCTGCGTCGGGGATTTTCGCCGGCCTGCGCCTGAGCCTGATCTACGCGTGGATGGGCACCCTCGGCGCCGAATATTTCATGCCCTCCAATGGCGGCATCGGCAGCCTGATGATCGGTGCCCAACAGCTGCTGCGCATGGACCTGATCATGAGCGGCATGCTGCTGGTCGGCCTCACCGGCGCCACCCTCAACCTGCTCGGCCAACGCCTCGAAACCCGCGCCACTCGCTGGAGACACGCATGAACGCATCGATTGTCAGCTTCAACCACGTGGGCAAGTCCTTCGACGTCGATGGCTTCGAACTGGAAGCCATCCGCGAATTCAACCTGGAGGTGGCCGAAGGGGAATTTGTCGCGATTGTCGGCGCCAGCGGTTGCGGCAAGTCCACCCTGCTGCGCCTGTTGGTGGGGCTCGATACGCAGTATCGCGGCGAGATCCGGGTGGATGGCAACGCCGTCAGCGGGATCGGCGGCGAACGCGGCATTGTGTTCCAGGAACACCGGCTGTTCCCATGGCTGACCGTGGCGCAAAACATCGGCCTGGGCCTGGTCAACGAGCCGCTGAGCGAGGCCGAGCGCACGCGGCGCATCGGTGATTTTATCGAGCTGGTGGGCCTCACCGACTTCACCCGCGCCTACCCCCACCAACTCTCCGGCGGCATGGCGCAACGGGTGGCGATTGCCCGCGGCCTGGTGGCCAGCCCGCGCATCCTGTTGCTGGACGAGCCCTTCGGCGCCCTCGACGCGCTGACCCGCCAGCAGATGCAGGATGAACTGTTGGCAATTCGCGCCCGCGCCAGGATCACCACGGTGCTGGTCACCCATGACGTGGAAGAGGCGATTTTCCTCGCCGACCGCGTGGTGGTGATGGAGCCCAGGCCCGGGCGCATCAAGCAAATAGTCGACATCGCCCTGCCCCATCCGCGCCAGCGCAGCAGTTTTGAATTCCACCAACTGCGCGAAGAACTGCTGCACGAACTGATCAGCGATGACCACTACCAACCGCCCGTGCGCGAACAGATTCGCGATTTGCCCCTGGCGTTTATTGCCTGCTGAGGTGAGCTAAATCGCTGTGTGCCTGCTCGAGTCGCTCGAAGCGGTTGGCGCGGGCAAAGGTGCCAAAATCATTGAAGCGCACCCCCATCTCGGCCATCACCTTATGCGCCACCTTGGTGGTCATCTGGCGGATGTAGAACGGCTCTTTCACCACAAAGTGATGGATGCCATGGGTGCTGCCGAAGTTGAAGCAGAACGCCTGCAACGGCCACAGCCACCAAGGGTTCAGCACTTGGGTTTGCTGGATCACATTGCCCAGCTCCACATCGCCGTAGTAGTGCATGTTGGAGCTGACAAAGTGCAGGCAGAAGGTGCGCAACACATTCGGGCCGATGATCACCACCGCAGCGATATCGATCACCTGCATCACCTGCAAGGTACCGGCTGACCACTGAATGGGCGCGCCCATCAAACTGGCAATCCCATTGGCGGCATGAAAGCCCAGGAAGACGTACCACGCGCCCCAATGCAGCAAGGCCAGCGGTGCGTACACCAGCAGCACGCGCTTGAGGATGCTGAACCTGTGCGGCCAGGTCTTGGCGCGCAACAGGCGGATCAAGGCCGACATCATGTTGTCCCCCACCATCAGCAACCGCGCGATGCCCCAGGGTTCGCCATTGGTGATCGCGCGCTCTTCCATGTCGGCCTCGGTGCCCGAGACCTTGTGATGGTTGAGGTGCAAATGCCGGCGTATCCATGGGTTGATGGTGCTTGGCCGTGCCAGCCATACCAGGCCCATCATCAGGTTGTGGGGCACGCGCTGTTTGCGAAAGTACATGCTGTGGATCAGGTCGTGTTCCAGCTCGTGGGTGAGCGAGGCGAAGAAGGCATTGAGCAGCAGACACACCCACCAGGCCATATGACCGCTGATATAGAGCGCTGCCGAGCCGAACATGCCCAGCAGGGCAAAGGCCAGGATGCCTGCGCCCAGTGCGTCCTGATGCAACAACCAGGGGTGCCGCTGGCGCAAGCGCACGCCTTCGGCCATCACGACCTCGCGGATATGTGCCGAACGCTGTTGTGCGTTCAACGGCTGGGGGCTTGCAGAAGTACCGTCCATGCTTCCATTCTCTTGTGAAGTGATGCCTGAATCCTGCACCTAACCCTAGCGCAGGACGCTAGCCGCGCACGCCAATCTGTTGACCACAAGCGCCAATTGCCATGACCGAACCCACTTCCCTCGCCAGCTGGACCCGTGCCCTGCGCAAGCAGCTCGACGCCTTGGGCCTCGACAGCGCCGCGCTGTGCGCCGAGGCCGGGCTCGACCCGCAGCAGATGGACGACCCCAATGCCCGCTACCGGTTGTCGGCCACCACGCGCTTATGGGCGCTGGCGGTACAGGCCAGTGGCGACCCGGCGATTGGGTTGCGGGTGTCGCGGTTTGTCAGCCCCACCACCTTTCATGCGCTAGGTTACGCATTGGTGGCCAGCGGCAGCTTGCGCGAGGTGTTCGAGCGCATCGTGCGCTATCACCAGGTGGTCAGTGATGCCCTGGACCTGGAGCTGAGCCGCCACGACGACGTCTACCGTTTTCGCCTGCTCCAACCCCCAGGCAGCCCTGCGCCCGCGCCGGAAGCGATCGATGCGTTTGCGGCGATCTACGTACGCACCTGCCGCAACCGCCTCGGGCGCGACTATGCGCCGTTGGCCGTTTACCTGCGGCGCCAGGAGCCCGCCGACCCCAAGCCGTGGCACAGGGTATTTCGCGCGCCGGTATGGTTTGCCGCCGACGAAGACCGCCTGGAATTCGCCGCCAGCGACTTCGACAGCCACCTGGACGACGCCAACCCGGAGCTGGCCGAACACAACGAAACCGTGCTCAAGCGCACCCTCGCCCAACTGCAACCGCTGACCTGGGAGCGCAAGGTGCGCGCCGCCATCGAGGCGCAATTGCCGGACGGCGAGCCAAGCGCCGAACGCATCGCCCAAGCGCTGCACTTGAGCCTGCGCAGCTTGCAGCGGCATCTGGCCGATGAAGGGTGCCGGTTTGACGCCCTGCTCAATGAATGCCGGCAAAACCTGGCGTTATTGCACCTGCGCGACCCGCAGTGCTCATTGGCCGAGATCAGCCATTTGCTGGGGTTTGCCGATACCAGCAGTTTCAATCGTGCGTTCAAGCGCTGGACGGGGATGACGCCGGGGCAGTTTCGCGACGGGTTGCAGTAGGAAGGGCCTCATCGCAGGCAAGCCAGCTCCCACAGGGGAATGGGTTCACATCATGTGGGGCTTGCCTGCGATGAGGCCAGTACAACCACCAAAATTCCCTGAGTTTGATTACAAACCTGTCATCCAATTGTGCGGCTTTTGTCCGCGTCCGCTGGTTACCGTGACGGCCTGCTTTCTGGAGCCCTCACTATGTACCGCACTGCCTTGTTCCTGAGCCTCGCCGTGGCCACCGCCGCCCAGGCGACGCCGCAATTGCCACGCCACGCCGAGCTGGATTTGCACACCGCTCGCCAACTGGCCGACGCCAGCCTGGCCCATTGCACCGCAGCGCTGACCATACTCGACCGCGGTGGCAACCTGTTGCTGGGCCTGCGCGCTGATGGTGTCGGCCCGCACAACAGCCTCGCCAGCCAACGCAAGGCGTACACGGCGCTGTCGACAAAAACCCCGACCCGGCTGTTTGCCGAACGGGCGCGCAATAACCCCGAGGCCGCCAACCTCAACAGCTTGCCCGAGCTGCTGTTGCTCGGCGGTGGCGTGCCGCTGTTTGCCGACGCCGAACTGGTCGGTGCGCTAGGCATCGCCGGTGCCGGTGGCGCCGCGCAGGATGAAGCCTGCACCGTGCAGGCCGCCGAGCAACTGGGCTTGAAAATCACCCCTTGATTCCACTTCCCTTAAAAGGACTTCGCGATGAAAACCTTGAGCATGACCCTCGCCGCACTGAGCCTGAGTGGCCTGTGCAACCTGGCCCTGGCCGACGGCAACCCGCTGAGCGTGCACGTACTCAACCTGGAAAACGGCCTGCCAAGCGCCGGTGTCAACGTGACCCTGGAACAGCACGTGGGCGATAAATGGCAGTCGCTGTCTGAAGGTGTGACCAACCAGCAAGGCCGCATCGCCGAGCTGTTCCCGGCCAACCGCAGCATGCAGCCGGGCGAGTACCGCGTGGTGTTCAAGACCGGCGATTACTACAAGAAGGCTAACCGCGAGACGTTCTTCCCCGAGGTGCCGGTGATTTTCCAGGTCAAGCAAGCCGACCAGCACTACCACATCCCGCTGCTGCTCAGCCCTTACGGCTTCTCCACCTATCGCGGTTCATAGGCCCGCGGCCAGCCGCAGCCCATTGAGGTCGCGTATCTCGATGGCGCCGTAACTCAAGCCGATAATGCCCTGTTGCTCCAGCGCTTTGAGCAGACTGTTGATAGTCTGGCGCGACAGGCCCAGCATCGCCGCCAGGTCTTCCTGGGGCAGTTGCAGCACGCGGCGCGCCTGCTCCACTTCGCCGTAGCCTTGGGCGATCATCAACAGCCGATGGGCCAGCCGCTTTGAGGCGGGCATCAGGCTTATCTGTTCGATATTGATCAACGACAGCCGCAGTTTATGGCTCATCAACAGCGCCATCTCCCGCCAGAACAGCGGATGCTGTTCGAGAATGCCGAGCATCGCCGCCTGCGGTACCTGCAACAGCCTGCATGGGCCGGTGGCCAGGGCATCGTGGGTGCGCGGCAGATTGTCGAACAGGCAGATCTCGCCGAACCAGTAGGGCGTTTCCACCAGGCTCAACACCGCTTCCTTGCCTTGGGCACTGACCGCACTGATGCGCACCGTGCCTTCCAGCACCGCATACACGCCGCACGGCGGGTCACCGCGCTTGAACAGGTACTGCCCCGCGGTCAGCACACGCAACCGCGCCGCCTCCAGCAAGCTACGCTGCAAGTCAGGCGGCAAATGGCTGAACCAATGACCGCGAGCCAGTTGCGCGTGCCATGTCGCTGTGTCCATGCGAACTCCGAAGATTGTCGCCCAGTTGACAGTTAGGCACCGACTGACAGGGCATGATCAAACATCCTACAGGAGGAACAACAATGAAAAGCCTCGTCGACCACCTCAGTCAATACGCCGCGTACCACCGCGACCCACGCAACATCGCCAGCCACTTCATCGGTATTCCGTTGATTGTAGTGGCGGTGGCCGTGCTGCTGTCGCGCCCCGAATGGTCAGTGGGCGGGCTGTGGCTATCACCTGCGGTGCTGCTGGCGTTGTTTTCGGCGTGTTTTTATCTGCGCCTGGAACTGGCCCTGGGGGTGCTGATGACGGTGCTGATGGGCTTGTCGGTGTGGGCCGGGCATGTGCTGGCGACGCAAAGCACGGCGGTGTGGCTGAGCAGCGGCGTGGGGATGTTTGTGGTGGGCTGGGTGATTCAGTTCGTCGGGCATTACTACGAAGGCAGGAAGCCTGCGTTTGTGGACGATGTGTCGGGGCTGATCGTGGGGCCGTTGTTTGTGGTGGCGGAGTTGGCGTTTTTGCTGGGGTTGCGGCAGGACCTCAAGCGGCAGATTGAAGAGCGTTCGGGGCCCATGACTCGCCGCGACCTTAAGCCAAGCGAGGTCTAAATGTGGGAGCGGGCTTGCTCGCGAATGCGGTGTGTCAATCACTGCATCTGTTACTGCACTACCGCTTTCGCAGGCAAGCCAGCTCCCACAGGAGTTTTGTGTTGGGCTTAGGTTTTGGGTTTGAAGAACAGGGTCTCGCCCCGCGCCAGGCCGGTGAGGCTGTCATGGTCTTTCACCACTTCAGCCTCGATCAGTTCACTTTGGCCCTCAACCTTGAGCGTAACCCGCGTGGTCGCGCCCAACGGCCGAATATCCCGCACTTGCGCCGCATGGTGATCTTCCAGTTCATGGCGTGACAACGACACTTCGTGAGGGCGGAACAGCACGTGCTGGTCTTCACCCAAATGCAAGCGGTTGGAGTCACCCAGGAAGTGATAAACAAAATCGCTGGCCGGGTTTTCGTAGACGTCGCCCGGTGAACCGATCTGCTCGATCACGCCCTTGTTCATCACCACGATACGGTCGGCAACTTCCATGGCCTCTTCCTGGTCGTGGGTCACGAATACCGAGGTCAGGTTAATGTCTTCGTGCAGGCGCGCCAGCCAGCGGCGCAGTTCTTTACGCACCTTGGCGTCGAGGGCGCCGAAGGGTTCGTCGAGCAGCAACACCTTGGGCTCCACCGCCAGGGCGCGGGCCAGGGCGATACGCTGGCGCTGGCCACCGGAGAGTTGTTCCGGGTAACGGTCGGACAACCAATCAAGCTGCACCATGTTCAGCAGCTCATGAACCTTGCTCGCGATCTGGCTTTCGGTGGGGCGCTGGTTTTTCGGCTTCATGCGCAGGCCGAAAGCGACGTTGTCGAACACGGTCATGTGACGGAACAACGCGTAGTGCTGGAACACAAAGCCCACGTTGCGATCACGCACATCGTGGCCGGAGACGTCTTCGCCATGGAACACGATGCTGCCAGCATCCGGGGTTTCCAGGCCGGCAATGATGCGCAGCAGCGTGGTCTTGCCGCAGCCGGACGGGCCCAGCAACGCCACCAGCTCGCCACTCTGGATATCCAGGTTGATGCTGTCCAGGGCCTTGAAGGCGTTGAAGTTTTTGCTGACATTACGGACTTCGATCGACATGACTTATTCCTCACCCGCGCTGTTGCGCAGGCGGTTGATTCGGTTCTCGCTCCACTGCTTGAGCAGCAGGATGAAGAGCGCCAGGATCAGCAACAGGCTGGCCACCGCAAACGCGGCAACGTGGTTGTATTCGTTGTAAAGAATCTCGACATGCAGCGGCAGCGTGTTGGTGACGCCGCGAATGTGACCTGACACCACCGACACCGCGCCGAACTCACCCATGGCCCGTGCCGTACACAGCACCACGCCGTAGATCAGGCCCCACTTGATGTTCGGCACGGTGACGTGCCAGAACATCTGCCAGCCATTGGCGCCCAGCAGGCGCGCGGCTTCTTCTTCCTGGGTGCCCTGCTCCTGCATCAGCGGGATCAACTCACGGGCCACGAACGGCACGGTGACGAAGATGGTCGCCAGCACGATGCCCGGCAGGGCGAACACGATCTGGATGTCATGCTCTTGCAGCCACGGCCCGAAGAAGCCCTGGGCGCCGAACATCAACACGTACACCAGGCCGGCGATCACCGGCGAGACCGAGAACGGCAGGTCGATCAGCGTGACCAGGATGCTCTTGCCACGGAACGAGTACTTGCTCACGCACCAGGCGGCGCTGACGCCGAACACCAGGTTGAGCGGCACCGAAATCAGCACGGCGATCACCGTGAGTTTCAGCGCCGACAGCGCGTCTGGTTCAAGGATTGCGGTGAAGAAGGTGCCGAGGCCGTTCTTTAAGCCCTGGGACACCACCACCAGCAACGGCAGCAGCAGGAACAGCACGAATACCAGCCAGCCAAGGCCGATCAGGATACGTCGCGAGGTCGCGCTGCCACGGCGGGCGGCGTTGGCCGAGGACGCGGCGGAAATAGACGATTGGGACATGTTCCGCGCCTCCTTATGGACGTTCGATGCGCCGCTGCAACAGGTTGATCAGCAGCAGCAAGACAAAGGACACCACCAGCATCAGCACACCAATGGAGGTGGCGCCGCGGTAGTCGTATTGGTCGAGCTTGACCATGATCAGCAATGGCAGGATTTCGGTTTTCATCGGCATGTTGCCGGCAATGAAGATCACCGAACCGTACTCACCCACGCCTCGGGCAAACGCCAGGGCGAAACCGGTCAGCCAGGCGGGCAACAATGCCGGCACGAGGATGTAGCGGAACACTTGCAACGGCTTGGCACCGAGGCAGGCGGCGGCCTCTTCGATTTCCCGGGGGATATCGGCCAGTACCGGCTGCACCGTGCGCACCACGAAGGGCAACGTAACGAACGTCAGCGCCAGGGTGATACCCAGGGGGGTGTAGGCGATCTTGAAACCCAGGTCGGCGGCAAACTGGCCAACCAGGCCGTTGGGCGCGTACAGCGCCGTCAGCGCGATACCGGCGACGGCGGTGGGCAGGGCGAACGGCAGGTCGATCATCGCGTCGATGACCTTGCGCCCGGGGAAGGTGTAGCGCACCAGCACCCAGGCCAGCAGCGTGCCGATCACGCCGTTGATGAGTGCGGCGTACAGCGCGGTGCTGAAGCTCAGCTTCAAGGCCGCCAGTACGCGAGGTGCGGAAATGATGTTCCAGAACTGATCCCAGGTGAGTTGAGCGGCGTGTACAAACATCGCCGCCAGGGGGATGAGTACGATCAGGCTGAGGTACACCACGGTGTAGCCCAGCGTCAGCCCGAAGCCGGGTATGACGGGGGAGATACGACGCGACATAAGAGTCCTTGGTTAAAGGGTAAACACTACTGTAGGAGCGAGCTTGCTCGCGAAGAACTCAAAGGCACCGCGCTCATTCAGCCTGTACGCGTTATCGTTGAAGATCTTCGCGAGCAAGCTCGCTCCTACAGGTACTTTGGCTTATTGCGCCGTGTAGATCTGGTCGAACACGCCACCGTCATTGAAGAATTTCGGTTGGGCAGTTTTCCAGCCGCCGAAGTCTTTGTCGATAGTCACCAGGTCCAGTTTCGGGAACTGCTGGGCGTATTTGGCGGCGACTTTTTCATCCCGTGGACGGTAGAAGTTCTTCGCCGCAATCTCCTGGCCCGCCGGGCTGTACAGGTGGTTGAGGTACGCCGTGGCGATCTCGGTGTTGCCCTTTTTCTCGGCGTTCTTGTCGACCACGGCCACAGGCGGTTCCGCCAGGATCGACAGGGACGGCACGACGATGTCGAACTTGTCGGCGCCGCCGTCTTCCTTCAAGGCGAGGAACGCCTCGTTTTCCCATGCCAGCAGCACATCACCCTGGCCGTTGTTGACGAAGGTAATGGTAGAACCGCGCGCGCCGGTGTCCAGTATCGGGACGTGCTTGAACAGCTCTTTGACGTATTCCTGGGCCTTGGCTTCGCTGCCGCCGGCCTTGAGGCCGTAGGCCCAGGCGGCGAGGAAGTTCCAGCGTGCACCGCCGGAGGTTTTCGGGTTGGGCGTGATCACCGACACGTCTTTCTTGATCAGGTCGCCCCAGTCCTTGATGCCCTTGGGGTTGCCCTTGCGCACCAGGAACACAATGGTGGAAGTGTACGGCGTGCTGGCGTCCGGCAGGCGGGTCTGCCAGTTCTCCGGCAGGGTTTTGCCCAGCTTGGCGATTTCGTCGATGTCACCGGCCAGGGCCAGGGTGACGACGTCGGCGCGCAGGCCATCGATCACCGCCCGGCCTTGTTTGCCCGAGCCACCGTGGGACTGCTGGATCTTGACGTTGTCGCCGGGGTGGGACTGTTTCCAGAAGCTGGTGAATTCAGCGTTGTAGTCCTGGTACAGCTCACGGGTGGGGTCGTACGAGACGTTGAGCAACTCGTAGTCCTTGGCAACGGCGGAACCGGCAAACACGGCACTGGCCAATGCGGCCAAGGCATAACGGCGAATCGACGACATAGAAGCTCCTGAAATTCTTGAGTGTTGGCTTTTCTTGTAATTGCGGGTCTATCGCCGTTCTTGCTCAGCTCGGTTTGTTACCGGGGTTCTGCAGACGGAATTTTTCCTTGCGTTCGATCTGTACCACTTGGGCGTTGTGTACGGTGATTTCCACCGCGCCAAACCGCAGGTCGCGCAGGGCGCTCTGGATTTCACGCAAAATGGCTGCTTCGTCCTGGCCGTCAACGCTACGTAGAGATGCGCTCATGGTCTCGCTCCTGAAATGAGAAGTGCCTGGCAGTGGCGGCACTGCTTGCGGCGTGAGAGCGATAGTAGATAAGCGCGGATATTCTTAAAAATACTATTTAAGAATGTTTATATAACCAGAAAGAATTTTCTGACCGGGCATGGGGTTGCAAGGGTTTTCACAGAAAAAACTTTCCTGCCCAGGCGCCGCAGAACCCTGTGGGAGCTGGCTTGCCTGCGAAAGCGGTGGTGCAGTTACAGATGCAGTAACTGACACACCGCCTTCGCGGGCAAGCCCGACTCCCACATTGACCGCGTCAGTCCTGGCGGATCAGAGGTGCTCGGGTCCAGTCGATTTCATCAGCCGGCATCGGCCGTCCAAACCAATACCCCTGGCCCATGTCGCATTCCTGATCCAGCAGGAACCGCGCCTGTTCCACCTGCTCGATCCCTTCGGCATGCACCTGCATGCCCATGCTTTTGGCCAGGGCGATCACCACGCGCACAATCGCCGCGTCGTCTTCGTCCCACGGCAAGCCCGCCACAAAGCCCTGGTCGATCTTGAGCTTCTGCACCGGCAGGCGTTTGAGGCGCAGCAACGAGGAATAGCCGGTGCCAAAGTCGTCGATCGCCAGGCGCAGGCCCAGTTCGCGCAGGCGGTGCAGTTGCTCCAACGCGACCTCCGGGTCGTCCATCACTGCGCTCTCGGTGACTTCCAGCTCCAGGAAGGCCGGATCCAGCCCAGTGGCGTGCAGCACTTGGGCCACTTGCTCATACAGCTCGCGCCGGGCAAACAGGCGGCTGGAGACATTGATTGCGATAAAGCTCAGCGGCGCGCCGTCGGCCAGCCATTGGCACATCTGGCGGCAGGCCTGGTCCATCACCCATGCATCGATGTCGGCAATCAGCCCGGTGCGCTCGGCGATGGGGATGAATTCGCCCGGGGGTACCAGGCCGCGTTCCGGGTGCTGCCAGCGCACCAGTGCTTCAACGCCGACCAAACGGCTGTCGTGCAGGTCGTGCACCGGCTGGTAATAGACGCGCAGCTCATGTTGGTCGAGGGCGCGGCGCAGCTCGCCAGCGATTTCCACCCGGTGCTGGGCGTGGGCGGTCAGCTCTTCGGTATACAACGCGTAGCCTTCGCGCCCGGCGCTCTTGGCCTTGAACAACGCGGAATCGGCGTTGCGCAGCAATTGTTCGGCGCTCAGGGCGTCACTGGGGAACAGGCTGATACCGATACTGGCGCTGATAAACAGCTGGTTGCCGTCAAAAATGAACGGATCCTTCATGGCGTTGAGCATGCGCTGCGCCAAGGCCGCCGCTTGCACCACCTGCGGGCAGCTTTCTGCCAGCACGGCAAATTCGTCGCCCCCCAGGCGCGCTAAGGTCACCCCCGGCCCAAACAGGCCGCTCAGGCGTTCGGCCACCAGCTTGAGCAATTGATCGCCGACGTTATGGCCCAGGCTGTCGTTGATGATCTTGAAATGGTCCAGGTCCATCAACAGCAGGGCGCAGCCACGCTTATGCACCTGCGCAGAGGCCAGGGCCTGCTCGGCGCGATCGGTAAACAAGAGGCGGTTGGGCAGGTCGGTGAGCGGGTCGTGATGGGCCAGGTGCGCCAATTCGTGCTCAGAGTTCTTCATGGCGCTGATGTCCGAGAACACCGCGACGTAGTGGCTGACCTTGCCCTGGTCGTCGTGAATCACGCGGATGGTTTGCCACTGGGGGTAAACCTCGCCGCTTTTACGTCGGTTCCAGATTTCGCCGCTCCATTCGCCGGTGCTTTCCAGGGCCTGGAACATTTGCTGGTAGAAATGCGCCGAGTGGCGCCCGGACTTGAACAGGCTTGGCCGCTGGCCCATCACGTCGTGGCGCTGGTAGCCGGTGATCTCCATGAACGCGCGGTTGACGTGCACGATCAGCCCCTGAGTATCGGTGACCAGCACCCCTTCGCGGGTGCAATCGAACACCGCAGCGGCCTGGCGCAGGCGCTCGCGATTTTCTTTCAAGGGTTGTTGCAACGCGTGGGCGCGGGCAAAACGCCGGCCTATCCAGTAAATGAGCAACGCGCTGAGGCTGACCCCCACGTACCCACGCGCCTGCAGCCAGTGCCCCAGCTCCATGGGTTCATCGATAAAGTTGATTAATAGGTAATTGCTGAGCTGGAGCCAAACGATAGAAACCAGCAGGTACACCAACCCCGCACGTAGGGCACCTCGGTATGAAAACAGCATATGCTTAGTAATCCTTACTAAATAACCAGAATCGCCCTACAAAGGATCAGGATTATAGAGGAGGAAACACTTTGTAAGTCTTATCTGAAACGGTGACTGGTTTTATCTGCAAAGGAAGTGATAATGCGGGTGCTGTTTTTTTCTTTATCTGAGGGCCATACAGCCTATGTGGTACAACGGTTTTCTTGATCTGTCCGCCTGGCAACTGGTGGCAGTCACGCTGTTGATGACCCACGTGACCATTATTGGGGTCACTGTCTATCTGCACCGTTATTCGGCCCATCGCTCGCTCGAGCTCAATGCCGGCCTTAAACATTTCTTCCGCTTCTGGCTGTGGCTGACCACGGCGCAGAACACCCGCGAATGGACCGCCATCCACCGCAAGCACCACGCCAAGTGCGAAACCATCGATGACCCGCACAGCCCGGTGATCAAGGGCTTGTCCACCGTGCTACGCAAAGGTGCCGAGCTGTACCGCGCCGAGGCGGAAAACCCCGAGACTCTGCGCATCTACGGCAAGAACTGCCCGGATGACTGGATCGAGCGCAATCTCTACACGCGCTACCCGCTGCTGGGCGTGGCGCTTATGGGCGTGATCGACCTGCTGCTGTTCGGCACCATCGGTATCACCATCTGGGCGATCCAGATGATGTGGATCCCGTTCTGGGCCGCCGGCGTGATCAACGGCCTGGGGCATGCCGTGGGCTATCGCAACTTCGAATGCCGTGACGCCGCCACCAACCTGGTGCCGTGGGGCATCATCGTCGGCGGCGAAGAGCTGCACAACAACCACCACACCTACCCTAACTCGGCCAAGCTGTCGGTGAAGAAGTGGGAATTCGACCTCGGTTGGGCCTGGATCAAAGTGTTCAGCTTCCTGCGCCTGGCCAAGGTGCAGCGTGTAGCGCCCATCGCCCACCGCGTCGAAGGCAAGGGTAGCCTGGACATGGACACCGCCATGGCGATCCTCAACAACCGCTTCCAGATCATGGCCCAATACCGCAAGTTGGTGATTGGCCCACTGGTCAAGCAGGAGCTGGAGAAGGTCGATCATTCGGTGCGCCACCAGTTCCACCGCGCCAAGCGCCTGCTGTCGCGGGAAACCAGCTTGCTGGAAGACCGCCATCACCTGCGCATCCAGAGCATGCTGGAACACAGCCATGCCCTGACCGTGATCTACGAAAAGCGCCTGGCGCTGCAGCAGATCTGGCTCAAGACCAGTTCCAACGGCCACGACATGCTGGCCGCGATCAAGGAATGGGTGCATGAAGCCGAGGCCAGTGGCATCCAATCCCTGCGCGATTTTGCCCACCAGTTGAAGACTTACTCGTTGCGTCCTACAGCGGTGTGAGGGTGCGTTGGGAGGGTTCGCCCTCCCACACACTGGCTTTTTGGCGTCATTTTCCGGGCACCGTCAATCCACGCCGTTCACGGAACTTCACTGCAATTCCCCTCTCTCAAAGAACACTTCGCCATCATGGTGACCCCTTGTAGTGACCGCTTTTGTACCCTGCGGCGCGCCCAGAGAGAGTTGTACCGATGGTTCACGAAAAGCCCAGCCTGCCCGATGTGCCCACCGCAGAGCCGCCGCGCCCGGCCGCGGCGGCGACCCTGTTGGCGCTTATGCATGCTCAAGGTGAAGTCGAGCGGCTGAGTGAGCGTGAGCAACTGCTCAGTTCCCTGCTGGTCAGCGTGAACGCCGTGCTCTGGGCCATCGATTGGGAAACACGCCACGTGCTGTATGTGAGCCCGGCCTACGAGCGCCTGTTTGGCCGCTCTGCCGGCCTGCTGCTGGCCGACCACCGGGAATGGCGCAACAGCGTTCACCCCGAAGACCTCGACTACGCCGAACACAGCCTGGCCCGCGTGCTGGAACAGGGCGCCGTGGAGGACCGCGAGTACCGCATCATCACCGCTGACGGGCAGATCCGCTGGTTGAGCGACAAGTGCTACATCAACCAGCAGGTGGTGCCCGGTGAAGCGCTGATCGTGGTGGGCATCGCCGAAGACATCACCGAAAAGAAGCAACTTGAGCTGGAACTGCATCGCCTCGCCACCACCGACGTACTGACCCAAAGCAGCAACCGCCGACACTTCTTCGAACTCGCCAACCAGGCCTTCGACAACGCCTGCGTGCAGGGCACCCCGCTGGCGTTCCTGTTGCTGGACATCGATGACTTCAAGGACGTCAACGACACCTACGGCCACCTGGAGGGCGATCAGGTGCTGCGGCGCATCGCTGAGAGCGGTCGCGGGGTATTGCGCCGTGGCGACCTGTTCGGACGCGTTGGCGGCGAAGAATTTGCTGCTGTGCTGCCGGGTTGCCCACCGGAGATGGCCCTGCAGGTTGCCGAACGGTTGGGCAAGGAAATCCAGGCGTTGGTGTTCAGCTACGAGGGGCATGAATTCAATGTGACTGTCAGCCAGGGCCTGGCCGGCCTGCGCGAAGACGACTCCACCCTCGACAGCTTGTTTGCGCGAGCGGATGCGGCGATGTACGAGGCAAAACGCCAAGGCAAGAACCGCGTTATCGCCGGTTAACACCGCTTGGCATTTATGCCTTTTGGTAGGAGCGAGCTTGCTCGCGAAAAACTCACAGGCGCCGCGTTTATCCAGGAAGCCCGCGTCATCGTTGACGTTTTTCGCGAGCAAGCTCGCTCCTACATGCGTTCGGTGTGTGTTTCAGGTTTTGCGCACTCGGGTCAGTTCCGGCAAGCCGACCTTGAGCAGCCGCGCGGTCTTGCTGCCCGCAAGTTCTTCCAGCCCTTCGTGCTCAGTCAGCCGCGCCATTTGCACTGCGAGGTTCACCACCAGGGCTTCGCGCGAATACACCCCGCCTTCAAGTGAATAAATCCCTGCGATCAACTGCCGCAACTCCAGCGGCAAGCGCCAACGCGTGCGCAACGCCGAACCGTAGGCAGCGCCAAAGGCGTCGAGGGATTCGCCTATGGCTTCGTCATCCAGTGCGCCGCCGCCCTGGCGCCAGTCCTCCAGGCAGCGCAACAAGGCCAGGTCGCCCAAGCGATGCAGGATGCACGCGCTGTAGCAGCGCTGGTGATCGAGCTCCAGCATGCGCGCCAGGCGGCGGGCGTAGTCGGCGCTGTCTTGGGACAGTTGCCAGTGCCGCTCGGCGTAGGCCACCAGCCCAGGGTCGCCCAACACCACGTTGTGCTTGAGCGCCAGGCCCAGGATGAGGTTCATGCTCTGGCCGGGCACCAACTTGTGCAGGGCCTCTGGCAGGGTCTGCACCGGTGTGCCGTGGTAGCCGGCGCTGTTGGCGGCGGCGATCAGTACGGCGGTGATTTGCGGGTCGCTGTGTACCTGGTCTTCCAACTGCTTGAGGTCCAGGCCTTCGGGGCCGAGGCTGCGTTGCACGGCGGCTTTCACGTCCACGCGCAAGGGCGCGCCATCGCAGACCTCGCGGCGCCGCTCAAGGAAGGCTGGCAACGTCATGCCCGGCGCCAGCGGTGGGATTTCGCAGTACACGCTTTCGCCTTCGTTGAGCAGCAGGTCTTGCAAGCGCTGGGTCAGGCTTTCCATGTTCAGCGGGCGAGTCAGGTAGGCGGTGGGCGCCAGGGGCAAGGCTTCGCGCACGCTGGCGCTGTCGTTGCGACTGCTCAGCAAGATAAATGGCAGCGAACGGCGCTTCTGGCGCACGCTGCGCAGCAGGCTCAGGCCATCCACGCCCGGCAGCTCCCAATCCGCCAGGATCAGGTCATAGGTTTTTTCGCCCAACAGCGTGGCGGCGTGCTGCCCATCGGCGCACACATCCAGCCGTGCGTCACAGCGCACATTCAACAGCACTTGCTTGAGCAGGTCCCGCGACCAAGGGTCTGCTTCGGCAATTAACACTCGGGGTACAGCGGGTAAATCAACAGCAGTCATCCAGCACGCTCCATCGGCAATGCTTGCACCTTAGACAATGCAGGCGCGTGCGTACAATGACGCAGACACAAAAAAACCGCCGAAGCGGTTTTTTTGTACGGGCTGTAACCTGTGGCGAGGGAGCTTGCTCCCGCTGGACTGCGCAGCAGTCCCAAATCAAAGAGCGGGGCCGCTTCGCGCCCCAGCGGGAGCAAGCTCCCTCGCCACAGTGACTAAGGTTGGTCAGAGTTCGGAGAAGCACTCTTCGATAATCGCCAGGCCCTTGTCCAACTGCTCGTCCGGCGAGGTCAGGGGCACCAGTACGCGCAATACGTTGCCGTAGGTACCGCAGGACAACAGGATCAGGCCCTTGTCACGCGCCTTGGCTACCACGGAGGCAACGGCGGCAGCGTTTGGCTTGTGGGTGTCGCCGTCTTCGAACAGCTCGACCGCGATCATCGCGCCCAGGGCACGCACTTCGCCGATCACCGGGTACTTGGCCTGGATGGCCTTGAGGCCGGTCACCAGGCGCTCGCCCACGGCCTTGCAGCGGTCCAGCAGGTGCTCTTCTTCGAACACTTCCATCACGGCCAGGGCCGCGGCGCAGGCGATCGGGCTACCGGCATAGGTACCGCCCAGGCCGCCTGGGGCGATGGCGTCCATGTACTCGGCCTTGCCGCACACACCGGCCAGCGGGAAGCCGCCCGCGATGGATTTGGCGAAGGTGGTCAGGTCGGCGGCAACGCCCATCTGCTCCATGGCAAAGAAGGTACCGGTACGGCCAGCACCGGTTTGCACTTCGTCGGCGATCAGCAGGATACCGTGCTTGTCGCACAGTTCGCGCAGGCGCTTCATGAAGGCTTTCGGCGCGACGTAGAAACCGCCCTCGCCCTGCACCGGCTCGATGATGATGGCGGCAATATCACGCGGCTCGGCATCGTTCTTGAAAATGCGCTCGATGCTGGCGATGGAGTCGTCGACGCTCACACCGTGCAGGTCGTTGGGGTACAGCGCACGGAACACGCCGCCCGGCATCAGGCCCATGCCGGCCGAGTAAGGCACGACCTTACCGGTGAGGCCCAGGGTCATCATGGTGCGGCCGTGGTAAGCACCGGTGAAGGCGATCACGCCGGCACGGCCCGTGGCGGCGCGGGCGATTTTCACGGCGTTTTCTACCGCTTCGGAACCGGTGGTGACCAGCAGGGTTTTCTTGGCGAAATCACCTGGCACCTTGGCGGCGACTTTTTCGCACACTTCTACGTAGGGCTCGTAGGCCAATACCTGGAAGCAGGTGTGGGTCAGCTTGTTGAGTTGCGCGGTCACGGCCGCGATGATTTTCGGGTGCACGTGGCCGGTGTTCAGCACAGCGATACCGCCGGCGAAGTCGATGAACTCGCGACCTTCAACGTCGGTCACGGTGGCGTTCTTCGCGGAGTCGGCGAAGATCGGGTGAATCTGGCCAACACCGCGCGGGACAGCGGCTTCGCGGCGTTTCATCAGGGATGCGTTGGTCTTGCTCATAAAGTCCTCATTCGCCGCTCATCGGGCGGCGTGGCTCAAGGATAGGTGGCGGGGAGGCAACTACGGCAGCATGCGATGATCGACTGCCACAGCTTTCCCGGCCACTGCGAATAACCATGTGAAACACGCAAAGGGGCAGCGCTCTCGTGCCCTCTGCGTTTACTGCAAGCCCGTGCCTTAGATACCCAGGCAGAGGTATTTGATTTCCAGGTAGTCCTCGATCCCGTACTTGGAGCCTTCACGGCCCAGGCCCGAGGCCTTGATGCCGCCAAACGGCGCCACTTCGTTGGAGATCAACCCGGTGTTGACGCCGACCATACCGTATTCCAGGGCCTCGGCCACACGGAACACACGGCCCAGGTCGCGGGCGTAGAAGTAGGAGGCCAGGCCGAACTCGGTGTCGTTGGACATGGCGATCACTTCGGCTTCGTCTTTGAAGCGGAACAGCGGCGCCAGCGGGCCGAAGGTTTCTTCCTTGGCCACGGCGGCGTTTTTCGGCACGTCGACCAGGATGGTCGGTTCGAAGAAGTTGCCTTCCATCACCTTGCCACCGGCCAACAGCTTGGCGCCTTTGCTCAGGGCATCAGCGATATGTTCCTGCACCTTGGCCACGGCTTTTTCGTCGATCAGCGGGCCGGTGGTGGTGCCGTCTTCCAAGCCGTTGCCGATCTTCAATTTGGTCACCGCCACCTTGAGCTTTTCAGCGAACGCGTCATACACCGAATCCTGAATGTACAGGCGGTTGGCGCAGACGCAGGTCTGGCCGTTGTTGCGGTACTTGGAGATGATCGCGCCTTCGACGGCCTTATCCAGGTCGGCGTCGTCGAACACGATGAACGGTGCGTTACCGCCCAACTCCAGGGAGACTTTCTTGATGTCCTTGGCGCATTCGGCCATCAGCTGGCGACCGATTTCGGTCGAGCCGGTGAAGGACAATTTACGCACGATGGGGTTGCTGGTCAGCTCGCCGCCGATGTCGCCAGCACTGCCGGTGACCACACTGAGCACGCCTTTGGGGATACCGGCGCGGTGCGCCAACTCAACCAGGGCCAGGGCCGAAAACGGGGTTTGCGAGGCCGGCTTGATCACCATGGTGCAACCGGCGGCCAGGGCCGGGCCGGCTTTGCGGGTGATCATCGCCGCAGGGAAGTTCCACGGGGTGATGGCTGCGGTCACGCCGATAGGCTGCTTGATCACGATCAGGCGCTTGTCGGGCTGGTGGCCGGGAATCACGTCACCGTAGATGCGCTTGGCTTCTTCAGCGAACCACTCGATAAAGGAGGCGGCGTAGACGATTTCACCCTTGGCTTCGGCCAGTGGCTTGCCTTGTTCGAGGGTCATCAGGCGGCCGAGGTCGTCCTGGTTTTCGATCAGCAGCTCAAACCAGCGGCGCAGCTTGTTGGCGCGCTCCTTGGCAGTGAGTGCGCGCCAGGCCGGCAGGGCCTTGTCGGCGGCTTCGATGGCGCGGCGGGTTTCCGCGGCGCCCATCTTCGGCACGGTGCCGAGAATCTCGCCCGTGGCCGGGTTGTTGACCTTGATGGTTTGACCATTGTCCGCATCGACCCAAGCGCCATCAATGAAGGCTTGCTGGCGGAACAACTGGGTATCTTTGAGCTGCATGTCGGCTTTCCTTAACAGCACCGCGCGCACGCGGAGCGAATTAGAGTTGTTGAAAGGCGCCTTGTGGGCAATGTCGTTGTAGGAGCGAGCTTGCTCGCGAAAAATTCAAAGGCGCCGCGTAAAACCAGAAACGCGACGTCATCGTTAACGATTTTCGCGAGCAAGCTCGCTCCCACACGGCATCAGCCAGGGGCTGCCGTCAGGGAAATCAGTCCAGCACGCCAGCATAGGTGAAAAGCGCGCGGGAGACAGAGCGTTTGAAATCTCAAACGAATCCTAGGATCAATGGGGGTACAGGGCAATAGTCTGTTCGAAAAAAAGAACGATTATGGCGCATCTGGTTCATCTTTCGGATCAAACGCACACACGACAACAGCCCCGGAGCCTTGTGAGCGCCGGGGCTGTTGGGGACCTTGCAGCTTAAGGTTGGAACGACTTGAGCACGGCCAACAGGCTGGTCAAGTTGTCGGCCACGCCGCCCTGGGCGACTTTTTCGGTGGCGGCGGCGCCAGCGGTGGTGTCGACACTGTAGATCTGCATCACGCCCTGGTTGGTGGCCGCCTGAGCCAGGGTGTTTTGTTGCTGCTGGGCCGAGACCGAGTTCTGGAACAGGATCGCCGTGGCCTGGCCCATGGATTGGTAGATGGTGCTCATGGCCATCGCGGGTGATTCGGCAACCACCTTGACGTTGGTCTGGGTAACGGCATCGGTGATTTGCGGGCTGACTGTACTCATGGTTGAAACTCCTGGGTTGAGAAAGAACAACATCCGTTATTGCTCAGTGCTTAAGGCTGGAACGACTTGAGCACGGTCAACAGGCTGGTGAGGTTATCCGACACGCCGCCTTGGGCGACTTTCTCGGTGGCCGCCGCACCTGCGGTGGTATCGACGCTGTAGATCTGCATCACGCCCTGGTTGGTGGCAGCCTGAGCCAGGGTGTTTTGCTGCTGTTGGGCCGACACGGCGTTCTGGAACAGAATCGCCGTGGCCTGCGCCATGGATTGATAAATAGTGCTCATCGCCATCGCTGGCGATTCGGCCACCACTTTGACGTTGGTCTGGGTGACCGCGTCGGTAATTTGCTCGTTGACTAATGGCATGATCAATTTCCTTATTTAGTACACGGTGCATTCCGTGTTCATCAATGAACGTTGCGAAACAGGCGCTGTGAAACGCGGGGTCAAGGTTTTGCAGTGGGGCCTAGCGCCGCTTCAATCTGGGTGATCAACCCTTGGATCAGTGCCTGCACTTCCTTGCGTTGCGCATCTTGGTCGGGCGCTGCGCCGTCCAGCACCTGGCGCAGGGCCGCTTCACGTTGCTGGGCAGCGGTCTTGAGCGCTTGTTCGTTGGCCTTCGATTGCTCAAGCACTTGGGTGGCGCGCTTGAGGGTTTCGTCGACGATGGCCTGGGGCGTTCCGGCGAAAATCTGCGGGTTGCGCAGCATCGCTTCGAGCCGTTGGCGGTCATCGGTGGACAGGACCGAGGGTTGCATATCGACCTCCTTAGGGGCTGCCTTGGCGGCGACACGCCCGCTAAAGCCGCACCTCAACGTTGTCCTGCCAGAAACCGGCAAAGTAAAAGTGCGGCGAGGAATCACAGAAGGTCGCCAACTCCGCAGGCGTTATGGCGCTGGGCTGGTTGGGGAAAATGGCAGGCGGAGGCGGCAGCAGGTTGGCCTCGTTGTAGAGGTTGCCGACTTCATAGCAGTTGGCCGCGAACTGCGAACAAAAGGACCCGCTGCCAATGTCGATGGACTCGTTGATCCGCGTCACCAGGCTGGTATCGGAAGTCCAGCGCCGAAAGGCTGAGATCATCGCGTTCCACACGCTGTAACGGCCCCGGATATCACCGCCGATCTTGTCGAAATAGAACTGCTTGGCAGCCACCGTCGCCGCCTCGCCCAACTCGGTATCCACGCAGGAAAACACCATCGCCGAGCGCGGCGGTTTTTCCAGGCTCAGGTCGGTCAGGGCCAGGCCGCTGCCGACACTTTCGATCACCATCGTGTCGCTCACCGCAATCGCTGGGTGAACCACATTCAGGTACGTCGTGTCCTGCGAGAACACCTTGGCCTTGACCAGTTGACCGGCTTTGATAAACGCCCGCGTTGCGCTGTCATCATCTTGTTTGACAGAAAAAATAATATCTCCAGGCTGCATGATGTCGCTCCTCACTCAAGAAAAGTTGCTTTCAAGTTGCTGTTGCACCGCTCCAGCAGAACGCTGGAACGCTGTGCTCGGTTCAGGCCGCTGGCGCGGCCCGGTTGGCCAGGGTGCTCGCGTACTTGGCGATGCTCTGGTCGATCTTGTCGATGGCAACGCTCGCGGCTTCGGCTTCCATCGCCCCGGCAGCGGCGGCCACAGCGGCAGCGGCACCCACCAGCAGGTCGGTGGCCAAGGCGCCCAAGGCGTCTTCGGCAGCGGCCGGCAGGTTGTCCTTGACGATGTTCTCGGTCATTTGCTGGAGCAGCACGGCCTGGGCCGCGAGGGCGATCTTGCTGACCCCGTCGAAGTACCCCGCCGCCGCCTGCGCCACCAACCCGGCCGCCTGGCTGATCATCATGTCGGCCGGCACCGCGATCTGCGCCGGCGCATAGGCAAAGTTCTGCGCGTTGGTGAACTGCACCGCCTGCACAATCTGGCTATTGAGCGCCGCAGTGCTGTCGGATGACGGCGCGCTCACCTGGTTGAGCAGGTGCTCGTTCATGCGCGCCATGATCGAGCGCGAGGCCGGTGCAGCGGGCGCCGGCGCAGGTGGATCGGCGGCGGGCGTTGCTTGGGAGGCGGCGGGTTTCTTTCTGCTGAACCACGACATAATCGATCTCCCGAGGGCTCAGCCCTTCTCGCCAATCTGCATGATCAGCGCCACGGCCTTGGAGATCACCGCGTTGGAAATCTGATTCATCGCCTGCTGGCTGTTGACCGCGTTCTGCAACGACAGGCCCGCCGCGCTGCTGGCCACCTGGTACAGCGACGCGATGGCCTGGGCCGGCGCCTCGGCCACCACCTTGACGTTGGTTTGAGTGACCGCGTCGGTGATCTGGCTGTTGACCTCTGTCATACATCTCTCCTTGATGGCATTCACCCAGGTTTGGGTGTGGATAGCGGCGGCGTGCTGCGCTCATACCACTAGAACGCCCCACGCCAACATGTGTGAATCACCTTCAGCGCAAGGCACTGCGCAGCAGTTGCACACGCTTGCGCACCAGCGGCAGCTTCACGTGCAGCTCGGCGGCGATTTGCGGGTAAGGCAGGTCGTCGACAAAACGCATCTCGAACAAGCGCTGCTGCAACAGCGGTAACCGTGCGACGTGCGCCTCGATCTGCTCCAGGCGCTCATAACATTCCACCCGCTCCAGCACCGAAGCGCAGGGCGCGGCGAGCGCGGCCAGGTGATCGTGCTCAAGGTCCACCGAATCATCGAACAGCCGCCCCTCGCGCTTGCTGCGCCGCACGCTGTCGAGAAACACATGATCGAGCACCAGAAACAGAAACCCCTCAGGGTCACGAATGCGCTCCGGCGAACGCCGAAAAAACAACAGGGCCTTGATCGCCGTGGCCGCCAACCACTCCTGGCCCTGATCCAGATTGCCCTTGGCCCGTCGCAGCGCCCGGCGCCTGAGCTCGCCGTGCACGGCGCGCCAACTCGCTTCGAACAAACGGTCATCGGCGGCCCATTGATCCTTGAACTGAACAGTCATCCCCATCGCCAGCACTCCTGTGCATCCTTGATGAAGGGCCAGTCTGCGAGGGCTCGACGGGGGTACGCTGTTACCTGGGGAACACTGCGGCAACTAATTCAAGGCAAACGCCTTGCGCCGCAAATGCTCAAGATCGTTGATCACCATGCGCTCCAGATTGCCGCTGATCACGCCACTGCGGCGCCACACTTGCAGCTGCACATTAAGCTTGGGGCGGCTGGTATTCAGCATCGACGCCAACACCCCTTGGCTGGCGGGCAACGACACACTGGGCAAGGCCAACGCCAGGTCGATCTCGCCCAGGTTGGCCAACAAAAACCGCGCCAACCGCGACTCCAGCCGATGCAGGCACACCAACTCCAACAACTCGATGACGTGCAGCAAACGCAGCATCATCAGCATCAACAAACGCCGCAGAAACACCGGTTCCTCAAACAACACAGCAAAATGCCGGCTACCCAACTGCAACAACCGCGTGGGCCCGCTGGCAAAGGTGGAAGACTCGCGCCCATGATCCTTGATCAACGCCGTCTCCCCCACCACCTGCCCGGCCCCGGTACTGCCGATGATCTGCTCTCGACCATCGGGCCCATGCACCACCGAATAAATCCGCCCCTCCACCACCAGCGCAATGAATTCGAGGGTGTCGTCCTTGAAATACAACAGCTCACGATCATCCAGCGTGCGCTCCACCATATGAGTGGCCACGTAGCGCAAGAGATGCTCCGGCATACCTCGAAACAAATCGGAGCGAGCCAGCAGGGTTTGTCTGAGCGGGAGATCGAGCATCACGGTTCCTTTGGAATGCATGCGTTCACCTGAGGAATTGCGGCGTGGAAGCGGGTTAAAGCCACAAGAGCAAAGCAAACAAAGGGACGTGCGGCGCGGGGAGTTGTGAATGAGGGTGGCGATTAGCCATTTTTTGTCGGAAATGGACGACAGGGGGCGGGGGAAATGCCGGAATGGACGCATCAGGTCGACATGGGTATGATGTCGCCCGCACAAGCATCCGTAGCTCAGCTGGATAGAGTACTGCCCTCCGAAGGCAGGGGTCGTGGGTTCGAATCCCGCCGGGTGCACCAGATTTGGAATGGAAGAGCCTCAGGTTGAGAAATCTGGGGCTTTTTTGTGGGTGGTGATTTAGTGCTTATGCAACACCTCAAACCGCGCTGATGAGACCTCGCTCGGAAAGCGCTTGTGACGCACCAGCATCTGAGATGTTTCCCTCCTTACGCGGCTTCACGACGGCTTGAAAATAAATCTGTCCCCTTTTTGCCGATCTCCAAGTACCTGCCTCCTAGAGCCACGAGCAGTGACTGCTATTATGGGTCGACTACTGCCTTTTCTTACAGGCAGAAATCGGCCGAGGCTGTGTAAAAACGTTTTTCAGTTCGACTGGAGCCCAGTGTTGGACTGAAAGTCGCGTTTCTACGTAAAATCCAGATCAGTTGAGCAACTGATAATTTTCAGATTTCGCATAGACGCGCAAACTTCAATTTTGACTAAGCGTTTTTACACAGCCTGGGCCAGAAGCGGCCGCTCGCATGTTTCTACGAGTATGGATTCGGAAGAACGGGTTCGCTCCACTCAATTGCTAGGTGGAAGCGGTTCACCAAGCACGCTTAGGTCTGTGTGAACTATCCAAGAATCCTCCGCCTGCAGTTGTGTCGTAATGGTTGATTTTTCAGTCGTATAAAGCTCTATCTTAGGCTTTTCGCGGGCATCCAGATCACTGAACAAGGAGAACTCTACGTCGGTACAAATCGTCTCGATTCGTGGGGCCGTAATCGCCTGACCGAACAATTCAAAGGTCATAGCGTCCTTCTGAGCGAACTTGATCACAGGAGGTACACCAGTCAACTTGAAACTTGAAAGTTCACATCCATCGTAATAGGTGAAAGCACCACCGCACAACCACCCGGGTTTCCGGGTAGTTGCCACCGGCCCACTGAGCAACCTGGCGTACTTTCGAAGCGCCGTATAGACCTCGCTGTCAAAGTCCATAGCCTTCAAGATGAGATGCTCACTGCAGTGCTCTGCCACCTTGCGCGCAAAATCCAGATACTCGATCAACCAACGCAACTGAGCGTGATATTCCTCATTGAGTGGGCTGGATTTGGTGTCAAAGGAAGCGACGTTGTTTCCGACCTCAATCTCAACTACGAGACGCCCCTTTCCAAGATTTTGTGTAGCCCTAGCCAGCCTGGCAAAACCTGGCAAATCGAGGATGTTCTTGCCACGCCAAGCGTCTAAGTTGAAGGTTAGATCGAACTTGGTATCCCGCCCATCATGGGTGCATGAGGCATTGACAGCAAAGAAGCCGCCCAACGCCGTCCCGGTGAAAACCGTTCGCACGCTACCCGAGGTGTAGTAGCACGTGAACGTATCGATTGCGCGCTCATGCCCTCGAGGGCTACGGACGTAAAGATTGGCGATCAGCGCTCGCTTCGGCGCGCCCATCGTAAGCACGCCCTGGCCTGATCGATGAGTCCGTTGATGGATCGCATCGAACAGCTTGGAGCCTTCAAACTTAAAATGCGCTCCGGGAATCTGTAACTCCCGCCCTTCTTCAAACAACGCTCTTTCGGCCTCCAAGAAGCCCTCCAGTTGATCCAGATCCTGGAGGATGAGCTGCAGGCTGACCGTATCCTGCGCAGCATTGATGATATGGTTGAAGTAACCACCTACCTTGTCGACCTGTACTTTGAATCGCGGGTCGAGCGCTTCTAATCCAGCCTCATACCCCTGCATTACCTCAGCTAAGGGAGTATCGAAAGGGTCGTTGGACTTGTTCACCCAACGCTGCAAAACCGACACAGTGCCCTCTTCAACAGCAGCTTTGACCTCATCTTTAGTGAAGCTCTTCTGGTTAATGAGACGATTGGATCGCGCCTCCGCCTTTTGCTTCCATTCGAGCAAAGTTGCGACGCTGTAAGCCGAGTCGTCAGCGTCGACCAGCTTTGAATGCGTCTGACACATCCAGATGCCATTGTCGATGTGACGACGCTCATCCTTGGTCTGCTCGTGATGGTAGCGAGGCCCACCTGGCGCAGCCGCCTTGATATGACAGGCCACCCCGACTCCCACAGCCTTATCACCCGTGACCGCTGAACCGTGTGTATGCACATGGCATTCAGGGAACGAACAGACATTGCCCGCGCGATCCCGCAAGCGTTGCACGGTCGACAGGAGAAAGTCGTGACGTTCATGGGCGACCTGTTCTGAGGCCACGGCAGATTTCTTCCATTTGGATTTCACTCCACTCATAAACGTCCTCTTGGTCCTTCCGAGGCCTTGCTAGGTAGTCGTCAGCAGAACGCCACAGAGCCTCGAGATTTAATCGGTTAAGTATAGTGGTTCATTGGTTTCCTTGGACGACAACGATTATGAGATCGCGACCATACACACCAATTCAGCGCTAATGTGAAAGGCAGCTTTTGGCCGAGGCTGTGTGAAAACGTTTTTCAGTTCGACTGGAACCCAGTGTTGGACTGAAAATCGCGTTTCTACGCAAAATCCAGATCAGTTGAGCAACTGATAATTTTCAGATTTCGCATAGACGCGCAAACTTCAATGTTGACGAAGCGTTTTTACACAGCCTGGGCCGGTAGCGGCCCTTCTAAGCGAAGGGCTCTGGTCCGATGACAGTCGCCTTAATTATCATAAACCGCTCCTCGCAGAGCTGTTATTGATGTAACACCCATTTGCCATGTAACACGTCTATCGGCAAACGAAGCACATCCGTGTAACGCCATATAAATCATTTAAAATCATATGCTTATGTCAATTCGTAACACGCGTAACACCCGTAACACAGTTTTACTAGGGTATCCCCCCAGCCCCATTAGTATTGCTCCTCCAGCGAAGGGAGATCGATAATGCTTATGACTTTGGTTAGATAGCGGGGGTCCCTGCGCATGTTGGTTTGCCACGGGGAAGGAAACCCGCGTGATCTTGTCAGCGGAAAGGTGCCCAGCTTAGTGAACAGGTGAACCGGGTGAACTGCTGTTCACCAGTGCACTTGCACTATGAATCGGAACCTCGCTGGGGACCCTGGGCATTTCGGGAAGACACGGGGCAAAGAACCCGCGCGTTCGTGTTAGCGGCTGGATTTTTCAAGTTGGTTGACAGGTTGACGTGGTTGACACCCATTACCGTGGTTGACGCTATGCAGGTGTTCACTATCAGCAACAGATACAGCCACCTTTACCGAAGCTGTAACGATGGCCCTTTTTCTTCAAGATCCTTTCAATTTCAACGATTGAAATTTCAGTAACTCCCAATGCCTCCCACTAACTCGATCCCGCGGGTTTCATGCCCCGTGCTGGAAGAAAAACCTCAGGGTCCCCAGCCGCTTTTCGGCCCCGCCCACCTTTCGCACGGACGCAATGGCACCGCCGAACGAAACACCGACTAGTATCAGAACAGAGAACGTCATCAATCAGGGGCAGGGAAAGCGCTATGGATATGGTTCGTGTCAACTCGACGGCGATCACAGCTGTCGGCTATGACCCAGCTACAGGCAGGATGAAAATCACGTTCAAGCAAGGGCGTACTTACGACTACTGCCGCGTCCCACCTGACATCCATCAGGGCCTAATGGGTGCCGGCTCGAAAGGTACTTATTTCGATAGGATGATCAAGGACCGTTACCAGTGCTAGACCTGGGCATACAGACGTATTCCAAGCCAGATGCACACCCAGCACCGGGGGGCGTGTATGCCCATGTGTATGCCTAACCGAGACACCACCACAAAAACCCTTATAAACCGGGCATCTTACCGTCCAGTTCAAACGACGCCGGGGCACCAGATATGAAATGAAAAAGCCTCAGGTCGGGAGATCTGGAGCTTTTTTTGTTTTTTGGGGTTGGGCGGTGGCGAGGGAAGGTGTTGAGTTGCGTTGGGGTTGTAGAGGTTGGTGTTGGGAGTTACTCGCCCAGGCTTTGGTTTGAGCTGTGCGGGATTTCCGTCTTCTTTTTTGTCGTGAAAATTAATCTGTCCCCTTATTTCCTCCACTTATGAAGTAGAAGCTCCCGTGAGCCGCCCTTTGCGGGCCGAGTTCGTATGAGGTATCTAAGCGGCAAGCCGAAAAAGTGGGGAAAATTTCCTAAGAGGTTTCGCGGTCTAAGCTGCATAGCAGCCCCAAATCGTATTTACTAAACCGCCAACCCTTTCGAAGGACTTACTGTGAAATTCATCTGCACATTCACATTTCTATTGCTCGCCCAGGCTACCTATGCGGCCGAGTCCCCTGTGACCCCTGATCCCTATGGCGGCCCTGATAAACGCCCAGAGAGCAGTGAAAATGTCACAACGTATTTGAACGAAGATGGTACCTCTACCACCTCGGCAGTGATGGTTTACGGAGATGGTCATAAGGAACACTGCATTATCCAAGCGGCACGGCCTGCAGCGGCACATCGGCTGCCGAAAGTCACCAGCAAGACGTGTACGCGTATTACCTCGTACCTCAAATAACGGACTGACTGACAACGGGTAGCTTGATAAAGGCAACACAGGCACTGAAGTCAGGCAGTGGGATGGGTCACGCCTGTCTTCCCCCCGATGAATTCCTGGAGCGCCACGTATCCAGGCTACCGATTTCATCGCGCAACACCCCCTCCAACACCCCAAAAAACCTTTGAATATGCACCTGCTTCAACGCCTGCGGCCGCGTAACCAAATAAACCTCCATCGCCGGCAGTTCTATCTCCTGAAAAAGCTCACTCAACCCCGTCGCCAAAATACGCGGCAGCACCGCCACCCCCATCCCCCGCTTCACCGATTCAAGCTGCACCGCAAACGAACTCACCCTGATCGGCGCATAATCCAGCCCCGCAGCTTTCGCGGCGCGCATTTGCGGCAGCAGATCCAGCGGTGGCAGCAAGGCAATACTGGCGGCAGTGGCTGGCGTTAGCGCAGGAAACCGTTGCAGGTATTCGGCGGTTGCGAACACGCCGTAAGCGAGTTTGCCGAGCCCTCGGTAGATCAGGGAGGGCTCGCCCAGGTGTGCGGTGCGTATGGCAATGTCGGCCACGCCTCGTACGATTTTGTGGAAGTCGGTGGTGACCTGGAGTTCTACGGAGCAGCCTGGGTGCTGCGAGGTGAAGCGGCTGGCGGCCTCAAGTACGCTAGCTGAAAACCCTTCGCCGGCACTCACCAACACGGTGCCGCTGAGGGTTGCAGGCGTGCCGTCGACGGGGACCTGGCGTCGCAGGCCGGATTCGGCTGCCAGGGCGACGTCCACCAGGGCTTGGCCCCGGGAGGTGAGCCGGCAGCCTTCCACGCCGCGTTCCACCAGCGGCTCGCCCAGGGCGATTTCCAGTTGGGTGAGGCGGCGGGAGACGGTAGAGGCCGCGATACCGAGTAACTGGCCTGCCTGTAAAAAGCTGCCGCGCCGTGAGACTGCCAGCAGCAGTCGAAGATCATCCCAATTTGCCTGCAATGCCATATTTCCGCGCTTCCCTGGTGTGCAGATGTGCAAAGCCATTATGCCGCAGGCGCTGTTTTTACGGCGCGGGCTCAGCGGTATATCTACTGGCCTTCTCAACAAATGGAATGGCCTGTATGAACACGAACCCCAATCGCTTGCGCAGCACCTTTGTGACCGGTGCCACCGGCTTGCTGGGCAATAACCTGGTACGGGAGCTGGTCGCACGGGGTTATGCGGTGAAGGCGCTGGTCCGCTCGGCGGCCAAGGGCGCGCAGCAGTTCGGCGATGTGCCGGGTGTGGAGCAGGTGGTGGGGGACATGGCTGATGTGGATGCCTTCGCGGCGGCGTTGCAAGGCTGCGATACGGTGTTTCACTGCGCGGCGTTTTTTCGGGATAACTACAAGGGCGGCAGCCATTGGGAGGAACTGGAAAAGATCAACGTCGCCGGTACGCGGGCCCTGCTGCAACAGGCGTATGACGCCGGTGTGCGACGGTTTGTGCATACCTCGTCGATTGCCGTGCTCGACGGTGCCCCCGGTACGCCGATCGACGAGACGTGCCTGCGGGCCGAAGCCGATGCGGACGACTACTATCGCAGCAAGATCCTGGCTGAGCGTGAGGTGTTGAGGTTTCTTGAAAGCCATCCGCAGATGCACGCCTGCATGGTCTTGCCCGGTTGGATGTGGGGGCCGGGTGACCGTGGGCCGACGTCTTCGGGGCAGTTGGTCAGGGACGTTATCAACGGCAAGTTGCCGGGGCTGATTCCTGGCACCTTTTCGCTGGTCGATGCTCGCGATGTGGCTTGGGCGCACATTGCTGCCGCCCAGAGCGGGCGACGGGGCGAGCGTTATCTCGCGGCCGGCCGCAACTTGACCATGCGCCAGCTGATGCCGGTGCTGGGGCGTATTGCCGGGGTCAAGGTACCCTCGCGCCAACTGCCGCTGCCCGCGCTGTACCTGTTGGCAGCGGTGCAAGAGGCCTACGCCTACCTGACCGGCAAGCCTATCTTGCTGAGCATGGCGACGTTGCGGCTGTTGATACGCGAGGAGCACCGTACCCGCTTTGACCACCGCAAAAGTGAAGAGGAACTGGGGCTGAGTTTTCGTGTGTTGGAGCAGACCCTCACGGACACGGTGGCCTGGTACAAGGCCCACGGCGAGTTATAAAAAAGCCCCAGGTCGACAGGCCTGGGGCTTTTTGTTTGGGCCTTCAGCACGCCCATTTGAAATCTTGAAAAGCCACCCCTGCCGGCACGGAGTAAGTCCTGCGTCGAGCGGCCTGCAACGACGCCGCATAGCTGATACCCGGCCCAAACCCATCAATCACCCGAAAAACCCCCTCAAGATGACAGTCCAGAATCAACGTCACCCCCAGATAATCCCTCACCAACTCCCCCGACAAATCGCTCAGCACCAACGCCTCCGGCGCCAGGTCAATCAACAACCAACTGCGATGCTTGAAGCGCCCTCCCACATCCTTGAGCAACGCGTTCCATTCCATGGCGAAGCCTCATCGACTGGCGATCAGCACAGGGATGGCGTTGTTCAGTGAAAACGCCACGAGGAATACGGCCAGCCCTACGTCGATCTGCCGGGTGTATTTGAGGAACAGCGCTTTGATCGGGCCCTGGCCGAAGAGCAGGGCCACTACGGAGTACCAGATGACTTCGAGCGTCGAGCACAGCAGCACCACCAGGACTTTTTCGATATCCGTGCGCGGCGATGAAAGAAAGCCGGCGTAGATACTGATCATGAAGGCGATGGTTTTCATGTTGCTGATGTTGGTGATGACGCCCACACGATAGGCCTTGGCGAAGCTGGTCGCGCCCGGGGCGGTGGTATCGGCGGTGCCGGTGTTTTTGGCCAGTACGCTTTTGATGATGCTGTAGGCGATGTACAGCAGGTACGCCGAGCCGCATAAGGTGGCGACTTTGGAAAACGCCGGGTATTGATGCAGCAACGCCGCCAGGCCGAGCAATGAGAGGGTTGAGAAAAATACGCCGACCGTGCAGATGCCCAGGGTCGCACCGATACCGGTCGAGACCGACCCCAGCGAAGCAAAGCGGCTGACGATGATGAAGTTGGGCCCCGGGCTTATCACCGCCAGGATGTAGATCAATGCTGCTGTAAACATGGGAACTCCTTGTAGGAGGCAGCAGCCGGCGCAGGCTGCTACCGAGGGTGGGTCAGGCCAATGCGTGCAGCGGGGCTTCGGCCTGTGCGAGTTTTTCTTCCAGGGACGCCAGGATGTGTTCGACCCGCAGAGAAATCAGGCTGAATGAACCGGCGTCTCCCAGGCCGTGGGAGCTTTCGCATAAGCCGTTGAGAAACACCGCGGGCAAGTCCTCCAGCGCCGTCAGGCTGTAATCGCGGTTGACCACCAGCGCGCCGTGGGCGTCCGCTCGAAACCGTGCGTGATAAGGCGCCAGCAGTGGCGGATACAGTTCGCCATTTTCCTTGGCGGCAATGTCCTTGAAGCCGGTGGCGAGCACCAGTGCGTCCAGCGCCAGGGTCGAGTGGGTCAGTTGGTTGACCTCCTTGAGCGCTAGCTCCACCTGCCCCGATGCATTGATCTGCGCCTGCTCAATGGCGATGTTGTTAAGAATGTGGATGCGCTGTTTGCCCTGCAGCTTTTCCTCATGGATGCGTACGTAGAGGGCGTTGATCACATCTTCATCGGCCGAGCTGTAATTGGTGCCGCGCAGTTGCTTGTCCACCCGCGCCTTGGCCTCGGGCGGGAGGTTGAAGTAGTAGTCGATAAATTCCGGGAAATACACCTTGTCGCTGAATGGGCTGGTGTCCTTGAGCCGGAAGCTGAAGCTGCGGTGCAGCGAGTAGATGTCTTTGTCTGGGAACTTGGCGGTCAGGTCGAGCACAATCTCCACGGCGCTCTGGCTGGAGCCCACCACACCGATGCGCTGCACGCTGGGAGGCAGCTTATTGAGGCGCTCCAGGTAGTGATTGAGGTGGAACACCTGAGGGCCAGTCAGGCCTTCGAACACCGCCGGGATATTCGCCGTGCGTCCGGTGCCGAGCACCAGGCTGCGCCCGTAAATGACGCGCTGGTCGTTATAGGTGACCTTCCACACCTGCTCGCCTTTGAATAGCACCGGCTCGACCCGCTGCGCGAACGCAGAGGATTCGACACTGCCCAGAAAATGCCCGGCGACCCATTTGATGTACTCGGCATATTCACGCCGCAGCGGATACGTCAGCGGCAGGTTGAGGTAGTCGAACAGGCGACCGGTTTCTTTCAGGTAATTGACGAACCCATAGTGGCTGCGCGGGTTTCGCGGGGTGACCAGGTCGCGCAAAGGGTTGTTCTGGATATCCGAACCGCTGAGCAACATTTCATCCTGCCAGTCCGGCGTTTGCTTGGCGTCCAGGAAGCGATAGGTCAGCGCAGAAGCGGACTCTTCAAGGCCAATAGCCAACGCCAGGTTGGAGGGGCCAAAACCAATACCCACGATATCGAAAACAGTGTCTGACATGGAAAAGCTCCTATCCCTGGATTGGCTTCAATGGAAGATGGTAGTAGTGATATGCCGTGTTTTCGATAAACCCAAAGCGCGTGTATAAATTGCGTGCCTTGGGGTTGTCGTCTGCGCCTTCAATGAATAACTGTTTGGCGCCGGTTGTTTGTGCGAATGCCTTGGCGGCATTCAATAACGCCAGGCCAACTCCCGCTTTTCGCTTTGAGGCTTCAACATATAAGTCATTGAGTATCCACAGGCGTTCTAGCGTGACGCTTGAAAAGCTCGGGAAGAGTTGCGTAAACCCAATAACTTCATTGTTTACTTGCGCGACGATAATAATTGACTCGCCTAAAAAGAAGCGTTGTTGAATAAATGCCAAAGAGCGGGCCAGGTCGGAAGCTTCACCGTAGAACTCGCGGTATTTATCCAGCAAGGGTGCAATGGCAGCGGCGTCATCGAGGGACGCGTGCCGGGTGATAATGGCATCGCTCATGATGTGATCACCTCGGCAAACGCTTGCTCGAGAATCTGCACGCCTTGGTTGATCTGCGCCGCAGTGATGGTCAGGGCCGGAAGAAATTTCAGCACCTGGTTATCGATGCCGGAGGTTTCAATGATCAGCCCATGTGCATAGGCGCGCGCAGCAACTTTCTGCGCCAGGCTCGCGTCCTCGAACTCGATGCCTTTGAAGAACCCGCGCCCTTTCAGGCGGTTGGGCGCTTTGGCGGCGAAACTTGCGGATAGCCTCTGCAGCGCATCATGCAGCACGCCCGCCTTGGCCTTGAGCGCCTGAGTGAAACCCGCGTCGCTCCAATAGTGGTCTATCACTGCCTTGCCGGTGACGAACGCCAGGTTGTTGCCGCGAAACGTGCCGTTGTGCTCCCCCGGCTCCCACACATCCAGATGGGGTGCTAGCAAGACCAGCGACATGGGCAAGCCGTAGCCGCTGATCGACTTGGACAACGTCACGATGTCCGGCGTGACGCCCAGGGCTTCAAAACTGAAGAAGTCGCCCGTACGCCCGCAGCCGGCCTGGATATCATCGATGATCAGCAGGATGTCATGGGCCTGGGCGATGCGCTGCACGGCGTGTACCCAGGCGGCCGAGGCACTGTTCACACCGCCCTCGCCCTGCACGGTTTCCAGCACGATGGCCGCCGGTTTGTCGATGCCACTGCCGCTGCGCAACATCCTGTCCAGGTACAGCGAAGTGTCCACGCTGTCGCCGAAGTAGCCGTCATAGGGCATGAACGTGACATTGCCCAGGGTCACGCCGGCGCCGGCTCGCTTACGCGGGTTGCTGGTCAGGGCCAGGCTGCCCAGGGACATGCCATGGAAGGCATTGGTAAACGCTACGATGTTCTGGCGCCCGGTGTACTTGCGCGCCAGCTTGATCGCCGCCTCTACCGCATTGGTGCCGGTGGGGCCGGGGAACTGCACTTTGTAACGCAGGTTGCGTGGGGCCAGCACCTGCTCTTCAAACGCGGTGAGGAAGGCTTTCTTGGCGGTCGTCTTGAAATCCAGGCCGTGGGTGATGCCATTTTGCGCAATGTAGTCGAGCAGCGCGGCCTTTAGAACCGGGTTGTTATGCCCGTAGTTCAAGGCACCGGCACCGCTGAAAAAGTCAATGAACAGCTGACCTTGCTCACTGGTCAGCGTCGAACCCTCAGCGGTGTGGAACGTGTCGGTAAAGTCCCGGCAATAAGAGCGGACGTTGGACTCTTTAAGCTCGAATATATCCAGGGGTTGTTGCAGTTCAGGCACTGCCTGTGCCAATGAGTAATTCAGCGTAGCCGTCATGTCAGGTACCGTTTATCAATCCAATTGAATGGACTTCCAACAGGTAGAGCTATTTCCCAGTGGCCATGTAGCGAATGCTGAGAAGACTTTAATCCTTGAAGTCCGCATGCAACTTTTCATCCAATGAAACATGACCCGCTCTGTTGGCCAGCAGGAACAATGACGTCTTTCGCCTATTAAACTAGCAGCAATTACTCCCCGAGCAACTGAATATAAATTCATATGCTTATGACGCATTTCAAGCGTTCGGCGATGGTATCGCTGGATACCATCGCCATGGGGTCAGTGAGGCTGCAATGCCTTGAGCCGTTCCTCGAGGTTCTGTGCAGGAAAGCGTTTTTGCAACTCGGCGAGTTTTGCCGCCGCCGCCGCGTCATCGCCTGCCTTGCGCAGGCGCAATACGTCCTGCAAACCCTGCTCGAGCGGTTCCGGCACTGCGCGCTTGGCCATGTTGGCTTGGGGCAAGGCATCGCTGCTCATTTCGGCACTGAACGATTCGACGCGTGGCGGCGCGCTCATAGGCGCAGGTGCGGGCGCAGAAAACGCAGCCGGGGCAGCCAGGCGCGTGTTCGGCGCATGCTCGAACTCGCTGGTGCGCGTGACCACACCCACCAACAACGCCACACCGGCAACGCTGGCGAAAGCCATTTGCCAACGCGGTTGCTGGCACGCGCGCAACCAGCGCTGCCACAGGTTGGGCGAAGGTTTTGGTGCCTCGCGGTGGGCAGTGGCCAAAATGAACGCGTCCAGTGACGCCGGTGGCTCGCCGCTGCTGTGTTGACGAAAGTGCTGGATCAGCCCGTCGTCGGTGTCCGGAGCATGTTTGGAGTCGTTCATACGGGTACCTCCTCGGCCAGCAGGCGCCGCAATTTTTGCAGGGCGTAGCGCAAGCGGCTTTTTACGGTTTCCAGCGGGGCGCCGGTGAGGGTGGCGATTTGCGGCACTTCGAGGTCGCCGTGCAGGCGCAGCAGAAACACTTCGCGCTGGTCTTCGGGCAACGCTTGCAGGGCCGCGTCGAGGCGCGCCTGGTCGCGGCTGAGGGTCAGTTGCTGCTCGGGGCCGTCACTGTCGTCGACCTGGGCGTGCAGCTGTTCATCGTAGCTGTCATGCAGGGGGTTGTGGATGCCGTGCTTGCGCCAATGGTCGATCAGGCGGTTGCGGGCGATCTGGAACAACCAGGTACGAAAACTCGCCCGGCCTTGTGGCTGGGTGCTGCTGCGGATCAGGCTGAGCCAGGTGTCCTGGTAGATTTCTTCGGCCAGTTCGGCTTTGTTGCACAGGGACACGAGGAAGCGGTACAGGCCCTGGCGGTGGCGCGTGTACAAGGCTTCGAAGGCGGCAGTGTCACCGGTTCGATAGCGGGCCAGCAGCGATTCGTCGCTGGGTGAGTCATCTGGAACGGCCATGGGGTGGGCGAACTCCTTTTGGTCAGCCGAAGCAGGGTTACTGTAGGAGCGAGCTTGCTCGCGAAGAACGTCAACGATAACGCGTGCTTCCTGGATAAACGCGGTGCCTGTGAGTTTTTCGCGAGCAAGCTCGCTCCTACAAAAAGCTTTAGCAGCAAGCCCTCTCCCACATTTGATCTCGGTTGTGAGCGAGATCAGGGTTTGAGGCTTTGGGCCAGCTCCACCAGTTGCACGAATTCGTTGCGCAGCCCGAAGGGGTCATCGCCGCGGGCCGAGCGTGCCAATTTGGCGGTGTCTTGCAAACTCATGGTGCCAGTGTAGCGGCCATCGCCCTTGAGCTGTTGGGCGAAGGCGGCCACGGCAGACGCGAAGCGTAGGTCGTCGCTGGCCGGGGTAGCCTGGTTGGCGATGGGGCGTTCGATCAACTGGCTGTTACCGGCCGCAGCGGGCTTGTAGCGCACCCGTAGCATCGCCAGCTCATCGGATTGGCCTTCGGTCGCAGGCGCGGCGGCGTAACGCAGAGGCTCCAACCAGCCCTTCTCGCCCTTGGGCACGATTTCATACAGCGCGGTCACCGTGTGCCCTGCGCCGATCTCACCGGCATCGACCTTGTCGTTGTTGAAATCCTCACGCTTCAGGGCGCGGTTTTCATAACCCAGCAGGCGGTATTCGCTGACCTGCGCCGGGTTGAATTCCACCTGCAGTTTCACATCCCGCGCCACCACCGCCAGGGTCGAACTGAGTTGCTCCACCAGCACTTTGCGCGCTTCGCGCAGGTTGTCGATGTAGGCGTAGTTACCGTCGCCCGCGTCGGCCAGTTGTTCCATCAGGTGTTCGTTGTAGTTGTCCACGCCAAAGCCGAGGGTGGTCAGCGATACGCCGCTTTTGCGCTGGTCCGCAGCCATTTGCTTGAGGCTGTCGAAGTCGCTGATGCCCACGTTGAAGTCGCCGTCGGTGGCCAGCAGGATGCGGTTGATGCCTTGGTCGATAAACCCTTCGCGGGCCATCTGGTAGGCCAGTTCGATGCCGGACGCGCCTGCGGTGGAACCGCCGGCGGTGAGTTGGTCGATGGCGTTGCGGATCTTGGCTTTGTCATGCCCGGAGGTGGGTTTGAGCACCACGCGGGATTCACCGGCGTAGACCACCAGTGACACACGGTCCTGATCACGCAGTTGATCCACCAGTAACTTCAGCGTGCTCTTGACCAGCGGCAAGCCTTCTCGGCGGTCCATGGAGCCGGACACGTCCACCAGGAACACCAGGTTGGCGGGTGCCAGTTCTGCCACGGTTTTATCGGAAGCCTTGATGCCAATGCGCAGCAGTTTTGTGCGCGGGTTCCACGGCGTGGCGGCGACTTCGGTGGTGACGCCAAAAGGTGAGCCATCGGTGGGCAGTGCGTAATTGTAGGGGAAGTAGTTGACCATTTCCTCCAACCGCACCGCGCCTTCGGGCGGCAGGCGGCCTTGGTTGAGGAAGCGCCGTACGTTGGCGTAGCTGCCCGTGTCGACATCCACGCTGAAGGTGGAGACCGGGGTTTCGGCGACGCGGTGCACCGGGTTGTCGGGCAGGTTGGCGTATTGCTCGCGGGGTTCGCTGCGGTCATTCATCATCGCCATTTCACGCACCGCCATCGGTGCCGGCATGGCCATGCGTTTGGCCATCGCGCCCTCAACTGGCGCGCTGTACAACTCGGCGGTGGGTTGTGCAGGTTTGGCCACCTCGGGTGAGGAAGACAGCCCACACCCGGCCAGCGCTACCAGCAGGGTAACGGTGAAGCCTTGGGCAGCGGGACGCAGGTAAAGCAGAGGGCGGGACATGGGGCTGAACCTCGTGAATGAATGAGCCGTTCACAAGGTCAGACGCGAGGTAGGTTGGGTTCGGGTTAAACCCTCGAAATTCACCCCGATCAATGTGGGAGCTGGCTTGCCTGCGATAGCGGTGTGTCAGCCAGCCTTTCCAGCACTGGCCCACCGCTATCGCAGGCAAGCCAGCTCCCACATTTGTATGGCGGTGTTCTCTTAGTCCGTGCCGTATTTCGGGTTACGCGGGCCGTACAAGATGCCGGTGCGTTGCCCTGCCGACAGCAACCGCGCACTGGTGATACCGGCAATCGGGTGCGCCGCATCGGTAGAGCTATTGATCACCTGCTTGACCGCCGCCGTGATCAACATGCCCACCAGGCCGCCACCGTTGTTATTGCCCTCCTCGCTCGACGCCCGCGCCGAACCGGTCCACAGGGTGGTGCCGGTGCGCAGGTCCACCAGTTTGGCCGAGGCCGTCACCGAGGTGTCGCTGGAGATCAGCATGTACTGAGTGCCGTACTCGCTGATGGTGATGTACAGCGCCGCGTCCGCACCAAATATGTCATGCAGCTTGGCCGGCTGTACGGCCTGGATATCGTTGGCGGTGGTCAGGCCGTTCTGGCGGAAGGTCTCGTCCACCAGGGCAATCGGCAACACGTAGTAGCCGGCTTCGGCCAGCGGGTAGGTGACTTGCGACACCAGGCTGTATGACGCCTGCACTTCCGGCGATTCATTGATCGGCGGCAGTACCAGGATCGACTTGGGCCGCGCCTGTTTGTACGCCGAATAATCTACCGTCTTGGGCGCGGCGCAACCGCCGAGCAACGCCAGGGCCAGCAAGGCGCCGGTGAGTTTTAACAGGCTCATTTGGTGGCGACTCCGGCTTTGGCGTTTTTCAACAGAAAGTCCATGTACGCAGCAGACTCAGGGAACAGGGCCTTCTCGGTGCGAAACTCCTGCACCATCTGGTCATCCTTGCCCATGTTCATGTACAGCATGCCAAGGTGCGCGTGGTAACCCGGCGGCGCCTTGCGGCCACTGGCGTTGATCTTCTGCAGGTCGCGCTCCAGTGCTTCCACCTGCGCTTCCTTGGGCTCGCCCTTGAAGTACTCGTAAACCTGCGGCTGGTAGCTCTCCCATTGATACAGGGGCTGGGGCGCCGTCTGGCACCCGGTGACCGCCGCGATTGCTGCCAGCGTCAGCGCTAACTTCACTGCCTTGCTCATCCGTGTACTGCTCCTTGTGGTGTGGCTGATCAGTTACGCGGGTTCCAGGCGCCGGCGTTGATGCCGTCGACCAAGCGGTTGATCGCTTCGCGCATGGCCAGGTCCAGCACCTTGCCATTGAGGGTGGAGTCATAGCTGGCGGTGCCGCCGAAGCCGATCACTTCACGGTTGGACAGCGCGTACTCACCGGCGCCCTGGGTGGAATACACCACTTCGGAGGTATTGATGTTGACGATATTCAACGCAACTTTGGCGTAGGCCACTTGGGTCTTGCCACGGCCGAGGATGCCGAACAGCTGGCGGTCGCCGGTCTCTTTGCGGCCGAACTCGGTCACATCGCCAGTCACTACGTAGTCAGCGCCCTTGAGCTTCTGCACGGTGCCTTTGATTTTGGCTTCCTGGGAGATTTCGCCCATGTTGTCGCGGTCCAGCACGCTGAAGCGGTTGGTCTGCTGCAAGTGGGTGATGAGGATGGTCTTGGCCTGGCCGCCGAGACGGTCGACGCCATCGGAGAAGATGCCGCGCATGTAGCTGGAGCGGTTGTCGAACTTGCCCACGGCAATCGGCACACGCACGCCGGAATAGGCCACGTGGGCGCTGGCGACTTGCTCCACCGGCATCGCGCGGTTGCTCTCGGTGGCGCAACCGGCCACGGTCAACAGCGCCGCGGCGGTGAGGCCCGACAGCAGGATTTTGGACAGTGTCTTCACAGGGTGCTCCTTGGGTGAGGAAATCAGCGTTGCCGGGTTTTCCAAGGAGAAAGGCAGCCTTAAAGCGCGCTGGCCTGAGTTCTTCCCTGAAAGACGGTGATGCAACGGCTGCGGCATTTTACGGGGTTGAGAGCGGTTCTCAAGTTGTTTCGGCCGTATGACTGCCGACCGCAATACTCAAAGCAACGAAGATCCAATGTGGGAGCTGGCTTGCCTGCGAAAGCGGTAGTGCAGCAACAGATGCAGCGACTGACACACCGCCTTCGCGGGCAAGCCCGCTCCCACAGGGGAACTGCGTTTAACCCTGACTGGTATTAGTCCAAGCCCGCCCACCAACAGCCGCCAGCCTTCGCACAGACCTACTTGAGCTCCTTCACCAGATACTGCGCAGAAATCTGCGTAATCCCTGTCAACGCCCGCCGCAAGGCTTCAGGGTCAGTGCGGTAGGTCAACGGGGTATAGCCGTAGACGTTCTGGCCATTGAACGGCGTAACCGCTTCAAAGGTGCGCCAGACCATTTCATCGCCGCGATCCATCTGCGCCATCACGTTAAGGGTGGGGTAAATCACACTGCTGAAACCCTGGGTCAGGCGAAAACCCCACTCGGACACGGTCAGCTGGATCTGCGCATCGGCGGGCTCATCATCGCCGACCACCTTGAGCGTCGAAGTCTTGCCCAACTCATCGACAAAGCCCTGCTTGAGCAACACACCTACATCGAGTTTTTCCGCCTCCATCACCGTCAGAATAGCCACCGGCGTCGGCATCTCGGCCAACTGCCCAAGCTTCATGCCGCCGGCAAACCCGGCGCCACTCAACGCCGCAGTACCCAATTTAGACGCCCCGCTGGCCATGCCAACACCGGCACCAACCCCGGCCCCCAGGGCCGCGCCCCAGGCCTGTTCACGGCCGAAGTACACCATGTTCTTTTCCCACTTCACCGGCAGGACTTTAACGGTCTTGATCTGCGCGCGGTTTTCGGGAGTGAGGGGGTGGCTGACGCAACCGCCGAGGATGAGGGTGGTGAGGAGAATGAAAAGGAGGTTTTTCACATCAATCCTTTAATGCTTGCAGTGAATACGAGAAGTCGGCAGGGCCTGGACCCTGCCGACACACTGGCTCAACTCATTTGCTTTCTTTGGCAATGGTGCCCAAGGACGCATCCTTGACCAGATAACGGCCTTCGACTTCGCTCAGCGCTTTGAGGCTGTTACGCGCCACGGCGAAGCCCATTTCGACCTCCTGCTTGAGGTAAACCACCTCGCCCGCCTTTACATCAATCGGCATATCCGCCCAGTTTTCAGCCTTGGAGCTGATCACGTGTTTGCCCGGCGTCACGAAAAAATAGATGTACTGGTTACCACGGTTGTAACCCATCTCCGAGTCGGCTTCCTTGTCATCCAGGAACACGTTGAACCGCACCATCATCCCGACATTGCTAGGGCGCACGACGTACACCAAACCTTTATCGGCCACGGCGGCCTTGGGCAGCGAATAGTTCGCCACGTCAGCCTGCATCTTCTCCACCGACGGCGTCGAGGAACAGCCAAACAGCGTGGCCAGGGACAGAACGACAGCGGCTTTGCAGAACAACTTGATCATGTATTTCTTCCTTGTGGGTAACGGTAGAGCGGTTTTGAGAGTGCCGATGATGGCGGGGTCTCATTTTTATGGCATGGCCCGAAGCATTGTGCCATTGCTGTGATGCCTTGCGCGGTTTTGGGTGAGGGGCTTATAGTCCGGCCGTCGCCCATACGGCGATCAGGTTTGGCGACCTGACAACAGAGTGCAAAAGCAATCCGCTTCATGCAGGTGTTTTTGCACCCGCAAAGCTGTGCTCGTTATGGCGGCTGTGCGCGGGAGACCTCCGGGTCTGCCGGTTTACTCTGTTGCCGGTTCGCCAACCTGCGTACAGCTGCCACCCATTCGTTTGGCGACGATTGAGTGGTGGCCTCGACCATCAAAACAGAGTGTTAACTATGAATCGATATATGCCTCTAACTGGCCACGACTGCACCATCCCAGCCCTGATCATCGACACCCAGGCACCTCTCGACGTCCTTCACGACGCCGCCGTGCACCGCATTCGGGCCGTCACCCAACTGCTGGAGAATCTGGCCTTCCGCGAACAACTCAGCAGCGATGCCGTAGTGCTTTCAGACTTCGCCCACTTGCTGGCCATTCCGCTGCGCGACGGGTGTGATTTGCTGGATGTCATCAGTCGCAGGCTGAATGCCGATCCGTCCTGAGTGAAAATCGGGCGGCCTTTGTGTCGCCTGCTTTGTGCGTGAGCAATCCAACCAAATAAACCGGTCCACTTTTTTCGTCATTTCACGCAGCAAACTTGATCATCAGAAAGATAATAAAGCCCCTCCAGTGTTCCGCAAATGGAAGGAAGGCCAAAAATCGGTTCTGAGGCATAAGAAATAGGCAGCTCGGATCTAATCAAACCGGCGAACTCCGAACTTTCCCACGCGGGAGTTACTATACCGCTCCAAAAATTTACGGCGTCTCCCTTATCAGACAATACAACAGGCTTTACGTATTCAATTGCGGCATTGGAGTCCCAATACAAATAACCGCGATACACGGCGCCACTTTCACCAAAAAAATCAGCTCTAACGATAATCTGAAAATCTGAGCACGTTTCCTGTTCGGCGAGGGGGCGTACAGTTAATTCGTCCTCCACGGTGTCGTCTATCGGAAAAAACCAAATGCTATAGCTATCAAGATCATCAATCGTTAGCTCATATACTTGTTTATACGACACAAATCGCCCCCATGTAATTAAACACAACAAAAGGGGGCAGACTTACTCAATAGCCTTTGTATTACCACCACGAATTAAATAAATTCGCCGCCCTCCTCCCAACTACCTGACTAACTAGGCAACGGTTTCTTTATCACCATTAACAGAATCAAACAGCACGCCGACAACACCAGCTGCCATAAGTCGCCGTTTCACTTCTTCACTTACTATGACCGCACCCAAATATTTTTTAAGTCTAAATATATGACTTGATCCGACCCTACCCGGGTCAACCACCAAATTGTAGAAAGCACAACAAAAGGGGACAGATTTATTTAATATGCTTTTCAACTCTAACATAAATAACCCCCCTTTTCTACTCTCATTTAAGCACTTTAATCGCACCATAACTTTCTGGTCGAAACCCACTTGGCCAGACAGTAGCATCATTATACGTAGCGCCCAAAAAAACCGCCTCTTCGATTCTATTTGCACAAAGATCAGCGCCACATAAATTTGATCTAATAAAGCTCGCACCACCAATATCAGCACCCTCAAAACTTGCACATGAAAGATTTGCACCCGCAAAATCAGCAAATGCTGCCATTGCGCCTGCGAAAGAAGTATTACTCATAACTGAATTCATAAAAATTGAATTCATCAGAGCTGCTCGATCAAATATAGCTCGATCTATAAACGCGTTAATAAATGAGGCATTTCTCAGATTCGAACCAGAAAAGTCGGCACTTCCAATATTAAGCTCATCAAATATAGCGCGATGCAACTGCAACCCTTTCAAACTTGCACCGACAAAACTATCCAAAGGTAAAGCTAATATCTCGCCCGTCTCAAAATTAATATTAATCATTTATTTCCCCAATCCACCGGATCCACCTTCACCTCAGACATTGGCTTAGTTAAGCCAGCTTTATTCGGCGGTAATGTTCCAGGATTCACATCCGGAGTCCGGCCTAAGATTTTAGCAGCAATGTAGCGATGATTACCCTCAACGATGACCTTCCCATCCATTGAAATCGGCGGAGCAACATAGAGAACAAAAGGGGACAGATTTATTTAATGCGCCTTTAAACTTTAATTAAAATAAATCTGCCCCCTTTTCTACTTTTCTATTATTCAAATAAATCTGTACCCTTTTCTCGCACCCTTTTTTCCATACGCCTTATAGCACCTATTGTTTCAAATCAGCTATTAGTTTAGCTATCACTAACTCGAAAGCATTCTGCAAAGCGCTACGGAGAGCTTCAGGGTTTGTTGCGTACTCCTGAGGTGTATACGCCTGGACATTTCCCTCACTGAACGCTGTTACAGTTTCGAAATTCCTCCAAACTACTGCGTCGCCGAGCTTCATGGTCGCTACAATGCCCACTGTGGGATAAAGCTCTGCACTGTAGTTTTTCAAGGCAAAGCCCCATTCGGACACGACGAATTCTATATGCGCATCGGCCCGGCCGCCCTCCGGTACAACTTTGAATAAATGCTCAGCACTGATCCGCGCTTCCAGCTGCTGCTTAAACAACTTCCCTGGATCTATTTTGTTGCGCTGCAAATTCAACAAAATTGCCTGCCGTGGACTTAAAACTCCACCATCAGCTACTTTCGCGCCCGCTACCACCCCCACGCCAGCCATAGCACTGGTAGCGACTTTGGAAGAGTCCGATGCCATTCCCACAGCCGCTCCGGCACCGGCACCTAAGCCGGCACCCCAGGCTTGATCCATACTCGTGTATTTGAACTGCTGCTCCGAAAACGGGGCAGGCAAAATAGTGACCGTCGTGATTTTATGGCGGTTTTCAATGCTCAGGTCTTGTGTTACGCAACCACCCAGCAGAAATAAAGTGCAAAAAATCACGAAAATTTTTCTCATATATAACACTCTTGAAAGCTAGGCAAACTTAAAACTAAACCCAAAAGACTTACCCCCTAAGCAAACGCAACTTCGCCCATCAAATCTTAATGCCCACCTTAGTTATAGCACGACGAAAGGCTATTTTTGCGTCAGATTCACGAATAAATCGTCTCAACACCACGACTAGATATAGCGGAACTTCCAGAGATCACCGCTCTTCATCCAATATCTCTCAGCATCTGGTATTAAAAATACTAAAATCTGAACACTTGGATGTCCAATCAGAATATGAGAGTTCCTCGTGGAATCGGTCTTGATCCATATGCGAATAAAGGGGACAGATTTATTTAATAGCTCCCAGCGTAAATTTAAATAAATCACCCCCCTTTTCTCGCGTCATTTAACGCAGCACACCTGATCATCAGAAAGATAATAAAGTCCCTCCAGCTTTCCGCAAATGGAAGGAAGACCGAAAACCGGTTCTGAGGTATAAGAAATAGGCAGCTCGGATCTAATCGAACCGGCAAACTCCGAACTATCCCACGCTGGAGTGACTATGCCGCTCCAAAAACTTACAGCGTCTCCCTTATCAGACAATACAACAGGCTTTAAGTATTCAATTGCGGCATTGGAGTCCCAATACAAATAACCGCGATACACAGCGCCACTTTCACCAAAAAAATCAGCTCTAACGACAACCTGAAAGTCTGAGCACGTTTCCTGTTCGGCGAGGGGGCGTACAGTTAATTCATCCTCGACAGTGTCGTCCATAGGAAAGAACCAAACGCTAGAACTATCAAGATCATCAATCGTTAGCTCATATACTTGTTTGTCCGACATAACTCACCCTCCTTATTTGATTAAATGCTGTACCGATTTAAAAAGCTCAGGACGTCCAATATCTCCATACGCTTTTTGCAACCCAGTACTGATCTGATCTGGAGTATAGCTAGCGGCTTTACCCCCTACCATTGGAGGCAGATATTTACTTATAGCTTTATGCATGGCATCCGGGTTCAGCTTACCAGTATGCGAGTATTGAGTGATCAATGTTGCGGGGTGATCCATCATGTCATTTTTTGAGTACCCCAACATCTTTCCTAGATACTGAGGGAGCGTGTGGTGAGCTTGGAAGCCTTTATTTATACCCTGAAGCTCGCGATACGTAGGACTAATTTCGGCAGGCGTCGTACTTCCACCTTTGCTTGAGGCACCACTGGCCGCACGACCAGCGAGTAAGACCATTGCAGCGGCGGTCCCGAGCTCAGTCAATATGTATGCTTTTTCCTTGGCCTCCAGCTTCCGGCCTACAGCACGATCGACCCACCTTGTAGAGTCATTCCAGCGTTCAACATCAGCCGATTCTTCTGGGGTCAACCAGCCTTCTTGAAGATTCTTAGCAAAAGCCACCTGCTTATCCGCAGCAAACATATCGCCCCATCCACTTGGGTTAGGCGATTGTGAAACCACGTCACTAGGGTTCCCTTGAAGCAATCCAGGCGTGTCATACGTCGTCTGTCGCAGCAGGCTAAGCAGTTCCTGTGCAACAGGACTGTCCATTCGAACCGAACTATTCAGGATATCGTCGACACATTTTCGCGTCGGGCAGTCCTTGATGGGGCTGGAGTTGTCCGCAGAAATATCTTCATATTTATTCAATATTTCTTTTATTTTGGCTTCACCGCAGGTCTTGGTTGCGCGGCAGTCCTTAATTTCTTTAAGTAGATTCTCAGCCTCAACGTGATTCAGATTGTTATAGACCGTAGCTTGCTGAGCCACCCATGCCGCTTTTTCCTGAGCCTTTGCATCTCCACCTGCTGCTGCGGCAACCGTCATCCCGACTAACTGGGAGGTCATTGCCAGAACTCGTTCGTGCGCCTCACCCGGAAAGATTTTTTCACCGACCAGGCTGATCAACGCTTCGTTAGCTCCGGCGGCTAAGGCCGCAGTTCGGAAGTCGCCCCCCGCGGCCTCGCCAATCAACCCACCCACAATCGCATGTACAGCGATTTTCTTAGGAAGGCCACTGCCCAATAGTGAATCACCCACTCGGTCGAAAATCGCGCCACTTAGGCCGTCTGCAGCCATGCTGATCGCGGCTTGCACAACGTTATCCTTGAACTTCCCACCGTTAGTGAGCGTGTTCAGGGCTGATCGAACGGCAAGCTGAGCACCGAGGCTGCTAGGCATAAAGCCGCCGCTAATGCCGGCAACCGCATAGCCTTTCAGGCTATCGCTGGAGGTGACATCTTTAGCCACTGCGCCAAGATTGCCACGATTATTGATGGTGCTTGTCGTGGCATTTACGGCAGCTGCGGACACTACTGAGCTTGCGGCAATGCCCGTTGCGCTAGTGGAGGCTGCGCCGACAAGACCCGCACCGGCGCCCCACGTAAAGTAGGTGACAATAATTGCAATGACTAAAGATGCGCCGCCACCTAAGCCAGAGTTATCGTATTTAAAGCTATCGTGAACCTCCTGAACCCTGCGCCAGTCCACGTCCCCACGTTTCTCAGCCTCTTTCAGCCAAGCCAACTGCGGATCTGCCTTCACCATCGCATCAATGGCCTGACTAACCGTTTGCTGATCAACATGCGTGACGTCAATCTTCAAGCCATCTACGGCTTTAATAACCACTTGTCCCTGCGCAATCAGCTGGCTCTGGCGCAACGTTTCGTCAGTATTTCCTTTGCCTTTGGCGCTGGTCCAAACCAGGCTGTTCTTGCTTTTTTCATGGCTTTCTTGATGTAGATCCTTGACCGCCTCAAAGGTAATCGCGCCACCGCTATCCAAAGTGATGTCCCGGCCGCTCTGAAGCTTGGCAAGTTGATAGGTCTGGTCGCCTCCACTTTTGAGTACCAGATCACCACCAGTCTTGATCTCAGTCCCCACATTCGTGACGTGGGTCACCTCATCACGCTTGGTCTTCTTCGCGCCCCAGCCACCCTTCTCCTTCATGTCGTAAAGGCTGTAAGTGCTGTTCTGCGCCGCCAGCAGGTTCAACTTATCCCCGCTATACAGATAAGCCTCATTCCCCGCGCTGATCCTGCTCGCCACGATCGTGGTGTCACGCCCAGCCTGGCTGACAAAATCCCCACCCGCCGTCAGTACGCTCGCCACTTGACTGGTCTGGTCGTCCGAGGTCTTGATGCGTTTTTTGCCATCCTTTTCCTTGCCCTCGACGTTGTGCATGTCGCTGACCGAGGTGACGTTGAGGTCGCGGCCGGCGGCGATGGTGAGGTCTTTGCCGGCGGTGGCGGTGCTGCCGATGATGTTGACGTCTTGCCCGGCCTGCATGTTGAGGTTGCCGCCCGCCGTGACGCTGGCGGCGAGGTTTTTGACGTCGGTGGTGATGCTGGATTTCTCGCCGCCGTCGCGGGTCTCGTGTTTGACGCTGGTGTCGCTGGCAGCGATGAGGTTGAGGTCGCGGCCAGCGGTGAGGTTGGCGTCGTTGCCCGCTACCAGTGCGCCTCGATTGGTGAGGTCGCGGCCGGCGTCGATGGCGAGGTTTTCGCGGGCGACGATGGTGCCGGCGCTGGTGTCGGTGAGGGTGCGCATGCCGGCGCCGTCACGCACCTGGATGGCGGTGGTTTCGTTGGTGATGTCGCCTTTGAGCGCCGTGAGGCTGACTTGCTTGCCGCGAATTTCACCGGCCATGGCGTTGCGGATGCTGTCTTGGGCCAGCAGGTTGAGGTTGTTGCCGGCTTCGACCAGGCCGCCGGTGTAGATACTGCCGCTGCTGATGGCGGAGAGGTTGTTGCTGGCGCGCAGGGTGCCGACGTTGATCAGGTCGCCGCCGGTGACCAGGTTGAGGTCGCGGCCCTGGATGAGGCTGTTGCCGCGCACGTTGCGCGAGTCGGCCTGGGCCAAGTACAGCACCGGTACGAGCACGGTCTGGCCTTCGATGACGCGGTTTTCCATCCACACGATGTCGTGGGTCAGGGCGCCGACTTGCTGTTCGGTGAGGGCCACGCCCAGGCTCAGGCGCAGCGCGTCTTTGCTGGCAAGGCCGTTGTCCATCAGGTAGCGGAACTGGTCGGCGTCGCTGTACAGGCCGCCGGCGAGGAAGCGTTGGCCGGTTTGCGCGAGGACGGCGTCGCGGATCAGGCGGGTTTCGTACTGGCCGTCACCGAGGCGGCGCCAGGCATTGTCGGAATTGAAACCGAGTTTGCCGAGCATGTAGTCGGAGCTGAAGAAGCCCGACGCCGAGGTGAATTCGGGGTTGGTCTCGATCAGGTAGTGGCTGGTGGGGTCGGCGTTTTTGACGAACAGGCCGTACTCGCCCTTGGGCAGTTGGAAGGTCGGCGAACTGGTGGGGTCGACCGGCGCGAACGCGGTGCCGGTGTAGTCCACGGGCACGAAGCCGCCACCGGGGGCCACGCCCACGACGGGCAGCACGCTGCCGGGCGCCTGGGCGCTCGGGTCGTTGGCGTGTTTGCTCAAGTTGATGTTGATGCCGCCGACGGGGATGCCGGTCTGGTCGTCGCCGAGGGTGCCGGTCAACTGCGCCAGGGTGTTGTTGTGCAGCGTGCCGTTTTGCAGGGTGCGGGCGACGTTGAGGTTGACCGTGCCGCCAGCTTGCAGGGTGGCGTCGTAGCCGGGGCCGCTGTTGTTGGTCCAGGTGGTGACGTCACTTGCGTAGGCGAACGGCAGGCTATTGGGTGAGCGGCTTTTGAGTTCTTCGAAGCGCGCCTTGTCGAAATTCCCAGCCGCCGTGGCCGCATTGAACGCGGGCACGTCGACATATTGCATGCGTTCAAACAAATCGTCGGAGACGTGACCTGGCGTGCCGATGACAAGCTTGCGCTGGCCCGTGCGCGTGGCGGCGCCCTGGTTGAGCAGGTCACCGGCAGTGATGCTCAGGTCGCCATTGGCGGCCATCAGGCTGTAGCGGTTCTGCACAGTGTCGCCTTGCAGCAGCATGTTTTTGCCCGCCACCAGGCGTGCCGCTACCGAGTCCTTGGTCGCCGCCTCAAGGTACGTCTCGTAGATGGTGATCTCGCCACGTTCCCAGTTGTCGCTTTCGCCGCAGTGCTGGCCACAGATCCAACTCAAGCTGCCGGTGGTCAGCGTTTGCCCGAGTTCGAATTCGTCTTTGGCGTTTTCGATAAAGCCTGCATTGATAGCGATGGAGCCTTCGCTTTCCACGGTGCCGGAGCGGTTGCTGAACAGCACGGCACGCCCGCCATCGCGGGCGGCGAAGCTCAGGTTGCCTTTGCTGTAGACATCGCCATAGCTGTTGCTGAAGCCATTGCTGCGCAGGGTCATGTCACCGCCGCTGAACAGCAGCGTGTCGGCGGCATTGGTGATGCCGTTGATCGCCGTGAGGTTCACTGCGCCCTGGGCACCGAGGGTGCCGCGGTTGTTGATTTGCGCGGCGGCGATATCCAGCTGCTGACGGGCCGTGAGGAACCCGAGGTTGTCCAGGGTGCCGCCCAGGGTCAGGCGCGTATTGGTGGCCGCCAGGCGGCCGCCGTTCTGGCTGAGGTTGTTGGCGGCGACGGTGAGTGTTTGCAGGGCCGAGACGCGGCCGCTGTTGGTGATATCGCCGGTGGTGATGCTGATGTCACCGTCGCTGAGCAGTTCGCCGCCGTTGTCCAGGCTGGCCACGTTGAGGATCAAGCCCTTGGCGCTGGCCAAGCGGTCGCCGGCCTTGAGGGCCAGCCCTTGGTCGCTCTTGTAGGTGAGCACGTCGTTGAGTTGCACGCGGCCCAGGCCATCGACCTTGCCGAAGGCCCAGTCGGCGCTGCCCATGCCCTGAATATTGCCCTGGCTGCCGGAGAGGCTGGCGGTGTTGAGGTGGAACAGGCCGGTGCCGGCGTGTTGCAGCATGCCGTTCTGGTTGTTGAGGCTGGCGGCGTCAAGGTTGAAGGCCTGGCTGCCGAATTCGAGGGTGCCGTTCTGGTTGTTCAACGCACCGCTGAGGTTGACGCGGCTGCTGGCGCCGCCCAGGGCGCGCAGTTGGCCGTTGGCGCTGTTATCGAGGTTGCCGCCGGTGAGGGTCAGGCCCTGGTTGGCTTCGACCAAACCGCCCTGGTTGCTGAGGGTGTCGCGTGAGGTCAGGTTGATCTGATTGCCGCTGATCTGGCCCGCGCTGTTGTCGAGGGTGGCGCCGCTGACGGTCACTTGTTCTTTGCCGAACAGCTTGCCGCCACGGTTGGCCAGGGCTTCGACAGTGAGCTGCAGGTTGCCGACCAGGCTTGCCATCAGGCCGCCGCTGGCGTTGTCGACGCTGTTCGCGGTGACGCTCAGGCTGTCGCCCTGCACGGTGCCGCCCTGGTTATCCAGGCGGATGGCATTCAACTCGGTGAGCGCGCCGCCGCTGAGGATCAGGCCCTTGCGGTTGCTCACATCCTGGCCGCTGTAGCTCAGGCCTTCGGCGCCGGCCAGCAGTTGGCCGTTGTCGTTGTTCAGGTGCTGGGCGGCGATGTCCAGGCGCTTGCCGCGCAGGGTGCCGCCGTCGTTGTTGAGGGTGGTGAGTTGCTTGACCAGCACGCTGCGTTCGCCCGCGTCGATCTGGCCGCCGACGTTGGTGAGCAGGTCGCTGACCTTGAGCACCACGTCACCGCCATCGCTGACCAGCGCGCCTTTGTTGCTGTTGTTGAAGGTCTGCGCGGTGACGTCGACGGTCTGGCCCAGCAGGATGCCAGCGCTGTTGTCGAAGCGCTCGCCTTGCAGTTGCAGCAGGCCCTCGCTCTGAATGCGGCCTTGGGCGTTGAGCAACTGGCCCGGGCCTTTGAGCAGCAGGCTTACACCCTGGGCACCACCGGCCAGCAGGCCGGCGTTGCGGTTGTCGAGGCCGGAAGCGCGTACGTCGAGGTGGTCGCCCAACACGCGCCCGGCGCGGTTGTCGATATCGCCGCCAGCCACGTCGAGCAGCAGTTGCTTGCCGACGATTGTGCCGCTCTGGTTATCCAGGTGGGCGGCGTGCAGTTCGATATCGCCCTGCCCGGCCTGCAAGCGGCCCTGGGCGTTGTTGAGCTGTTGCGCGGCGGTGAGGGTGAGCTTGCCGGTGTCGGCGCTCAGTACGCCGCCTGCGTTGCTGCTGAGGGTGCCGGCAGTGACGTTCAGATCGGTGCTAGCCTGGGCGAAACCCTGGTTGTTGTTGAAGGTGTTGGAAACGGCGAGGTTGAGCGCGCCACCGTCGGCCTGGATCAAGCCCTTGAGGCTGTTGTCGAGGTTGCTGGCAGTGACGGTCGCGGTTTTGGCCACCAACACGCCGTTCTGGTTGTTCAGGCTGCCGGCGTTGACGGTCAGGTCGTTGGCGATGACTTGCCCGCCGCTGTTGTTCAGGTCGGCACTGGTGAGCACCAGGCTGCCACCGGCCATTTCGATACGGCCCTGGCGGTTGTCCAGGGACGCGCTGTTGAGCGTGGCGGCCTGGCCTTCGCCGAAGCGGATCAGGCCGCCAAGGTTGACGATGGCCGGCGAGTTGATCGCCAGGCTCTGCTCACCGAACAGGCGCGCAGTGACGCCCTGGTTGGTGAGTTTGGCGCTGCTGACCTCGACGGTCTTGGCCTGGATGATCGCGCCCTGGTTGGTCAGCGCTTGCGCGGCGGTGATCGCCAGTGCGCGGCTGGCCAGCAGGTTGCCGCTGGTGGTGACGGTTTGCGCGTTCACCACCAGATCGCCCGTGGTGTTGCGGCTGTTATCGGCGGCGACGCCGGCTTCGATGATGCCGGGGTTATTTACGCTGGCCGCGTTGATATCGATGCGCTGGCCGGCGGCGATGCTCTTACGGTTGACTAAGGCTTGGGCGCTGGTGACCTGCACATTGCCGTTGGCGTAGACCTTGTCGGTGAGGTCGACGTTTTGCGCGGTGACTTTGACGTTACCGGTGGCCGCCGCCTGCGCCATGCTCAGACGCCCGTTGGCGTCGAGCTGAATATCGCCGCCACTGGCGGCCAGGGTGCCGTCGAGCTTCACGCCCACACCGGCTTCAGTGCCCACCAGTTTGATCGCGCCGGCATACATGCCGCCCAGGGCCGAGGAGTCGATCGCCAGCTCGGGCTTGGCGCTGCCGTCGTCGGCACGGGCGGTGGTTTTCAGGCTTTGCGCGTCGACGTCGTTGCGCCCGGCGATCACGTTGAGTTCGCGGGCGTTGATTTGTGCGTTGATCTTGGCGGAGCGGGTGATGATGTCGAAGCGTTCGACGTTGCTGGCGTTCAAGCCTTCGCCGTCGATGGTCACGGCGCCGCCATCCACTTCATAGCGCTGCAACTGGCCGCTTGCGTCGAGTACGGGTTTGCCGGTGGTGAGGGTGACGTTGGGGGTGTTGATAAAGCCGCAACCGCTGCACGTCACACCGTACGGGTTGGCCACGATGACCTTGGCCGACTGCCCCGCCACTTCGGTATAGCCGCGCAACTGGCTGGGGCTGCCGCCGTTGACTTCGTTGAGGATGACGTTCGCCGCGCCGCCCTTGAGGTTGGGGTTGCCGACAATGATCCCGCCCAGTTGGGTGTTGACCATGGCGCCGTTGCCATTGTTGAGGATCACGCCGTTGGGCCCGACGTTGTAGTCCTTGAACTGGTTATGGGACAAGCCCGCGCCATTGGGGGTGGCGATGTTCACCACCGGCACGCCATTGCCCGCCGCGCCTACGGTGGTGCCCGGCGCACTGACCACAATGCCCTCGGCCTGGGCCAGCAGCGGCTGCCAGAACAATGCGTTGGCGAGGATCAACGCCAGCCCGCGCTTGGGCAGGCCGAAGAACGCGTCCCGGCGCTTCAGGGCGGCAGAAGGTTGGCGGGCCAGGAAGGCGAATTGGCGAACATCCATTGTCAGGCTCTCATGCAGCGGGGCGTTGAATTACAGGAAGAAATCCATGCGGAAGTAGATCGGCGCTTCGCGCTCGGTGACTACACCGGGTCTTTCTAACGAATGAGCAAAGGTCACGCTGGTGCTGACGTGTTTGCCACGGGCGAACAGCTCCAGGGAGTTGCTGGACACCCGGCCATGAACGTTGTCGTTGTAGCGGTCGTTGCGGATCACGCCCTGGTCGTAACCGACGCTGGCGCCGTATTCGAAGAAGGCCGGGCGCATCCAGTCGAGGGTCACCGGGCGCGCCCAGCGCACTTCGTTGCGCCAGTAGCCGCCGCTGTCGCCGGTCAGCAATTGGTCCTTGAAACCGCGCACCGAGGCCGAGCCGCCAAGGCTCATGCGCTGCGGCGAAAACAGCGGGTCTTCACTGCGTTGCCCGGTGGCCAAACTGCTGAAGCTGAACGACTCGCCCCACAGGCTGAACGGTTGCAGGTAGCTGACGGTGGCGGTGTATTTGCGGTAGCGCGAGTTCGGCTGGCGACGGCCTGCTGGGTCACGCTCGTCTTGGGCCTGGGCGTCGAGCAGGCCGATGCCGCTTTGCATGCCCAGGTCCAGGTTGACGAAGGCACTGCCGATGCGCCGCCCGTGGTTGACGCCCAGTTGCAGTTCACTGAGGCGGTTGCTGCTGGGCGCGGTGCGCACGTCGAGGATGTAGTTGTTGGTGCGCAGGTGCGCCAGGCCGACGTTGACCGAGGTCTTGCTGACGTCATCACGGTGGATCACCCGCTCGGCGCGCAGTTGGTGGTTCTGGTTGTCGCCGTCCTGCTTGTATTTGAAGCCGTCGGCGATGCCGTAGGTGCGGTAGTCGCTCTCGCTGTAGGTGTAGCTGAAGTTCCACCAGCCCCAGGGCACGTTGTAGTAGAGCATGGTGTTTTTCGAGGTTTTCTGGTGGTCGCTGATGGCATCGTGGCCGCCGCGCAGCATCAGTTGGTCGCCCAGGCCCAGCGGGCTGTCCCACTCAAGGCCAGCGCCCCATTGCTGCTCACCGGTGCTTTTCTGCCCGTCGTTATTGCGCGACAGGCTGGCGCGCCAGGGCTTTTGCGCAGTGTTCTTGACCACCACGTCGCTGCCGCCGATTTGCTTGCCGGGGGTGAGCTCCATCTGCGCTTGTTTGGACGGCAGGCGGTTGAGCTGGTCCACCAGTTGCTCGATTTCACGCAGGTTCAGCGCTTCGCCGACTTTGCCGGGAAAGGCCATGGCCAGCTCACGGTCGGTCACTGTGCTGCCATCGGCGCTGCGCAGGGCTTCGAGCTTGCCTTCCACCACCAGCACTTGCAGATGGCCGGTGGAGAGGTCTTGCTGCGGCAGGTAGGCACGGCTGGTAACCCGGCCTTTGCCGAGGTAGTAGTCGGTGATGGTTTTGAGCAGGTCGTTAAGCTGGGACACGCCCAGGCACTGGCCAATGTAGGGCTTGAGCAAGCGCTCGCGGTCGGGCACCGGCAGGCTGTCGGCGCCCTTGAGTTCGATGGTTTTGATCGGGAAGCAACGGGTGTCGGCAGGGGTTGCCGGGGCTTGGGGCTTGTCCGCTTTGCCGGGCAAATCCTGAAGCTCCTGGAGGCGCCGCTGCTGCTCTTCGAGCAGGCGATTCTGCCGGTCACGGATCAAGTCCTGATCGCCAGGCGTGGGGGCGGCGGATGCACTGTTCAGGCTCAGGCAGGTGAGCAGGAACGTGCAGAGAAGAAACCGAGTCCGTGGCAATAACGAAGACATGTTCGATCCATCGAAAATCAAGGGCCGCGAAACTAACATCGAACTTCCAGCTCGCCTAGAAACGGGCGACGTTGGGCCGTTCGCTGAAATAGTTTTCAAGCTATTGATTAATAAAGATAAATTTTCATCAAAAGGGCTAAGCCTATTCACCGGAAGTGATTATTCCGACAAGTGGCAGCGATTTTGATGGCAATTCGACGAAGGGTTTTTGATTGCCATTATTTAGCCATCAAGTTTCGTCGAGTTAGGTTAGTACCGAGGAAAGGGGAAAAGTTCGCGGGAGTTTTGTGAATTGGATCCCATTTATCGGAATTCCAACAAGAGGAGTGAACCACTGCAGGCTATGGGTGGAAATACTACCTGTGAGAGCGGGCTTGCCCGCGAAGGCGGTGTGTCAGTCACTGCAACTCTTACTGCACTACCGCTTTCGCAGGCAAGCCAGCTCCCACATTGGATCTTCATTGCTTTGAGCATTGCATTCGCTTAACTCTAGCCAATGCCCTTGTCTTTGTCGGGTACCAGGGTCAAGCCGGGGCGTTCGACGTCGCGGGAGACGTGGGATTTCACTTCTTCGACGCCGCCCTCTTCATCGTTGTGAATCACCAGCACGCCGGGGCGGCGCAGTTGCTCGAGGTCTCCATCACCCAAGTTGAAACTTTCACTCAGGTGCTGGTCGCTCAGCGCATTGGCCTCGGCACGGCGCTGGGCGAATTTGCGCCCGCGATGCTGCTGATAGCGCGCCCAGCTGATCAGGATCAGCGCATTGAACAGCGCAATCCACAGGTAAACCTGCAAGGTGTTGAGCGCAGCAAAGATAGGCGCCTCAATGCGTGGGCCCCCGTGGGTTTCAAGCATGGCGCTGATGCCTCGCGCCAGCAGCCAAATCAACCCCCCCCAGGCCAGCAGGGTCAGCAGCACATCGACGATCCACATCAGTGTGTTTTGGCGAGTTCTGACCAGTTTCATGCTCACGCCTCCTCTTGGGCAGGTTTGATACCACGGTCCGGGCTGACCCAGCGTGCGCGTTTTTGATGCTGGTTGAACAACACCTTGGGAAAGCTGACCAGGGTGGTGAACAGGCTCACCAGCCAGAACACCATCGGGTACCACACGGTCCAGAACAGGGTTTTCCACAGGTCTTTTTCGTAGCGCCGGTCGATCAGGATGCTGACCGCAAACTGCAGCAGGCACACCATCGCCAGCACCAGGCCGGTAAACGCGGGTGGCACCAACGAGTCCACGGTAATCGCCGCCGGCAGCGTGACGAATTTACCCACGGCCCAGAAGATCACCGACAGCAAGAAGGTGAAGGCCCAACCGGTGGACAGGCAGTATTCGAACAACAGCGGCCACAGGTAGCGATGACGCCATTGCCAGATGCCGCGAATATTCTTGAACAGCACTTCGGCGCCGCCCTGGGCCCAGCGCAGGCGCTGTTTCCACAGGCCGCCGACGGTCTCGGGCATGAGGATCCAGCACAGGGCGCGCGGCTCGTAGAAGATCGACCAATGATCCAGTTGCAGCTTCCAACTGACATCGATGTCCTCGGTGATCATGTCGGTGCTCCAGTAGTCGATGCGGTCCAGGGCTTTCTTGCGAAACGCCACCACCACACCGGAGACCGTGAAGATCCGGCCGAACACCCGCTGGGTACGCTTGATCAAACCGATGATCGAGGAGAACTCGCCCACCTGCACCCGGCCGATCAGGGTCGAGCGGGTACGAATGCGTGGGTTACCGGTGACGGCGCCCAAGCGTGGGTTGTCGAGCATCGGCGCGACCATGTAGGCGGCCGCGTTTTTGTCGAGCAAAGCATCGCCGTCGATGCACACCAGGTATTCGCTGCGGGCGGCCACCGCGCCCATGCGCAGGGCCACGGCTTTGCCTTGGTTCTGCGCCAGGTGCAGCACGCGCAGGCGTGGGTGTTGCAGTGCCAGGGCATCGAGTACCGCAGCGGTGTTGTCGCTGGAGCCGTCGTTGACCGCGATCACTTCGATGTTCGGGTACAACTGGCCGAGGGCCGCATCAATGGTGTCGGCGACGTTATCGCCCTCGTTGTAGCAAGGGATGATGATCGAGATCAGCGGCTCGCCGGCCAGAGTCGGCGCCGGCGTGTCTTCTTCCCACGGCCAGTGGCGTTCCCAGTGCAGCCAGAAATACAGGCCACCGGCGATCCACAGCGCCGACATGAACAACGGGTAGAAGAACACGAAGTCCATCAGGAACTGCCCGGTCACCAGAAAGATCAGGCCCAGGGGCAAGCCCAGTACCAGTGCCAACACGAATATAGCCAGGATTCTGTCGAACATGATCAAGGGTTCCACTGGTTGGAAAGGGCCGGACGTATGGTCTTCAAGTCCGGGGAGTTTTCCAGGAAGTTGTCCGGGTAGTAGCCGAAACTGGTAACGCCCTGGCGTTTGAGTACACCCATCCATTGCGCCAGTTGTTCAGCGCTGATATCCGGCGCGGCTGGGGTGCGCCAGTCTTTGGCTTGCAATTCGAAGACGGTTTTTTCCAATGCGCCGGGGCGTGCCTTGACCGTGGCCACCAGTTTTTCCAGCCAGGCATTGGAGTTTTTCAACGACTCACCTTCCATCAGCGGCATGGCCATGGGCGCCGTCCAGTCGTAGGTCTTAAGGAAGTCATCGAGGTTCTGCGCGAACCAGGCTTCGCTGCCGGGATTGAGCATCGGCTCGGCGAAGATATTGCGAGCAGTGAGTATCTGCGGGCCGCGAATAGCGCGGACCTTGCCGGTCAACTCGTTGGTGAAATCGATCAGGTAGCGGCTCTTGAAGCGAGTCCAACGCTGCATCACTGCAGGGTCGGCACGCAGCGCAGCGATATTGTCCGGCAAGCCCTGGGCAGCATAGGCCTTGAGTGCGGCGGGGCTGGCGTCTTCAAAGTCGCTCAGCAGCGCATCGTCGTGATACAGCACGCCGTCGATAGCACTGTTGCTGGTACGCGCCAGGTCTTCGTAGATCTCGCCGATGAGCTGCCGCACTTTCGGATCAAAGGGCGACAGGCGCTTGTATTGATCCGGATCGGTAGCAACCTTGCCGGTCTGCGGGTCCCAGCGGGTCACGCGTGGCAGCTTGGCGTCGAGGGCAAAACTGAGCACCGGCATCCACGCAAACACGCTGGCGTGGGCACGGGTATGCAACTGCCAGGAAACGCGGTTGAACAGGTCGGCGCGCATCGGCAGGTGGCGGTTGGGGAAGTACACCGAATGCACCAGGCCATCACCCTTGGGGTCGGCGTAGGCTTGCAGGAACACCGTGACGGCGCCCATGTCCACCACGCGCTGCACCAGCACATCGAGGTTGTGCGCTTGTTGGACCGGGTCGGGGTCATAAACGTGATCCAGGTCCACATGCAAGACGCGCAACGGTGCCTTGGCCTGAACCGAAACCATGCTGCTGGCGAAGTGTTCACCATCCGGGTCGGAGGCCACCAAAAAGCGCGGGCTGTTCATCAACTTGTTGGAATCATCCAACCCGTCGTCCAGCGTAAGCGCCATCTCATAGCCGTGTTCACCCACCACGGCCAGGGTGGTGCCATCGGCCGCGCCATACGGCCATACCCACACCCGTGGAGCCTTGCCAGTGACGGTACGAATTTTATTGGAGATGGCTGCTACGTCAGTACGCATCCGCGCCTGGAACTGCGCCTCGGTTTCATAGCGACCGGTCGCCGGATCATAGCGGCGCGTGGTGGCCGCTGGTTCGAGGTTGCCTTGGGGATTGGCGAGTATGCCTTTGTGATTGGCGTCGGTATGGGCGGCGATTTCCACCAGGCCCGATCGGGACACTTCACGAATCTGCTGCCAGGTCAGGAAGTCGCCCCGTGCCCGTGGCGTACCGGCGAAGTCCACCGGCTGGTTCAGCGGCGTGTCGATCCAACTGCCCACCGGCGCCAGCACGGCCGGCCAATTGTAGGCCCGCAGGATCGGCATCACGCGGGTGTAGAAGCTGGAATAGCCGTCATCGAAGCTGAGCATCACGGCCTTGGGCGGCAGTGTCGGCCCGCCCCGGCGCGCAGCAAGGACTTGATCCACGCTGACCGCCTGGTAACCGTTCTCGCGCAGCCAGGCCAATTGCTCGATCAAGCGCTCGGTACGCACCGCCACCACGGCCTGGTCAGGGTCGTTGTCCGAGACGTCGTGGTAGGCAATGCCGAGGAAATGGTTCTTCGGCCACGGCGCTTCGCTGGCCAGTGTCGGCCGCTCGGCAGGTGGAACGAATGGCGCGGGTTGCTGGGCGCATGCGGCGGCCAGCATTACACCCAGGACCAGAAAAAAACGGCTGAGGAGGGTCATGGTCAGGCTCTTCTAGAAACGGTAAGTGAGGTCCAGGAGCAGGCGCAAATCGCGTTCGCGCTCGCCGTCGTAAGGTCGGCTGACCAGGCTCAGGTTGGCGCCGGCTTCCAGCACGTCATTCCAGCGAAAGCGTTGGCCGTACCCGATCAAGCCGACGCCGCCGGTGGAGTAATCCTTTTGGCTATAGGTACCCGCACCGAGCTGGAACTGCTGACTCCACTGGGTTTCGTAGCGGTGATAAAGCACATGGTTGACGTTGACGGTGGGCAACACGCTGAAGTCGGACTTGGGGTTGAAGTAGATCGTGTCTTCCTTGCTGTTGCGGCTGGCTCCAACTTCCAGGCCCAGCTCTACTTGCACTTTGGGCGAGCTGTAGATGCCTTCGCGGCCGGTGAGCAAGGCTTCGACGCGGTCGTTGCCATCGCTGAAATGGGACGGGCTGACGGCCAGTTTCCACTCGCGGCTTTCGTTGGCGCGCCAGCGGATAAAACCACTGCCGCCGTTGGCCGTGACACCTTCATTCAACGCCCGCAACGGTGTGGTGTTGAGCAGGTAGCCAAGGCTGCCGCCGTACTGCCAGTGGTCGTTGATGTCGCGGGCGATCGACACGCTCGCGCCTTGTTTGGCGCCATCGCCATAGGAGTGGTTGGACACTTCGGCTTCGATGGTCATATCGCGGGTGCGCCGCTCCACGCCCACACGCTGCCAGCGGTGATGGCCGGTGCCTTCGGCGAAATCGGCAGTGCCATAACCGACACCGGCGAACAGGCGCCAGTCCTCGTCGATGGGCGGGGTGTAGATCACGCTTTCTATGCCCCAGTCACGACTTCCCGACACCGCGCCGGCCTCTTGGTTGTTGCCGCCACCGAAGCTTTTACCGGTGTAGGCTTCCACCCGCACTTCGGCCATGTCGTGGACGTCGCGCAAGCGTTTGAGGCGCTGTACCTGGCGGTTGTCCGGGGCGCGGGCAACGACGTCATCGGTAAGCAGGTCCAGTTGCCGCCATTCCTGCAGGTCCAACGCGGTGAAGCCTTGGGACATTTCCACCCCAATGTCACGGGGGCTCTGGTTTTCGGTCTCCTTGAGCGAGTCTTCAGCGCGTCTCGGCCATTCACGGGCACGGTACATTTCTGCCTGTGCCAAACGTACACCGATGCTGCCGGGGGCTTTGCTCCCCAGGTTTTCCAGGGCTTGTTCGCTGGCATTCAGGTCGGCGCCATAGGTACCGGCCTGGGCCGCCAATTGCTGGGCGTCCATCCATTCGTCGTTAGGGTTGCCGATAGGCAAACCCTTGAGTTCAACCCGAGGTTTCTCGGTGCTGGCCAGCTGCGTGGCGACCGCACGCGCCTCATCCACCTGATCGTTTTCCAACAAGGCGTAGAACAGGGCGGTGCTGTCCTTGACATGATCACCGACGTCGGCATCCGCTGCAGTCAGCGCCTGGCGATACAGCGGCGCGGCTTTTTCCGGCAGGCGCTGGTCGAGGTAGGATGCGGCGACCCAGCGCACGGCGTAGGTCGGCAACTGCACGCCTTGGGCGGTGAGCACTTCGTATTCGCGAATCACCTCAGCAGTGCGTGCCCGGGCCTTGAGTGCCCCAAGCCGGTCGATACGCCAGCGCACGACGTCGTCGTGAGCAGTGGCGTCCGGGGCCCAACGGCTGATCAGCTTGTCGTAATCCTGCAGGGCGCGATCGGCGATGACGTAGCGTTCTTTTTCGGTACGCGTAGCGAACTCGGCCATGCGCACACGCTCGGCGGCAAGGTCGCCTTCGAGGCGGCGCTGGGTGACTGCATCCACCAGGCCCGGGCGCCTGGCCGACAAGCGCAGGGCGGCTTCCGGCAGGCGAGCCTTTTGCAGGGCGACGATGTATTCACGGGCCACTTCCGGCTTGTCGCCGGCACGGATAAAGGCTTGGTCGAACTCGAACAAGGCGTCGTAATTCAAGCCGGCGCGTGTCAGCGCATAACCCAGGGCCATGCGGCGGTCCGGGTCATTGGGTTGCGCCGCCACCATCGTGCGCAAGCGTTGCACCGCCTCGTTGGCTTTGCCGCCATCGGCCTGGGTGAGGGCATGGCCTAATTGCAGGTTGATATTATTCGGCTCACGCAAAAGCGCCTGGCGATAGACCGCTTCGGCCTGAGCCCATTGTTTTTGATCGCGATAGGTGCGCGCCACCGTGGCAAGTGCCTGGGTGGTGAGGTTGCGGTGCTTGCCTTGTGCTTCGTACACCTTGAGCACTTCGTCGTCTTGCCCGGCCCAACCGGCAATCACCAGGTGGTCACTGACCTGGCCTGGGGTTTGGCGTTCGGCAGACAGTTGGCGCAGTTGGGTCAGAGCCGGTGTGAAGTGACCGTTGCGGGCCTGGATGATCAGGGCATCGTAGGCGGGATCGGCAAACGCAAGGCCAGGGGCCAGCAATTGGCTGCACAGGGCGGCCCCGATAAGCAGACGCAACCGGCCTGAAGCACTGTAGGGGAGGTTTCGCAGCATATCGTGAGCTTCCTTACACACGGAAAGCCCTAACGATAGATGGTCCTGAGCGAAACGCATCAGGGTGTCGGCGTCTCGGGACCCGACCTAGCTTTCCTGGAGGAACTATCTCTTAGGGAAGTAGGGGGAAGCACAATTTCGAACAATTGTTCAGAATTGTACGATCGCGTTTTTTTGCCCTCACAAAAAACAAATGTGGGAGCCGGGTTTGTGTGGGAGCCGGGCTTGCCCGCGATGCAGGCACCGCGGTCGTTGAGCCAGACCGGGGCGATGCTATCGCAGGCAAGCCAGCTCCCACACAAACCAGCTCCCACATTTTTTTACCGCATTTACAACGCTTATTGGGCGCCGCTGACCGCACCGGCTTTGGACATCACAAAGCTGAGGAACTGCTCGACGGTCATCTTCTGGCCGTTGAAGGTCACTTCGTTGTTGGCGTAGTGCAGTTTGGAAACCACGTCGGTGCCCACCAGGGTCGCCAGTTGAGTGCCGACCGCCATGCTGCTGACCATCTCGGCCGCCATCTGCGATTGCTGTTCGATGGCTTGCGGGTCGGTCACGCCGCCCACCTGGGCTTGCAGGGCTGCCACGTCGCTGATCATCGGCTTGGACAGGGTCAGGTTGGCATCCAGCAGCGCAATCATCTGCTTGCCCAGTTCAACCGGCGGCAGCTCCATGGACGTCGGCTTGGCCAGGTCCACCACCAGGTTGAACTTGCTTTCGCCACGGGTGGTTTTGAGCGACAGGTTTTCCACGGCCAGTTGCGGCTTGGCGGCCAGCACCTGGTTGACGTTGGCTTCGGCCAGGGCTTGCTCGGCTTCGGTCATTTGCAGCTCCGGCACCGGTTGACCGGCAGCGGCGGCGGCTTGCACCGGTTGCATCTTGTCCTGGTAGAGCTTGGTCAGCACCAGCATCGCCGGGATGTCGACGTTCTTCATGCTCACGGCCATGGCGGCCGAGCCTACCGCTTTGCCCTGATAGCCGATCTCGTCGATCTTGTAGTCGACGCGGCCAGCCAGGTTGTTGTCCTTGGTTTCGCTGGAGTCTTTCTGCTCGAAACCCTTGAGGGTCAGCACGGCTTTCTGCGGGCCGAAGGTGACCTTGGTGTCGGTCAGCTCCACGGTGTTCTGGCCGGTGTAGAAACCGAAGGTGGTTTTTTCCAGGTTGCTGGCCACGGTCAGGCCGGCCAGTTCCGCTTCGAACGGTGCGCCTTCGGCGTCCACTGCGGCAACTTTGAGGCTGTTCATAAAGCCTTCGGCCTTGACCTTCTGGCCTTCGGCGCTGCTGTCGAAGTTCAGGTTGGCGCCGGAGAAGCTCACCGAGGAGGTGGCGTCCTTGAATTCCAGGGGCAGCAATTCGACGTTGCCACTGACCGAGCGGCTATAGCCGATATTCGCCACGCCTTTGAGCGGCGACACGTCTTTGCTGGCGGCGAACCATTTTTCGGTGGTGGGGTTCTTTTCCAGTTCGTAGTGACTGGTGGCCATGACCGGCAGCCACTTGAGCGTCACCAGGCGCGAGAACGGCAGCGGGCCGTGTTCGATATGGTCGACGAACAGCAATTCGGGGTTCGGGTTGTCTTCGCCGAACACGCTGCCTTGGCCTTTGAGGCGATAGTGCGCGGTGCTGCTGAACACGCCACGGTCCAGGGACACCAGCTCCAGGGTCACGCTGCCATCGACGCCGGCCATGGAGGTCTGCAGTTCTTTATTGGCACTCTGGATAGCGGTTTGCAGGACCGGCTCCAGTTGTTTACCGGTGTACCAGGCACCGCCCGCACTGACGGCGCCGACGGCGACAACAAAACCCAAGAAAACAACGGCTGGCTTATTCATGAAGTGACCTGATCAAATCCTGTGAGAAGTGGGCTGTCTTCCTTGAACCCCGAAGGGGTTCCTGTAGCAGCGAGCTTGCTCGCGAAGAACGCATAGGCACCGCGTTTATCCAAAATGCACGCGTTATCGTTGGCGTCTTTCGCGAGCAAGCTCGCCCCTACAGTCGTGGCCCGTGTGGCCAAAGGCTGGGGAAGATTAGCACTGGCGGGCGTAAACGGCCCAGCCTTTCAGAGGGATCAGTTCAGCAGGAGTTCAGGAGTACTCCTGTTCGACTTCATCCAACTGGTGATCAAAACTCCTCAAGCGTGCGGTCCAGGTGTACACCAACACCTCGAACTCGCGGTGTATCACGGCATTGCCGGGGGTGTCGGCCTTGGGGTCGCAAAAGTCCAGCTGGTAGCGCTCGCGGGCCATTTGCGTGGCGACATCGGACAATTCCCGCGCGTTATCCAGCCAGTGCCTACCGTCTGCGACCTGTCGATCCAGCAGTACGCACTGTTTTTTCAGGACTTCGAGGCTTTTTTCCAGCGGCGTGCCGGTGAGGTCGCCCATGACCTCCTGGAACGTGCGCCCCGGCTGCCAGTAGCTGCCCCAGAAATAACGGTCGAATACGGTTTCGACGCGGCGCAGGGCAACCTTGGTGTCCCAGATCGCCACGCGGGTCTTGCCTTGCTCGAGGAGCTTTTTCTTCACCCGCTGGTTTTGATACGACGCCCAGGCCACCACGCCGATGGACAAGGTGCCGATCACCAGGCAGGCGCTGTCCAGGAACACCATGGCCTTGTCGAGTTGATGGGCGAGCATGACACCGTAGAAATACGCGGCCGATAACAATACCAGTGCGAAGAGCACGCACCAGAAAGCGGGAGCATAAGGGTTTTTCATTATTGGAATCCCCATGAGCAAACGCGAGCTTTGTCGGGTGAGACGTCACGGCGCCTCACCTGACAAAGCATAGCAATCACCTCACGGTTTGCCGGGTTTTACCCCTTGCGTTCGTCCGCTTTCCCAGCCGCCGCCCAGGGCCAGGAACAGATCGATCTGGCTCATGGCAACCTGGGTGTTGGCCGCCGCCAATTGCGCGCGCATATCGGTGTAGGTGCGCGTGGCTTGCAGGTCGGCCAGGAACGACTCGCGGCCGGCCTGGAAGAAGCGGTGGGTCTGGCCTGCCGCCTCTTTCGCCGACTGTTCGGCTTCGGCCAGGGCGTCGCGGCGCTGCAACACCGCGGTGTATTGCGCCAGGCCGGTCTGGGTTTCGCGGATGGCGTTGAGTACCACGCCGTCGAAGTGGGCCAGGGCGCCCTGGGTCGCGGCTTCAGCTTCATGCACGCGGGCGCGGGCACCGTTGGTCGGTACCGTCCAGCTGATCATCGGGCCAAAGCCCCAGCGGTTGGTGGCAGGCGTGCCGAGGTTTTCCAGCAAGCCGACGGTGCCGATCGTGGCGCCGATGCTGATATCCGGGTACAGCGCGCCGGTGGCCACGCCGATACGTGCGGTCGCGGCAGCCAACTGGCGCTCAGCCTGGCGCACATCAGGCCGGCGTTTGAGCAGCGTGGCGCCGTCGCCTACCGGCAGCAGTTGAGCGATATGCGGCAGCTCGGCGCAGGTGCCCGTGCCGGCTGGCAGTTGGTCGACAGGTTTGGCCAGCAACATCGACAGCCGGAACAGCGCCGCCTGACGCGAGGCTTCATAGCGCGGTATGTCGGCGCGCAGGGATTTGTATTGGGTTTGCGAGCGAGTCACCTGGGTCTCATCGCCGCGCCCGGCATCTCGCAGGCGCTGGGTCAGTTTGGTGCTCTGGGCTTGCAGGTCGAGGGACTCGTTGGCAATCGCCAGTTCTTCGTTGGCCGCGCATACCTGGGTATAGGAACGCACCACATCGGCCACCAGAGTAATGCGGGCGATATCCGCCGCGGCCTGAGTGGCATCGGCGCTGGCCTGGGCGCTTTCGATGCCACGCTGCAAGGTGCCGAACAGGTCGAATTGATAGGACGTGGTAATCCCGACGCTACCGATATTGCCCACCGGGACTTTGTCCGGCAGCAAGAAGGCCTCGCCAGATTCTTGCAAACGCTGGGCCTCGGCCTTGACGCCGGCACTCCAGCCGCCAGCGGATTCGGCTTGCTGCACCTGGTAACGCGAACGCTGCAAGTTGGCGGCGGCCACGCGCAGGTCAGTGTTGGAGGCCATGGCCTGTTGCACCAGCTGGTCCAGGCGCGCGTCTTTGTACAGCTTCCACCAATCGGCCGGCACCGGCGCCGAGACCACATTGCTGCCCTCGCCCATGATCGGCCCTTGCAGGTCGCCACGGTTGACTGCGGCCTGTTCCGGCAGTTTGTAATCGGGCCCCACCACTTGGCAGGCCGACAGCAACAACCCCAGGGAAGCGGTTGCCAGAAGCCGCTTCATGGTTTGTCCCCGTCTTTGACCTTGTCGTCGATGATCGACACCGTCGCCGTGCGCCCGGCGATCATGCGAAAGTCCGCCGGCACATCGTCAAAGGCAATGCGCACGGGGATCCGCTGGGCCAGGCGCACCCAGCTGAACGCCGGGTTGACGTTGGGCAACAGGTTGGAGCCGCTGCTGCGGTCGCGGTCTTCGATACCGGCGACGATGCTCTGCACGTGGCCATGCAGGCGCGCGTTGTCGCCGATCACACGGATGTCCACGCCCATGCCGACGTGGATGCCGTCGAGCTTGGTCTCTTCGAAGTAGCCGTCGATGTGGAAGGAATTGCTGTCCACCACCGACAGCACCGGGCGCCCGGCGGTGACGAACTCCTGGGTACGCGGCGCACGGTCGTTGACGTAACCGTCCACGGGGCTGCGAATCACCGAGCGGTCGAGGTTGAGTTGGGCGGAGTCGACCGTCACTTGCGCTTCGGCCAGGGCCGATTGGGCGCGGGCGACGCGGGACTGGCTCTCTTCCAGTTGCTCGCTGGGCACCAGGTTGCCAAGGCCACGGTTACGCTTGTACTCGCGCTGGGCCTGGGCCAGGGTTTCCTGGCGGTCGGCCACGGCGGCCTGGGCTTGGCGCAGGGCCAACTTGAAGCGGTCCTGGTCGACGGCGAAGAGCACCTGGCCCTTGGTCACCAACTGGTTGTCGCGCACGTCCACGCGTTGGATCAGCCCGGACACGTCCGGGGCGATCTGCACGATGTCGGCACGGATGTGGCCGTCACGGGTCCAGGGCGCAAACATGTAGTACATGACCATGCGCCACACAACGACGACCGCGAAACTCACGATCAACAACGTCAGGACGACACGGCCGATAGTCAAAAAAGGTTTTTTCATGTCATCAAATATCGACTGAGTGAGTCCACCGCGCCCAGCAACAGCGCGTACAGCCCCACATTGAACAATGCCCGGTGCCAGACCAGGCGATAGAAGTGCATGCGCGTCAACAGCCCGTGCACCACCAGAAACAACACATAGGTAATGCCCATCAGCACCAGCAGCGTGGGCAGGAACACCCCGCTGATATCCAGATCACCGATCATAAAGGCGCTCCATCGGGTAGCGGCGCTTCCATTTCCGTGCCGCCAATGAATTCCACACCAGGCAACAGCGCCAGGCGCAGGCCGGCCAAGGCGTGCAGCAGGTGCAGGCGGGTGTCGTCTTCGTCTTGCAGGCCCTGGCCGTTGAGGGCGCGGCGCGTGCGGTCCAGGGTCATCAGCAGACCGCTGGGCGCGGGCAAGCGTTCACCCGCCTTCAGGCAGGCCTTGAAGTAACCGCCCACGCCCTCCACCACCTGGTTGAGCAATACCCGTGGCACACCGAGGATGCGTGGCGAGTAGGCCAGCAAGTCGAGCAGGTTCAGCGCCACGCGCAGGTCGCGCAGAGCGATGCCAGTGTCCTGCCCGGTGAGCGCCAGGCGCGGCAGGTGTTGCATCAGGCGGTCGAGCATTTGTGCAGCCATGTGCCGGTGCTCGGCCAGGGTGGCAGGCTCGGTGAGGCTGACGATGTCGCGCCAGCTGAAACGGGTGAGGCGCTTGGCCGCCAATTCAGCGCCGAAGGGGCGGGCGATCAAGGTCCACACAAACGCGAACAGCAGCCCCACGGGCCCGGCCAGGTTGACGTTGGCGAAGTTGAGAAAGTCCGCGTCATAGGCGCCCTGGATACTGATGAAGGACGACGTATTGACCAACGTCAGCAACATACCCAGATAGAAGCGTGGCTGAACCGTAAGGGTGCCGATGCAAATAAACGGCACGGCGAAGGCCAGCACCAGCATCGGGAAGTCATGCAGGTTGGGCAGCACCAGGAACAGATACAGGCTGGCAAACAGCACCGACATGGCGGTCCAGAAAAAGAACCGGTAGATCTGCGGCGCCGGGTCATCCATCGAAGCGAAGAAGCTGCAGGCGACGGCGGCCAGGATCACGGCGCTGCCGCCATCGGTCCAGCCCAGCAGGATCCACAGCACTGAGGCGACGATGATCGCGGTCACGGTGGAGAACGCCGAGTAGAACATCAGCCCACGGTCGAGAAATGGCGTGAGCCGGCCCAGGCGCCAGTGGCGGTAGACGGCGCGCCAGGTGTCCTGGCTCTCGCACTGGATGGCGGCTTGCAGGCTGCGACAGTCTTGCCACAAGTCGACCCATTCGCCGAGGCGGTACAGGGCGTTGGAGAACAGCAACGTGTGGCGGTCATCCAGCGCTTCGCCCTGGGGTTGGGCGGCGTCGATCTGGTCACGCAGCACACGCCAGCGTTCCAGGGGCGCTTGTTCAGTGGTGCTTTGCAGCCAGGCGTTGGCTTCCTCCAGCAACGGTTTGAGCCGGTCGAGAAACTCCGGTGCGCGATGCTCGATGGCGTACACCGCGTCATCCAGCGCGTCGATTACCGGCAGCAGATGAATCATGCGCCCGCGCAGTTCTTTGGTGTTGCGCACCGTTTGCGGCCGCGCGCCTTCGTGGGGCAACTGGCCGATCATCAACTCAAGGGTGTTGAAGGTGGCAACCATGCCGCCGCGCAGGTTGCTGACCGCTTCAGGGTCAATCTGGCGGGTGAGGAAGCGTTGGCTATAGACCTGAGCATCGCTGAACCACTTGGCCACCGAGCCATCGAACACCGGCATCAGGCGCCGTGGCCAGAACATTGCGCCCACCACCGCTGCGACCGCGATGCCAAGGAAGATTTCTTCGGTACGCGCTTCGGCCACGTCCCACACCGCCAGGGGGTTATCCACCACTGGCAGGGCGATAAGCGGCAAGGTATAGCCGGCCAGCATCAGGGCGTAATTATTGGCCGTGCGCAGGTGCATGGAGAGGAACAGCAAGGTGCCCGTCCATAACGCGATCACCACCACCAACAGGTAAGGCGACTGCACGAACATCGGCACAAACAGCACCGCCGCCGCTGCCCCCATAAAGGTGCCAATGGCGCGGTACAAAGCCTTGGAACTGGTGGGCCCGACAAACGGGCTGGAGACGATATACACGGTAGCCATCGCCCAGTACGGACGCGGCATTTGCATCAGCATGGCGATGTACAGCGCAATCATCGACGCGGCGAACGTGCGGACCCCGTAGAACCAGTCGCGGGCGGGCGGGAAGCCGGTAAAAAATCCGTTCAAGGCGCCACAGCCTCGGCCGCTTCGAAGGCGCGCAGCACGCGCAGTGCGGCTTCCAGGTCGGTGGGCGCGATATCCACAAGGACTTCCTTGCGCAGGCGAACCAGTTGGGCTTCTACCGCCTGCACCAGCTCACGGCCGCGCTCGGTGAGGCTCAGGGCCTTGGCGCGGCGGTCGTGGATGTCTTCGGTGCGGCATACGTAGCCGTCGCCGCACAGCCGATCGAGCAGGCGCACCAGTGACGGGCTCTCCATGCCGGAGGCCTGGGCTACTTTGACCTGGTGCACACCGTCACCCAGGCGGCCAATCATCAACAACGGCACGGCGCAGGCTTCGGAGATGCCATAGCTGACCAGCGTGGTCTGGCAGATCTTGCGCCAGTTACGGGCGCCCACCACCATGCTGCTGCTCAGGTTCATCTGAAGTTGTTCGAGGGATTGAGACACTGGATAGTTCGCATACAGTTAGTTTGCTAACTATTAATATGGTGGAGGGAGGAAGAACCGTCAAGTTTTGAAACAATTTATCGATGGGTGGAGCGATTCAGCAGCAACACTGCAGAACGAATGTGGGAGGGGGCTTGCTCCCGATTGCGATGGGCCAGCCACAGATGCATTTACTGACACGCCCTCATCGGGAGCAAGCCCCCTCCCACATTTGGATCAGCGTCGGATGCCCGGGCTATTTTTCAGCCCAAGGGACTGATGGAGATGGGCATAACCGACCAAACACATCGCGTAACCTCAGAAAAACCTCACTGAAGCGATTAAAGCCCAGATTTTTTCAAGTTTTAGCGTAACGGCTAAGTTTTTTGCACCCCTCGCCCACCCCGCAACATCAGGTTCAACTCATCCACCACCTCCGCCCAATCCGCATCCTCCAGAGTTTCCTCACGCAAAAACGCCTTCTGGCTATCTGTCCAGAAGAACGCCTCCGCCAATTTCAACTCCGGCTTGAGCGGCGAATGAGCGGCCACAAACTGATCAATGCTGACCGGGTCATCTTCCAACCCAAGCTGTTTGAACAACGACGGCAAGCTATGCACTGGCGATTCCATGATGAGCTCCTGATAGAGAAGGGTTAATCGAGTCTAGCGGCAACCCTCAGGTTGCGGCGCCGGCACCTTGCACAGCACGAACAGACGCGCCCGTGCGCCACCGCCGTCCTGGCGACTGAGCTCGCGCCAACCTTCGGGGAGCGGGGCGAAGTCGTCCGGTGCTTCATTGCTGCTGATCAGCCATACGCGCCGGGTATTGGCCGGTAATGCCGATAAAGAATCCAGATAGATGCGCCCGCCATCCTGATCTACCAGGGTGCCGAAGCCGTAGGCATTTGGCCGGGTCGACGTGCCGTCGGGTTTGGGCGGGGTGTGGAGCTGCAACTGGGCGTCAGTTTCGTCGTAGTACACGTAGCTGAGGTACCACATCATGTCGCTGAGGACGATGCGGTCGTCTTCCTGGTAATTGCGATTGACGAACTCCACCGGCACGTTGAATTGGTCGTGCTCATCTACCTCGAAGTTGTTCTTTAACCCCAACAGTTCTACGCCAACAAACAGTGCGAACAACGCCACGCCCAGCCAGGACAAACGGGACGGCAAACGGTCGATGGCAAGTGCCAGGACTATCGGCAGGCCTAACGCATACACCGTGAGGTAGCGCTCGATAAACACTGGCGAGATAAAGGACACGCCATAGACCAGCAGCAGCGGCAGCAGGCAAAACAGTGCCGGCAGGCGCGCCGCGCGGTTGCGCCAGGCCTCCAGAACAACCACCACGGCCAGCAGCAGGGGGAACAGCCAGAACAGCGGCGACCACAGGCCAAGACCGTCATCCTGCAACAGGAACTGCCAGACCATCGACGGCAGCGACAGCAGATTGACCGGCTCTTCCCAACCAATGTCGCCGCCGACTTTGAGCTGTTCGACGTGCTGCACCAGGTCCAGCAGGTTGGGCAGCCAGGGCAAATACAACAACACTATCGCTATGTTGGCGGCCCACCAGGCAGGTCGCGTAATCAAGCGTTGAGCTGGCGCCTGCAATCCCAGATACGCCCAATGCACCAGCACGCACAGCGCGGTGAAGTAGTGGGTATAGAACCCGGCGCTCATCAACAGCACATACACAGCCAAATAACGCGCGCGTTCAGGCTGCCTCACCCAGTACACCAGCGCCAGCGTGGCGCCCATTAACCACACGCCCAGCAGCGAATACATGCGCACTTCCTGGCTGTAGCGCACCGCCGTCGGCAACAGCGCCAGCAGGATGCCCGCCAGCACGGCCGCGCGTCGGGTGGACAGTTGCCGTGTCAGCCAGATGCCCAGGCCCACTACGGCCACACCGGGGATTGCACTCAGGCTGCGAATCGAGCCGATGCTATCGCCGAACACCTCGATCCAACCGCGCAGCAGCAAGAAATACAGCGGCGGGTGCACATCATGGGCCGCGTGAAACCACAGGTCGGCCAGGGCGTATTCGCTGAGTAACAGGCTTGAGCCTTCGTCGCCCCAGATCGCCGCCGAGGTGAGGTGGTAAAACCGCAGGGCCATGGCCAGCGCCAGGATCGGTACCCACCACAGACGGCTGAGCCAGCCGGCACCTTCCCAGGTCAAGCGATGGAAGGTCGGTAATGCTCCAACTTTTTCGTTTTGCTCTACCACAGACCGACGCACCTCAAATTCTCCCGGCATGACCCTGCTTGCCTATGCGCAAACACCGCCACTCTAGGCCAAAAGCCCTGGCCTCGCCGCTGGAATCGGACAAATCAGCAATTTGTGTAGGCCTTCAGCGAAGCACTCGTCGGATCAGGCTATTATTGCCCCTTCTCCAAGGACTCAGGATCAAGGAAACGTTATGCGCATCGGTTTGCTGTCACCTCTGGCCCTGGCCCTGTTGGCCGGTTTTTCCCTACCGGCCCAGGCCAGTTCTGACGACTCGTGCTACCCCGACTGGCGGGTATCGCGTGACAGCTACGAACCGTGCAGCAACCAGCCGTTTCTCAGCCCTGGTAACGACAGCCGGGTGAACCTGCGCCTGTTGCTGGCCGACAAAAAAGCCGCGCCCCTGGCCCCCAATGCCTTAGGCGAAGACGATTTGGCGCAAGGGTTCGGCCCGGTGCCGTTTCCGGTGTACCGCCTGGTGCCGGTTCCGGCCACGAATGAGGAGCCTGACAACAAGGCTGACGATTCACGCACAGCCGAACTCGACACGCTGCTCCAGCCCCTGGGCATCAAGCGCGAGGAGTACAAGACCGCAGGCGAAGCCTTCCTGAATGGCGAAGGCAGCCGCTGCCGCAGCAATGACGATGACAGCGCCACGGCGTTTATCAGCCAGGTGATCAAGGCCCAGATGCCGCCCGCCGAGCGCGATGTGTTGGTAAAAGCACGCCTGCAGTTGCTGACCACCTGTGATTGGAGCCGTCAGGTAGTGGACGCGCAGCTGACCCCGTCGGCCAACGCCCAGTTGTTCCGCACCTATTTGCAGGCCGCCGGCGATTTCTATAGCGGGCGCTTCGATTATGCCGAGCGCGGGTTCGCCGCTGCTGCCACCAGCGATGTGCCATGGCTGAAGGAAACGGCACTGTACATGACTGCGCGTACGTCGCTGAATCAGGCCCAGGCCGAAGCATTCGACGAATACGGCATGCCGCAACGCGAGCATGTGGATAAGTCGGCCTTGAGCGATGCCGAAGAAGGTTTTCTCAGTTACCTGAAACATTATCCACAGGGCGATTACGTTGCATCCGCCCGTGGCCTGCTGCGCCGCGTGCATTGGCTGGCGAACGACGACGCCAAGCTTGCCGAAGACTTCACCTGGCAATTCACCGAGGCCACCGACGCCCAGCGCAATGTGAGCGTGGACGAACTGGTGGAAGAGGCTGACCTCAAGTTGTTGATGGTCGGCAACCAAGCGGCGAACAGCCCGATGCTGCAAGTGGTCAGCGACCTGATGGCGATGCGCGCTCACACCCCGCCGCTGTTGAGCCGCGAAGACCTGGATAAGCAAAAGAGCACCTTCGTCACTGAGCCGGCGCTGTTTGACTTCCTGCAAGCGAGCTATGCCCTGTACGTCGAACACCAACCCGACGCGGCCTTGAAGCACCTGCCGGCGGATGTGCCATCGAGCCTGGATTACTTCGCCTTCAGCCAACAGACCCTGCGCGCCCTCGCCCTGGAGGCCAAGCAGGACTGGAAGGCCGCCGAAGCCCTGTGGCTGCAACTGCTACCGCTGGCCAAGCAACCGCTGCAACGCGACCAACTGGAGCTGGCCCTGGCCATGAACTACGAGCGCAGCGGCCAATTGGCCAAGGTGTTCGCTGCCGACTCGCCGATCAGCGCCAAGCAAGTGCGCTACATCCTGCTGCGCAACGTCGCCGGCCCCGACCTACTGCGCCAGCAGATCGCCAACGCCAGCGACCCGATCGAGCGTCAGAGCGCGCAATTCGTGCTCCTCTACAAAGACCTGCTGCTCGGCCAGTACGCCACCTTCGCCGATGACCTCAAGCAGGCCTCGCTCTCTGACGACAAACTCGGCACCAGCCTGGGCTACACCTATACCAGCGGCCAAACCTTGAAGCTGTTCCAATGGAACGGCGACAAGGCCGAATCCGGCTACGCCTGCCCAAGCATCGCGCAAACCGCGACGACCTTGCAGAACGAGGCCAAAAACCCGCACGCGCTGAACTGCTTCGGTGAATTCATCCTGCGCAACGGCCTGGACGGCATGCCGTTGGAACAACCGCGCGCCGCCGGCAGCCTGGGCAGTACCGACTCGGACTTCAAGGGTGAAACCTTCTCGCGCCTGGACGGCTACAAACAGGTGATCGCCAACGCCAAGGCGCCGAAAACCGACAAGGCCTACGCGTTGTTCCGCGCCATCAACTGCTACGCGCCGGCCGGCTACAACAGCTGCGGCGGCGAAGATGTTGCGCCAGCGGTGCGCAAAGCCTGGTTCCGCCAACTCAAAACCGGTTTTGCCGATACCCAGTGGGGCAAATCGCTGCAGTACTACTGGTGAAGTCGCTGTGGCTGGGCTTGTTGTTGCTGGCAAGCCCGGCTTTCGGCGCCGTCGACGCCCGCGACTATGACGCTTTCTGGCTGTGGAGTGGTGTCACGCCGCAGCCAGTGATCAAGCAGGCAAAAACCCTGTACATCCTGCAAGGCCAGATCAACTCCACCCGTCGCGCGCCCCAGCGCGGCGTGCAATTGATCGCCCAAGGCATCAGCGTGCCACGCATTAGCCACGGCGAAATCTGGGTGGTCTACCGCGCCCACACCTTGCACTGGCCGGAACAGGTCTACACCCAACTGCTCGGCCAGGTGCAACGCTGGCGCGACGCGGGTAACCCTGTGATCGGCATCCAGATCGACTTTGACGCCCGCACCCAGTACCTGCACGAATACGCCGACTTCCTGCGCGACCTGCGCCGACGCCTGCCTGCCGACCTGCGGTTAAGCATCACCGGCCTGATGGACTGGAGCAGCAACGCCGACCCGGCCGCCATCGCCCAGCTCAAAGGCGTGGTGGACGAAGTGGTGGTGCAGACGTATCAAGGACGGCACAGCATCCCGGATTACGCGGCGTACCTGCCACGGATGAACCGAATGGGAGTTCCGTTCAAGATCGGTTTGATTCAAGGCGGCGAGTGGGAGGCGCCAGGGTATTTGCAAGGGAATGAGTGGTTTCGGGGGTATGTGGTGTTTTTGCAGAACCCTTGAATCTTCCAAACATGGAAAAAACCGTCTATCAAACCGGTTTTCTTGCGTGTGGTCTTAGCGACTTGGATGATATAAGTTGCCCTTACTGCTTTAAGGGGTGATATATCATGCATGAAACAGGCAAGCCATACCCCCACAAAGGGTATATCTCAGAGAGAAGCGCTGAACTGATGAGAGGTATCGGGAACGGTATCGAAATAGCCCGCATTCGTCGCCGGTTGAAAATCTCGACCATATGCAACCGGGCGGGCATTACACGGCAGACGTATCAGCGGCTGAGACAGGGCGAGGCCGGCGTATCCCTCGGCGTGCTGATGAATGTGCTTAGCGCGATGGACCTGGAAGAAGGTATGGCGAGCATTGCGTCACCAGAACTTGACCAGGTTGGGATTACCATGAGCCTTGCCCGTGAGCCTGAGCGAATTCGCACTGAAGGAGAATCCGATGTCCTGGAAGCCGATTGGTAATGCCTTTGTCTTTTCAGCTCACTGCGTCGGTGACCCGGTCCCAGTGGGCGAAGTGGCCATGCATGGGAATGGATTCGTTTTTCGCTACGCTAACAGCTGGCTCGCGCGGCCCGACGCATTTGCGATTGACCCGCTTAGCCTGCCACTGACCCCTAACCAGTATTCCTCGACACGCATGTTTGGTGTGCTCGACGACGCAACGCCCGACAATTGGGGTCGGCGTGTTCTACTGGCGACCCACAAACAGCATCCACAAAACGAAGTTGAATGGCTCCTTGCTTCGCGGGGTGCGGGAGTGGGCTGCCTGCTGTTCAGTGCGTCAAGAAACCTGTTGCCGACTCTGCACCAACCCCCGCAATTTGAAGACCTTGAGAAAATCATGGTGGGCCTTGATCGAGTCGAGAAGGGTGACGTCCACCTGCCCGTGGAAATCGCACGGCTATTCGAGTTTGGAAGCTCCATGGGCGGCGCCAGGCCGAAGGTCACCGTGACTCATGAAGGCAAGGAATGGATTGCTAAATTCGGCCGTAGCGACGATGTTTTCGATCAACCACGTGCTGAATTTGCCAGCCTTCAAATGGCGGATGCGGCAGGTCTACCCGCAGCCGGGCACAAGTTGGTAGAGGTCGCCGGCAAACCGGTTTTGATGGTCGAGCGTTTTGACCGACATGAAGGCGCTGGTCGCGAGCACTATGTCAGCTGCAACTCTTTGGTAAGCACTGAGAAGCCGAGAATGCGGGTTGATGCGGCTGACGGTGCCGTTTCCTATTCCAGAATCGCCGATGTGTTGAAGAAGGTCTGCGACGATGCCACCTTTGACATGCGTGAGCTTTACAAGCGTATGGCCTTCAATGTGCTGATCGGCAATAGCGACGACCACCTGAAACAAACCGGACTGCTGCTGACCAGCGCCTCGGGCTATTCCCTTGCGCCAGTATTTGACGTGCTGCCCCACCCCACGCAACTAGGCTTGCAGGCGTTGATCATCGGGAATGAAGGCAGGGTATCGTCTGTCAGCAATTTGCTGAGTACGCCTGAACGTTTTGGGTTGGGGGCGGAGGAAGCAAGGGCCATCGTCACGGATATGTATGCCGTCGTGCGAGAAGCCTCCGGCTTTTTCGAAGCGGCAGGCTGTAGCGGTGCCGATGTGCGCATGCTTTCCAATGTGTGTACCCGGTTTGCAGTCGACCTCGTGTAGGGCGGCAACAGAGCGCCCCCTTGACGGGTGCGCGCCGCGGCAAATGTCACGTAAACGCTTAGTTACCAATCGTACGTCAGGCTCGATACCACCGTGCGTCCTTCCCCGTAGTAGCAATCCAAATCACTGGTGCACTGCGAGACGTAGGTCTTGTTGGTGAGGTTCTGCACGTTCATCGCCAGTTTCACGCCCTTGAGCTTGAGTGGCGAGGCACCCAGGTCGTAACTCAGGCTCGCATCGTAGACGCTGTAGGACGGCACGTTAAAGGCGCCTTCGTAGTAGTCACCCAGGCTTTGACGGGCATAACGCACGCCGAGGCCCGCACCCAGGCCGGCCAGCGGCGTGTCACCCAACACGGTGTAGTTGACCCACATCGAGGCGGTGAGTGGGGAAATGCCGGCCGGGTGGCGACCTTGGCGGCCGTCGTTGTCCTTGGTGTACTTGATGTCATTGCGTGCGGCTGAGGCAACCACTTCCCAGGCGTCACTCAAGACGGCCTTGGCTTCCAGTTCAACACCCCGCGAGCGCATCGCACCACTTTGGGTACTGAAGGTGGTGTCTACCGGGTTGGTGGTCAGCACATTGTCCTGGTCCAGTTGGTAAACAGAGGCTTGGATAAAACTCTTTTGGCCAGGTGGCTGGTACTTCACGCCGACTTCGTATTGTTTGCCGGTGGACGGCTCAAACGGTTTTCGGTTCGCATCGGTGCCGGCCAGCGGCAGGAAGGATTCCGAATAGCTGACGAAGGGCGACACGCCGTTATCGAACAGGTACACCAGGCCCGCACGGCCGGTGAATGCTTGGTCTTTGCTGGCAAAGCGGGTGTCCTGTATTGGCTCCTTGTTCACCACATTCGCCCAGTCGTAGCGGCCACCGAGTACCAGCACCCATTTATCCAGCTTGATCTGGTCCTGCAGATACAGACCGGTCTGGGTAATGGTGCGGTCCCAGCGGTAGGGTTGACCGAAGTTCAAGCGCTGGCCGTACACCGGTTTGAACAGGTCGATGATCGGCGGATTGCGGTCATACAGGCCATGAAACTGCGAGTTGGAATGGTAGTAGTCCAGGCCAGCGATGAAGGTATGGGACAACGCGCCCGTGTCGAATTCAGCCTGGGCGATGCTGTCCACGCCGAACACTTTATTGGTCTGCGACCAGTCCACGCCGAAGCGCTGCAGATAGCGTTGGTCCTGCACCCCGGTGTTTGGGTTGGCGACGAAGCGGTAGCCGTGCAAGGGCGCGGTATAGCGGTCGTCGACCTCGGCGTAACGGGCGTTTTGCTTGAGCGTCCAGATGTCGTTGAGGCGATGGGAAACTTCGTAGCCCAGCACGTATTGCTCGCGGTTGTACTGGTTGACGCCCGGCTCGCCGATAAACACATCGCGCTTGATCTTGCCGTTGGGGTTGTCCCACAGCGTGCCGGACGCCGGCAGGCCTTGGGCTTCGGGCACGCCTTTGTCTTTCTGGTACTGGGCGAACAGGGTCAGGCTGGTGTCGTCGTTGGGACGCCAGGTGAAACTGGGGGCGATGAACTGGCGCTTGTTTTCGACGTAATTGATTTCGTCTTGCGCGTCATTCGCCAGGCCGGTCAGGCGGTAGAGGAACTGCCCCTCCTCATCCAGCGGGCCGCTCAGGTCGATGGCGGCGCTTTTGTGTTCGTAGGTGCCGGCTTCCAGCACCACTTGGTGTATCGGCGTTTCGCTGGGGCGCTTGCTGACCATATTGACGATACCGCCCGGCTGGTTCTGGCCGTAAAGCACTGAAGCCGGGCCCTTGAGCACCTCGATGCGCTCCAGGGAATACGGCTCGATCTGCAACGCGCCGCCCGTGCTGCCGCCACCATAAGGCAGGTGCAGGCCGTCCAGGTACAGCGGCGTGGGCGAGAAGCCGCGTGAAGTCGGCTCATCGAACAATTTGACTCGGTCGGCAAAACCACCAGCGCTCATGCCGGGGGTATAGAGCAACGCCTGGGTGACACTCTGGGCGCCACGTGCCTTGATCTCGGCGGCGGTGATCACGTTGATGGTCTGGGGGATTTCCACCAGCGCCGAGTCGGTCTTACTGCCCGAAGCGCTGCGCTTGGCGACGATGCCGTCCACCGGGCCCCAGGCGCTTTCCTGCTCCTGCCGGCCGCTGATCTGGGTCGCGCCCAACTGCAATGCCCCGTCGCCGGAAGTGGCCTGCAACGACCAACCGCCCTGGGACTGCACAGCCGCCAAATCGCTGCCCGCCAGCAAGCGCTGCAACCCCGAACCTACGCCGTAACGCCCTTTCAAGCCGGCGCTACGCTTGCCTTCGGTGAGCGTAGCGTCAACCGACAGCAGGATGCCCGAGGCACTGGCGAAACGGTTCAACGCCTGGTCGAGGTTGCCCGCCGGGATGTCATAGCTGCGCAGCGCTTCGCTGCTTTCTTCGGCTTGAACCATGCTCGGCAGTACAGGAGCTGTTGCCAGCAGGCCGGCAAACAGGCCACGACGCAGCGCGCGGGCCAAAGGTTGGATTGGGTGGTGCGACATGGCAGGACTCCCCGTGAGAACGCTTCTTGATTGGCTTTCAAGAGGTATCCCGAACGGGTCGCAGAAACCGACAAGCCCTGTACAAAGTATTTTCAGACCCGCGCCTTGATCGTTACCCAGTAACGGGTCACCGCCTGCACTTGCACGGGCAATGAACGCTCCAAGGCCGCCAGGATCGCATCGGTATCGTTCAGCGGGAACACGCCCGTCAACAGCAGCTTCGACACCGCTTGATCACAGCGCAACAGGCCCGGGCGGTAGCGACTCAGCTGCGCCACGAACTCACCCAGCGGCTGGCGCTCGGCAACCAGACGATGCTCGGTCCAACTGCTGGCATTGGTGCTCACCGTCGGCAACGCGGTGCTTTGGCGCGCGTTGAACCACAGGCTGTCCCCCGCCTGCATATGCACAGACGCGCCCTGCAACGGCGTGACCCGCAGGCGACCTTCGTACAAATCCACACGGCTGCCGTCGGGCAGTTCACGTACCGCGAAACGTGTGCCCAACGCCTGCACGTCACCGGCAGGCGTTTCGACGATCAACGGGCGCGAGGCATCGTGGCCGCTGGTCAACAGGACTTCGCCACGGATCAGCCGAATACGCCGCTCGGAGGCACTGAAGCGCAGGTCTACGGCACTGTCACTGTTGAGGTCCAGTTGCGTGCCGTCGCTCAAGGTCATATGGCGAATTTCGCCCGTGGCGGTACGCAGTTCTGCGAAGGCCGCTTGCCAGGGTTCGCTGCGTTGCACCAGGTAGCCGCTGCCGCCGGCCACCATCAGCAGGCCGAGCAGTTTGAGCGCGGCACGGCGCTGGGTATCCGCAGAGTCGCGCAATACTGCGCGAGCGCTGTCGGCGGGTACGCCGCCGAGGGTATATTGCAGTTGCTGCAAGCGCTGCCAGGCGCGGCGGTGTTCCGGGTCGGCCGCCTGCCATTGGGCAAATGCCTGGCGTTGTTCCCCTTGCAGTTCGCCGCCCCATTGCAGCATCAACCACTCACTGGCTTGCTCGACAATCGCCGGCGCGATGGGCGCGTCGTGTGTCATTCTTCGTAGACCACCTGGTAACAGGCGACGATGGCGCGGGTCATGTACTTCTGCACCGAGCTGACGGTGACGCCCAGGTGCTCGGCGATTTGCGCATAGCTCAAGCCTTCGAACTGCGACAGCAGAAACGCACGGCGCACCTTGTCGGGCATGCGGTCGAGCATGGCGTCGATCTGCATCAGGGTTTCGAGAATGAGCGCACGGGTTTCCAGGGACGGCGACTCGGGTTCGGGCAGGTGCGCGATGCTTTCCAGGTAAGCGCGCTCGATACGCAGGCGGCGCCATTGGTCGATCACCAGGTTGCGGGCGATCTGCGCCAAATAGCTGCGGCTTTCCTTGTCGCCCGGGAAACGACCGGAAACCAGCAGGCGCAGGAAGGTGTCCTGCGCTACGTCGGCGGCGTGTTCGCGGTCGCCTAGACGCTTTCGTAACCAGCCTTGCAGCCAGCCGTGATGGTCGCGGTACAGGATGTGAAGCTGTTGCTGGCCGTCAGTCGCGATGCCCATGAAAAGCTCAGAAGTGTTATTGAGAGCAATTATCATTACATCTTATTTGGCGACTGACAAAAACTCTTTGTCGCTCAGCGCCCAGCGGTCTGCAACGGGTACACCGACTCCCACCCTCCTCCCAGCGCTTTGTACAGCCCGACCATGGCCAATGACACGCCGGTGGAACTCTCCACCCACTGTTCCTGGGTCGCCAGCAACGCGCTCTGCACGGTGAGTACGTTGACGAAATCCGCCACGCCTTCGACATACTGGTGCTGTGCGGTGGTGAGGGCGATCTGGTTCTGGCGCACGGCTTCAGCCAGGCTGTCACGGCGCAGTTGGCTGGCGTTGTAGCGGGTCAGCTGGTCGTCGATTTCATGCCAAGCACGCAGCACGGTTTGCTGATAGGCCAGCGCCGCCTCCTGTTGCTGGGCCTCCCGTAAATCCACCATCCCTTGCAGCCGTCCGCCGTTGAACAGCGGCAGGCTCAACTGCGGGCCGAAGGCAAAGGCGCGGGAACCCCAGGAACCGAAATCCGAGAGCTGCATGGCTTGGGAACCCAGGCTGCCAGACAGAGTGATGCGCGGGTAAAAGTCGCCCTTGGCCACGCCGATGCTGGCAGTGGCGGCGTGCAGGCGCGCTTCGGCCTGGCGGATGTCGGGGCGGCGTTCGGCGAGTTCCGAGGGTAGGCCGATCGCGACCTGGCGCTGGGTTTGCGGCACAGGGGCGTCTTTGGACAGCTGCGCGTACAGCGCCTGGGGTGGCTCGCCCATCAGCAGGCTCAGGGCGTTGATCAACTGGTCCTGACGCTGCTGCAGATCCGGCAGGCGCGCTTCAATTGCCGCGACCTGAGCGGCGGCTTCGGCCACATCCAGGTCGGTGGCCACGCCGTCGGCCAACCTCAATTGCGAGAGTTTGAGGCTGTGGCGAGCAACGTCGAGGTTTTGCTCGGTGACAGCGCGGGTGTTTTGGACACCGCGCAGTTGGATATAGTCCTGGGCAGTCTCGGCCAGCACCGACAACAACACGGCGCGACGGTCATTTTCGGCAACTTCCAGCGTGGCGTCGGCGGCCTCGGTCTCGCGCTTTACCCGGCCCCAGAAGTCCAGCTCCCAGGATGCCGAAAAGCCCATGTCCCATTGGTTGAAGGCCGAGCGGCCGTTCTCGCCGGAAGGATCGTTCAAGCCTTTGCCGCTGTTGCGCTTGCGTTGGTAGGCACCGCCGGCATCGATGTTGGGGTAGCGCTCGGCCGTGCTCACCTGGCGGATCGCGCGGCTTTGTTGCAGGCGACTGCTGGCTAGTTTCAGGTCAAGGTTATCGTTGAGGGCGCGACGCGTTAGGGCTGAGAGCTGCGCATCGTGGAACACGTCCCACCAGCGCTCCTGCAAAGGGTCGCTGACGGCGCGGCTGGCGGCCTGGCGACCCTGGGGTTCGCTCCACTGATTGATCTGCGGGCCCTGGGGCCTCTGGAAATCCGGGCCGACGGTGCAGGCACTCAGACTGATCAGGCTCAAGGTGAGCCAGGCGAGGTGTCTCATTGCTGGGCCACCTCACGTTGTTGCGCGACGGGCCGGGTATCGACGCTGGCTTCCACCGACATGCCAACACGCAGGCGCTCGGTCAGTGGCTGGTTCGGCTCAAGCACGATCTTCACCGGAATACGCTGCACCACCTTGGTGAAATTGCCGGTGGCGTTGTCGGGCTTGACCGAGGCAAAGGTCACCCCCGTGGCTGGCGCCAGGCTTTCCAGATGGCCTTTGAGCAGTTCTCCGTCAAGGCTGTCGACGCTGACTTGCACCGCTTGCCCCGCGTGCATATGCGACAGTTGCGTCTCTTGGAAATTGGCCACCACATAGGCTTCAGACAGCGGCACGACCGCAAGGATTTTACTGCCCGGTGTCACATAGGCGCCGACCCGCACCGCACGTTCACCGACCATGCCGTCCACCGGTGCGACAATGCGCGTGTAAGACAGCTGATAACTGGCCATTTCCAGCGCGGCCTGGGCGCGCTTGAGTCCACCTTCGGCGGCGTCACGCTGGGCGGTGAGGATCTCCACCTGCTTGCGTTCGGCGGCCAGCACGGCGGTGGATTTGGCCAGGCGCGCGGTAGCCTGGTCGATGCGAGTCTTGGCTTGCTGGGCGTTCTGCACGGTGCCGGCACCGACGCCGGCGAGGTGGTTGTAGCGGTTCAGTTCATGTTCGGCGAAGGCGACTTCGGCGCGATCTGCTGCGACGGTGGCCTGGGCCTGGGCGATCACCGAGCTTTGACGCTCCAGGGTCGCACTGGCGTTTTTCAGCTGGGCCTGGGCGACCAGGGTGTCGGCATCGGCGGCCTGGGCGGCGGCGCGAAAATCGCGGTCGTCGATCAACGCCAGCAGTTGCCCGGCTTTGACACGCTGGTTGTCTTCCACCAGCACTTCCTTGATGAAACCGGCAACGCGGGGGGCGACCAGGGTGAAATCAGCCGCGACGAAGGCGTCGTTGGTGCTCTGGTGCTTGCTGCCCAGTACGCCCGGGGCGACCAGGTAAACCAGCACGCCGACGGCAAATACAGCAATAACGGAGACGGCAATTTTGTCTTTGCGTTTCATGGAAAGTCCTTGTGGTCAGGCCGGAGCGCGAGGCGGATAGATCCGCGTGGGCATCCAGAAAATCAGCAGGATCAACGCCACCGCGACACCGGCCATGACGACGTAAAGATCCGAAGAGGTCAGCACCACGGTCTGCTCGTGCACGCGGTGGGCGAGGCCCGGCGCGTCAGCGTCGGCAAGGGGCGAATTGCCCAGGCGGTCCACCAACATGGTTGAATGAAAATGCCCGCGCTGGGTGGTCAATGTATCCAGCACCGCAGTGGCGATCACAGCGGCCAGGCCCTTGACGGTGTTGAACCAGGCCGAGGCAAACGGCCCTTCGATGGGTTGAATACTGCCGGTGGACAGCATCAGCAGCGGCAACACGGCCATCGGCTGGCCGAAAATCTGCAGCAGGTACCAGCCATAAAAGTCGTCACGAATCCACGCCGAAGTCAGGTGTGAACTGCCGATGCAGCACAGCACCAACATGCTCAGGCCAATGCCCAGCACCCAGCGGCAATCGACCCAGCGCAAGTTACACAGCGCCGCCACCAACGGCAGCGCAATCAGCTGCGGCAGCGCCATCAACAACATCACTGGCGCGGTTTGCAGCGGCCGGTAGCCCTGGACCTGGGCGAGGAAACTCGACGGAATGATGATCACCGAGGTCAGCACCATCAGCACGCCGGCCAGCACGATCAGGGCGAAGGCCAGGTTGCGCAGACCGAGCATCTGCAAGTTGAAGAAAGGCAGTGGCTGCGACCATTCGTTGAGCATGAACAGCACCAGCAACACTGTGCCGCCACACAGCAGGAAGGTAATCAGGCCCGATTCGAACCAGTCCAGGCGATTGCCCTGCAACAAGCCGATCACCAGCATGCAAATCGCCGGGAAGCCCAGCAGCAGGCCGCGCCAGTTGAACTGTTTGAAACGCTCCAGGCGCAGCGGGTCCTGCGGTATGCCATAGGCCACGGCGCCCATCGCCAGCAGGCAGGGCCCGACGATTTGCCAGAACGCCCACTGCCAACCGACGTATTCGGTCCACAACGCCGCCAGCGGGGTGCCCAGGCTTGGGCCGAAGGTGGCGGTCAGGGCGTAGCCGGCCAGGCCATACAGCTTGACGTTGGCCGGCAAAAAACGCAGCGCTACGGTCATCAGCATCGGCGGCAGCGCGCCACCGGCCAGGCCTTGCACGGTACGCAGCAGCAACAGGCTTTCGTAGTTCGGCGCGAACGGGCAGAGGATGCCCAGCACGGTGAACAAGCCGATGGCGCACAGCGTGAAACGACGCAGGGAAAACGTCACCGAACACCACGGCGCAAACGCCATGGCCGCCACGGAAGTGGCGGTGTAGGCGGCGACCAGCCAGGTGCCTTCATCAAAGCCGATGTATAGCGCACCACGGATATCGGCGAGAGCAACCTTGGTGACCATCTCGTTGAGACCGGAAACCAGCACCGCCAGCAACACGCCGAGCAAGCCGATGATGATGCGTGGGCCGAATACGGGTGGGCTCAGGGCCGTAGGTTTGGCTGCGGCCTGGAGGACGGGGGCAGCGAGGGACGTCATGAACAGGTAACTCGGAATGAGAAATACCTGAGCAGTTTAATCGGGCACTCTCATGACAAAAAGTTACTTGTTGGCAGGTTATAAGTGCGTCAGACGCAACTTTGAACATCAACACTGAACCCTGTGGGAGCTGGCTTGCCTGCGATAGCGCCAGCTCAGTAACAGATTCAGTGACTGACACGCCGCCTTCGCAGGCAAGCCAGCTCCCACATTAATTGCGTTGGCTTTATACCGGCTGGGCTTCAAGCCACGTGGCATGACAGCTCTCGCGCATGGTTTCACGCAGCCATTTGTGCGCGGGGTCTTTGTCGAAGCGCGGGTGCCAGGATTGGGCCAATACCAGCGTCGGCAACGAGATCGGCAATGGGAATGCACGCAATGGCAAGTTCAGACGCTTGGCGCTCAGGAGCGCTTCCTTGGGCACCGGCATGATCAGGTCGGATTCCGGCAACATGAACATGGCGCCGTGGAAGCCGGGCGCGATCATCGCCACGCGGCGCTCCAGGCCCTGCTCGTTCAGCGCAGTATCGATGGGCCCACGGGCGATGCCGCGGCGCGAGATGCTGATGTGGGAATAGCTGGCAAAGCGTGCCGCCGTGATTTCTTCGTCGAACAACGGGTGGTCTTGCCGTGCCAGGCCGACAAAAGTGGTGGAGAACAGGTTCTGCACCTTCACTTCCGGGCTGGCCGGCATGGTGTTGCTCACCCGCAAGTCCAACCGCCCTTCGCGCAGGGCTTCATCGTCGGTGTCGCCCTCGGGTACGAAACGCAGCTCGCACAGCGGCGCCACGCGCTCCATGGTGTCGAACAGTCGCCCGCCATACACGCCGATGAAAAAGTCATTGGCGCGTACACTGAAACGACGGCGCAACGTGCTCAAATCGACTTGGTCCGCCGAACGGAACAACAACGCAGCCTGCTCCACCACATTGCGCACCTGGCCTTGCAGCTCAAGCGCCTTGGGCGTCGGCACCAGGCCACGGCCGGCACGTACCAGGATCGGGTCACCGACCGCTTCACGAATACGCGTGAGGGTGCGGCTCATGGCGGCCGGGCTGAGGTTCATCCGCCGCGCCGCGCCCACCACACTGCCCTCGTCGAGCAACGCGTCGAGGGCGACCAGCAGGTTCATGTCCGGTAGTTGCATGCCAAGCACTCGTGGTCCGTTGGGAGTGAACTGGGCGCAATCCTAGCAGGCTTTATCGGGTTAGAAAGGCGCATCCCCCTGAATAGTGGTACGGAACAATTTGCGCCGCAGGTGGCTTGGGCAACCAGCGGCCAGGTGGATCAGCGAGCGGTTGTCCCAGAACACCAGGTCGTGGGGCTGCCACTGGTGGCGGTAGATGTTTTCCGGCAGCACGCTGTGGGCGTACAGCTGGGCCAGCAGGTCGCGGCTTTCGTCATCGGGCAGGCCGACGATACGGGTGGTGAAGCCCTCGCTGACAAACAGCGCCTTACGGCCGTTTTCCGGGTGGGTGCGCACCACCGGATGCACCACTTCGGCAACCTGGGCGAGCTGTTCCGGGGTGAGGGTTGGGCGCCAGTTGCCTTCGAATTTGGTTTCGCTGTAGCGCGCCGTGTAGGAATGCGCGGCACTGCGCCCTTCGACGGCGTTGCGCAGGTGGCCTGGCAGCTGCTCCCAGGCTTTGTGCATATCGGCGAACAGGGTATCGCCGCCTTCAGAGGGCAGTTCCTGGGCATGCAGCATCGAACCCAGGCTGGGCAGTTCTTTGTATGACAGGTCCGAATGCCAGAACTTGCCCGCATCCCCCAGGCCGATGGATTGGCCGTTCTCGATGATGTTAGAGACGATCAGGATTTCGGGGTGGTTGGCCAACAGGAACTGCTTGAGCACATGGATCTGCAACACACCGAAACGGCGGCTGAAGGCGATCTGTTGTTCGGGGGTGATGCGTTGGTCGCGGAACACGATGACGTGGTGGTCCAGGTGTGCGCGGTGGATGCGGGTGAAGTCGTGGTCGTTGACTGGGCGGGATAAGTCCAGGCCTATGATCTCGGCGCCGACACTGCCGGGGAAGGGGCGGATGTCGAAGGTTTGGGGGGCGGTGGTGGCAGACATTGGATTCATTCCCGGCGGACAGGGGAGTGAATTTATAGGTATAACAACAGGACTTTAAATACCGTTAGAGCATATTGATATGGCGTTTTGAGGTAGGCATTTTATACGCGGTGACGTTGATGGCCCTTTCGCGAGCAAGCCCGCTCCCACATTTGGAATGCATTCCAAGGTGGGAGCGGGCTTGCTCGCGAAGGCGTCAGTACCAGCGATAAAAATCAACGCTCGTGCAACGCCTCGGCCCGCGCTTTGATGATCGGCTTGAGCAGGTAGCTGAGGATGCTTTTCTTGCCGGTGATGATATCCACCGAAGCAACCATGCCGGGGATGATCAGCAGCGGCTTCTCATCGGTGCCCAAGTGGCTGCGGTCGGTGCGCAGAGTGATCATGTAGTAGGTGGTCTTCTTGTCTTCATCAGTGATGGTGTCGGCACCGATGCGTTCGAGCTTGGCCTTCAGGCCGCCGTAGATGGTGTAGTCGTAAGCGGTGAACTTGACCACCGCTTCCTGCCCTGGGTGCAGGAAGGCGATGTCTTGCGGGCGGATCTTGGCTTCTACCAGCAGGGTGTCGTCCAGCGGCACGATTTCGACCATGTCGCTGCCCGGCTGGATCACGCCGCCAACGGTGTTGACCAGCAACTGCTTGACGATCCCGCGCACTGGCGAGGTAACCAGGGTGCGGCTGACCCGGTCTTCCAGCGCGCGGCCGGTGGACTCGGCCTTGTTCAGTTCAGTACGGGCTTCGTTGAGTTGGGTCAGGGCTTCGCTGCGGAATTTGCCGCGGGTTTCATCGATCTTGCGTTGCACTTCCTTGATCGCCGATTCAGCACGCGGGATCGCCAGGGTGGTGGCGTCCAACTGCCCGCGGGTTTCCATTTCGGCGCGCTTGAGGCGCAGCACTTCTACCGGCGACACCGCGCCCTGGGCCACCAGCGGCTCGGACATGTTGATTTCCTGGCGTTGCAGGGACAACTGGCTGCGGTATTGGCCCTGCTTGGAGGTGAACTCGCGCAGTTCCTGTTGGCGCTGTACCAGTTGCTCCTGCAAACCGCCGACTTCGTCTTTCAACTGCTGGCGGCGGCTTTCATACAAGGAGCGCTCGTTGGCGGCCTGGCTCGGCGCGGCCTTTAGCACGTCGTCAGGGATGTTCAGCGGGCGGTCATCCACCTGCGCGCTCAAACGCTCGACGCGCAGTTGCATGGCCAGGCGCAGGGCTTCGGTTTCCCCGGCGTTGGAGACAAACCGCGTGTCGTCGAGGCGAATCAACGGCGCGCCGGCCTCTACGATCTGGCCTTCCTTGACGTACAACTCGGCGACGATACCGCCTTCCAGGTTCTGGATTTTCTGCAATTTGGACGACGGAATCGCCTTACCGTCGCCACGGGTCACTTCGTCGATCTGGGAAAAACCGGCCCACACCACAAGAAATACAAAGAACGCGATGATCGCCCAGATGGTCAGACGAATCACCCGTGGCGCATCTTCGATCAGCGCCTTGTTGACCTCGGGCAGCGGCTGGCCCTGCAGCGAGTCGGAACCTTTGAAGTAACGGCCGACTGCACTCTTGATGGAGTTAAGCAACACTGATCTGCCCCTTCTTCAACGCTTCCATGACCACGGCTTTGGGGCCGTCCGCGAGAATCTGCCCACGGTCGACCACCAGCAGGCGGTCGACCAGGGAGAGCAGTGAGGCTCGGTGCGTGACCAGCACAACCGTCTTGTTTTGCACCACGGCTTGCAGGCGTTGCTTCAAGCGTTCTTCACCGGTGTTGTCCATGGCGCTGGTGGGTTCGTCCAGCAGCAGCATGGGCGGGTTGAGCAGCAGCGCACGGGCCAGGGCAACGTTCTGGCGCTGGCCGCCGGACAGGTTCTGCCCACGCTCGCCGACTTGCAGTTCGTAGCCTTGGGGATGCAGACGGGCAAATTCGTGCACGCCGGCGAGTTCGGCGGCTTGCAACACCATTTCATCCTCGACGTAGCGCGCACCGCTGACCAGGTTGTCACGCAGGGTGCCGGCCAGCAATTGAATGTCTTGGGCGACATAGCCGATGTTATGGCGCAGCTCGCTCACGTCGATCTGGCGCACATCCACGCCGTCCACCAGCAAGGAGCCGGAGTCGGGCTGATAAAGGCCTACGATCAGCTTGGCCAGGGAGCTTTTGCCCGAGCCGCTGCGGCCGATGATGCCGATTTTTTCCCCTGGCTTGATCACCAGGTTGATGTTTTTCAGCGCCAGGTTCTGCTGGTTCGGGTAGGTGAAGTTCAGGCCCCGGCACTCGATGGCGCCTTGCAGGGTGCGACGGCTCATGGGGCGCTCTTCGAAGTTGCGCTCCTGGGGCAGCTCCATCATCTGGTCCACCGAGGTCATGGTGACCTTGGCTTGCTGATAGCGCGTCAGCAGGCCCGACAGCGAGGCCAGCGGGCTCAAGGCGCGGCCACTGAGCATGTAGCAGGCAATCAGGCCGCCCATGCTGAGGTTGCCGTCGATGATCTGGTACACGCCGAACACGATCATGATTACACCAGCCAGTTGCTGGATCAGCAGGGTCATGTTCATCGACAGGCCCGACAGCAACTTCACCCGCAGCTCAAGCCGACTCAGGGTGCCGATGGTCTGTTCCCAGCCGTACTGACGCTCGCTCTCGGCATTGTTGACCTTGACCGCATCGAGCCCGGCGAGGGTTTCGATCAAGCTCGACTGGCGCTCGGCGGCCAGCGCCATGGTGCGCTCCATGGTCGCGACCAGGGGCTTCTGCAAGGCGTAGCCGATGCCCAGGGCGAGCGGGAACGCCAGCACCGGGATCCACACCAGATGCCCGCCGAGGATGGCGATGACCAGGAAGATCAGCAGCGTAAACGGCAGGTCGATCAGGCTGGTGAGGGTCAGCGACGCGAGGAAGTCGCGCAGGCTTTGAAACTCGTGGATGTTCTGCGCGAAGCTGCCGACCCGCGCCGGGCGGTATTTCATGGACATGCCGACGATGCGCTCGAACAGCGTGGCCGAGATGATCAGGTCGGTTTTTTTACCGGCCAGGTCCAGGCACAGGCTGCGCAGGCTCTTGAGGATCAGGTCGAACAGGTAGGCACCACAGATCCCCACGGCCAACACCCACAGCGTGGCGGTGGCCTGGTTCGGCACGACGCGGTCGTACACGTTCATCACGAACAGCGGCGCGGCCATGGCGATGATGTTGATCAGGAAGCTGGCGGCGATGGCATCGGTGTAGAGCCAGCGTGAACGCATGAGGGTGTCACGGAACCACGAGCGCGCCCGCGGAATCAGGCTGCCGTGGTTGACGTCGAACTTGTGCTGCGGCTGTGCAAAGAAGACTTTGCCGATGTAGTCGTCGGCCAGTGCTTCGCGCTTGATCAGCACTTCACCGCCGTCGCTTTCGCTGAGCAGGATCCGCGCTTGATCTTCGCCCTCCCAGCCCACCAGCACGGTACTGCGACCGTCCTTGAGCAACAGCAGCGCCGGCAGTGCAATGGTCGGGATCTGTTCCAGCTTGCGTTGCAGCAGCCGGCCTTGCAACCCGGCACGCGCAGCGGCACGCGATAGCAACTCGGCACTCAACCGTTGCGAAGGCAACGGCAGGCCGGTGGTGAGCATGGCCGCACTGGCCGGTTTTTGATGCAGGGCGCAGAGCGCCAACAACCCGTCGAGTAACGGGTCGTCGTGCAGTGCGCGTGGATCATGACTGAGATGAACTCGACTGACTTCAGGTTCCACGCGCGGCACTCTCGACTAACAGATGGGGCTATTGGGGTGGCTCAATTCATCCCAGGCAGTTGGACTTTAGGTTTCACGTCGTTCTGCACGACGGAGGCCATTGGTGCAACCACTCCCTGGCTCTTGAGCAATTCGCCCATGGTCGCCTTGATTCGGTACTGAGTAAATAACTGAATGTTCTTGATTTCTTCCAGGCGGCGGGAAGCGGTGAACAATTCATTTTCGCTGTCGAGCAAATCCAACAGGGTACGTTGACCAAGGCTGAACTGTTGCTGGTAGGACGTACGTACGCGGGTGCTGTGATCCACGTACTGCTGGGCAACCGGCAATTGCGCGTTGGCGTTGTTCAGGGCGTTCCAAGCCAAGCCTAGCTCTTCATTGAGTTGGCGCAAGGCGTTGTTGCGAATGTCCAGCGCCTGGTTGGCCTGGTAGGACTTCGACTGCAGGTCGGCCTTGTTGCTGCCACCGGCGAACAGGTTGAAGCGCATGCGCACCATGGCTTCCCAGCCATTGCTGTGGTTGGGGTCACCGGAGACGTTGTTGTCAGCGTTGGTGCCCAGTTCAGCGTCAAAGCGTGGGTAGAAGGTGGACTTGGCGGCTTCGTACTGCTTCTCGGCGGCGGAGATATCCGACTCGGCCGAGCGCAGGATCGGGCTGTTATCGAGCATCTGGCGGCGGGCTTCATTCAGGTCTGCCGGCAGCATGGCCATGAACGGGGCTGGGCGCTCGAGTTGGTCTGGCATCTGGCCTACGGCGCTGAGGTAGTTGACCTGCGCGTCGGCTAGGTTGGTTTGCTCGGTGATCAAGTTGTTACGGGCCTGGGCCAGGCGGGCTTCAGCCTGGTCCTGGTCGGCACCGTTGCCGACGCCGCGCTCGGTGCGCAACTTGATCTGGTCGTAGATGCGCTCGTGGTTGCGCAGGTTGTCTTCGGCCAGGCGTACGAACTCACGACGGGTCAATACTTCCAGGTAAACCTGGGCAACGGTGAGCGCGGTGCGCTCGGAAGTCCCGAGCAAAGAGTAAGCGCGGGAATTAACGTTGGCTTGTTGACGCCCGACTTCGCTGGAGGTGGCGAAACCGTCAAAAATCATTTGCTGCAGACGCAGGCTGGATTCGCCGCGATTGAGCGTGTCCCAGTGATTGCCGCCAGGGTTGTTGGCGCGGGTGGTGGCGTTGTCGGTTCCTTGGCGGCCGTAACCGGCGTTCAGGTCAACACGCGGCAGGTAGCCACCTTGTGCGGCGCGCAATTGGTAATCGGCGGCGATGCGGCTGTTAACACCCGCCTGGATTTCCGGGTGTACATCCAATGCCTGTTGCATGGCTTGGGGCAGTGTCTGGGCTTGTACGAAACTGGCGGCGAGAGCGAACGGTATTGCCTTGAACAGGTGCAGACGCATTTAAAATTTCCCCAAGACTTCTTGTCTTAAATCACAGCGATTAGCACCGCTGCGTCGGATAATGGCTACCGTAATGACCGTACGTCGGAAAGTTCGAAAAGCGGAACTGCTTCACACATGTAGGACGGTTCGCCGCATAAATATCAATGTGACATTACTAGGGCGATTGTTTAGGATGGCGACCATAAGGTCAATAGTTTGGCACAAACTAGATAGCTAAAAAATCAAGCCAAATATTTGACGTCAATGCATTTATAGACTACGCCCCCAGATTGGCAGCGCTAATAGTGTGCTGCGAAATGGATTTGTCGAAACGGATCGCCGGAGAAAATTTTAATGAGCAGTGTTGTTGCCACCGTCAAAAGCATTGTTGGTCAAGTTTTCGTAATTTCTCCGGAAGGTGCTCGTCGCGTCCTCGTAGAAGGTGATCGCCTATTCGCGGGCGACCAGATTGACACCGGTATGTCGGGCGCCGTGAGCCTGGAACTGGCCGACGGTCGCATCCTGGACCTGGGCCGTGACACCCAGTGGAGCGCCGATATGCCGGACTCCACCGCCGACCTGGCAGCGGCCAGCGAGCAAGCCGCGCCATCGGTGGCCGAGCTGCAACAAGCCATCGCCGCCGGCGCCGACCCGACCACCGACCTGGAAGCCACTGCCGCAGGCGCAAACGCTGCCGGCAACGGCGCCGCCGGAGGTGGCCACAGCTTTGTGGTGCTGGATGCGACCGCCGGCCGTGTAGACCCGACCATCGGCTTCCCCACCGCCCCTATCGGCCAAGGCACTTCAGCACTCAACGCCCTGAGCGGAGCACCAGGCTCGGCGGACTCGGGCAACCAAGTGCTGCAGCCTTCGACCTTGACCCTGAGCGCGACGCCAACCATCACCGAAGCGGGCGGCGTGCTGACCTACACCGCCACCGTGACCCGGCCTTCCACCAGCGATCTGACCGTCACTTTGACCAATGGCGCGGTGATTACCATCCCGTCGGGCCAGTTGACCGGCACCGTGAATGTACCTCTGGCCCCTAATGACAGCCCGTACATCGACCCGGGCCAGATCAGCGTCGGCGTTACCGGTACCACCGGCGGCGGCAACCTGGTATTAACCATCGACCCTAACCCGGCCGTGACGCAGATCACCGATACCATCGACACCACCACGGTCACTCTGACCGCTGGCTCGACCGTCACCGAAGGCGGCCAGATCACCTACACCGCCACGCTGACCAACCCGGCACAAACCCCGGTGAACGTCACCTTGAGCAATGGCTCGGTGATCACCATCAAGGCTGGCGAGTCGACAGGTACCGTTGTGGTCGATACTCCGGCTAACGACGTCTATAACAACGGTTCGACCGTCAGCACCACCATTACCGGTGCAACCGGCGGCAACTTTGAAAACCTGGTACCGAGCACCACGCCGGCAGTCACCACCATTACCGATTCGGTCGACACCACCACCGTTACCCTGACAGCCAACGGCAGCGTGACCGAAGGCGGTCAGATCACTTACACCGCCACCCTGACCAACCCGGCGCAGACCCCGGTGAATGTCACCTTGAGCAATGGCTCGGTGATCACCATCAAGGCGGGTGAGTCGACCGGCACCGTTGTGGTCGATACTCCGGCCAACGACGTTTACAACAACGGTTCGACCGTCAGCACCACCATCACCGGTGCAACCGGCGGCAACTTTGAAAACCTGGTACCGAGCACCACGCCGGCGGTCACCACCATTACCGATTCGGTCGACACCACCACCGTTACCCTCACAGCCAACGGCAACGTGACCGAAGGCGGCCAGATCACCTACACCGCCACCCTCACCAATCCGGCACAAACCCCGGTGAACGTCACCTTGAGCAATGGCTCGGTGATCACCATCAAGGCGGGCGAGTCGACAGGCACCGTTGTGGTCGATACTCCGGCCAACGACGTTTACAACAACGGTTCGACCGTCAGCACCACCATCACCGGTGCAACCGGCGGCAACTTCGAAAACCTGGTACCGAGCACCACGCCGGCAGTCACCACCATTACTGATTCGATCGATGCCACCACGGTCACCCTGACCGCAGGTTCGACCGTGACCGAAGGCGGTCAGATCACCTACACCGCCACGCTGACCAACCCGGCACAAACCCCGGTGAACGTCACCTTGAGCAATGGCTCGGTGATCACTATCAAGGCCGGCGAGTCCGTCGGCAGCGTGGTCGTAGACACGGCGCCCAACGATGTCTATGTCAACGGCAGCACGGTCAGCACCACCATTACCAGCGCGACTGGCGGCAATTTTGAAAGCCTGGTGCCGAGTACCACACCGGCAGTCACCACGATCACCGATTCGATCGACACCACCACCGTGACGTTGACTGCGCCGACCGAGGCGAATGAGGGCGGGCAAATTACGTACACCGCTACGCTTTCCAACAAGGCGGGTACCGACGTTACGTTGAAGCTGGATAACGGTTCTTCGATCACGATCAAGGCAGGCGACACCGTCGGCACCGTGACCGTGCCTGCGCCGACTGATGACGTGTTTATCGACAAGAGCACCCAGACAGTCAAGATCACCGAGACTACTGGCGGCAACTTCGAGAAGCTGGAAATTGCAGGCAACGGTGCGACCACCACCATCAACGACACTATCGATAAGGTCGATGTGGTTCTGACTGCCACCACCACCGTCGGCGAAGGCGGCACTATCGTTTACACCGCCAGCCTTGTGGATAAAAATGGTGCGCCGGTGACTAACATCACCAACCCGCTCACCGTTACGCTGGATAACGGTCAAACCATCACCATTGGTGTGAATCAGTCGAGTGGCACCGTTACCAACGTCGCCCCGGATGATGTCTACAAAGGCGACCAGACCGTCACTACTGCTATCAGCGGCGTGACCGGTGGCGAGCACTTTGAAAATCTGGTTCCAGGTACCGATAAAGTCACTACAACTGTAACGGACACTCCGGGCACCGATAACACCACCACTGTGACACTGACCGCCCCCTCTGAAGCAAATGAAGGTGGCCAGATCACCTATACCGCGACCTTGAGCAATAAGGCCGGTACTGACGTCACGTTGAAGTTGGATAACGGCTCAAGCATCACCATCAAGGCTGGCGACACTGTCGGCACCGTGACCGTGCCTGCACCGACTGATGACGTGTTCATCGACAAGAGCACGCAGACCGTTCAGATCACCGAAACCACAGGTGGCAACTTCGAAAAACTGGAAGTTGCGGGCAACGGTGCGACTACCACGTTCAACGACACCATCGATAAGGTCGATGTGGTCCTGACCGCCACGACTACCGTGGGTGAAGGCGGCAATATCGTTTACACCGCCAGCCTTGTGGATAAAAACGGTACACCGGTGACTAACATCACCAACCCGCTCACCGTTACGCTGGATAACGGTCAGACCATCACCATCGGTGTGAATCAGTCGAGTGGCACCGTTACCACGGTAGCGCCGGATGACGTCTACAAGGGCGACCAGACCGTCACCACCGCTATCAAGGGTGTGACCGGTGGCGAGCACTTTGAGAACCTGGTGCCTGGCACCGATAAAGTCACCACGACTGTGACGGACACTCCGGGCACCGATAACACTACTACCGTTACACTAACGGCTCCGTCCGAAGCAAACGAAGGTGGCCAGATCACCTACACCGCGACCTTGAGCAACAAGGCCGGTACTGACGTCACCCTGAAGTTGGATAACGGCTCTTCGATCACGATCAAAGCTGGCGACACCGTAGGCACCGTGACCGTCCCTGCGCCTACTGATGACGTGTTCATCGATAAGAGCACCCAGACCGTCAAGATCACTGAAACCACTGGCGGCAACTTCGAGAAGTTGGAAGTTGCAGGCAACGGTGCGACCACCACCATCAACGACACCATCGATAAGGTTGATGTGGTCCTGACGGCGACTACTACCGTTGGCGAAGGCGGCAACATCGTCTACACCGCCAGCCTTGTGGATAAAAACGGTGCGCCGGTGACTAACATCACCAACCCGCTCACCGTGACATTGGATAACGGCAAAACCATCACTATCGGTGTTAACGAATCCAGCGCTAGCGTGTCGGTTCTTGCACCGGATGATGTGTACAAAGGCGACCAGACCGTCACTACCGCCATCCAAGGTGTGACTGGCGGCGAGCACTTCGAGAATTTGGTTCCAGGGACCGATAAAGTCACTACAACTGTAACTGACACACCGGGTACCGATAACACTACGACTGTCACGCTGACTGCACCAAGCGCAGTGAACGAAGGTGGCCAGATCACCTACACCGCAACTTTGAGCAACAAGGCCGGTACTGACGTTACCTTGAAGTTGGATAACGGCTCGTCGATCACCATCAAGGCTGGGGACACTGTTGGCACTGTAACCGTGCCTGCGCCTACCGATGACGTGTTTATCGATAAGAGCACCCAAACCGTCAAGATCACTGACGTTTCTGGCGGCAACTTCGAAAAACTGGAAGTTGCGGGCAATGGCGCAACCACTACGATTAACGACACCATCGACAAAGTCGATGTGGTTCTGACCGCCACGACTACCGTGGGTGAAGGCGGCAATATCGTT